>JAHWHZ010000002.1 GCA_019322895.1 Candidatus Woesearchaeota archaeon
CCCCCCAGTATGTGATTGTTATGCCAATAGAGCAACCAGTATTTAAAAAAGTAAGAAAACTATAAAAAGATTAGGGTATTATCAACTTTGCATCATAAGTATATCAAAAGTTAGACTTTTGGGACACTCTCCTGACTTTTGAGACCACCTTTATTTATTGTGGACTATTAAGGCAACGTCGGTATTATCCAAGAAGAGAGTATGGTATTATCGAAAATAATAGAAAAGTATATAAATAAGTATATATTTTTACAAGTTTAGTCTTAATTCTCCCCATACAGTAGTTCAATTGGAGTATGAATATATAAAGTTTTCTATTTATACTTGTTTAGCTCTTTAAGAATGTCCTCAGCAGTCTTCTCGTGCTTATCCAAGACAGACACTTTCGGGGCAGAAACTTTGGGTTTGATCTTCTTGGAAACAGGTTTTTTAGGTGTTTCAAGCATTTCTTCCACCAAAACATCTTCTTTTGATGCCTGCTTCTTCTTTAGGAACCTGGAAAGAGCGAAAATATACACTAAAATAGAGACTACAAGTATCAATAACGCTGCCCTCACAAAGTTTCGGGTGCTTATCAGTTCAGATAATGAAAATCCTGGTGTTTCAGGCGCAATAACTGTTGTTTCAGGTACTTTTTCTTCTTTTATCTCAATCTTTTCCTCAATTACCGGCACTGCAGGCTCTTCTTCTATTATCTCTTCTTCCTCAAACTCAGGCAAATAGCTAAATGGTGCAACAGGTGTGGTGGTTGTTTGTGTTTCAGCCTGGCGCTCCTGCTGCTCCATTGCATTTATGTAAGACCTTCCTCCGCCGCCACCTCCGCCGCCAGAAGGTCCTGGAGGCGCGGGAGGCGCTTGCTGAAGTATTCCATAATCACTTGAAGGGGCAAGGTTGCGCAAACCAAGAGTATTGGCTGCAGTATCTGGAGAATTATTCAACATTGTCCAGCCGCTTGCATTATACTGCCATAATTCAAACTGACTTTCATTATACCCTGCAAGCTCTGAATCAAGCCAGCGCCAGGTTATTGAATCTATGGTTGTGGCTCCGATAAAATTAGATATATTCACAAATTTCCGCCTGAAAGATATGTAATTTGCAGGAAGCGTGCCCTGGCTTGCCCAATAGATTATATATTCTGTATTTGGATCGACTGAATCTGTTATTGAGAGGTTGGTGTAATATTGGAAACCGTCTGCAGGCCGGTCTATGATCAAGCCGGAAATATAAACCTGGCATGGTGTCGCACCTGTCCCTATCCACACTTCTCCTAAGGCATTATTATAAACATGCATGTTTGAGATGTTTGTATTATTTGCTATACGGATGACAACGCCCTGCCGAGTATTGTCATATGCAGCATTGTCTTTGAGCGTGTTATTGTCTGTCTGATATATTAAAAAGCCAAAAAAGCCGTTATTGTACGCAGTATTATTGAAAAGAGAATTGCTGCTTGAGCCGGTGTGTATATCAAAGCCGTTTCTTACATTATCATATGCATTGTTTGATGCAAGAATATTGCCTGTGCAGTTATCTACATGAAATCCCCTGTTCTGGGTGGCGTGCGCAGAATTATTTCTTATTGTGTTATAACTGGAATTCAAGGCAAGATGAAAACCTGTGTCAGACGTGTTGCGCGCAGTGTTATTAAACAAATAATTGTAACAGCTGTTATCCTGCAGATAAAATCCAAAATCCTGGCTATTATAGACAAGATTTCCTGTCAAGGTGTTATTAGAGCTAAGGTTCAGCAGGATGCCGTATGTACTGTTGTATGCAGTATTATTAATAACATCATTTCTTGAGCTTGAAATAAGATAAAAACCTGCATTGCTGTGATTATATGCTGTATTTTCCTGCACAAGACTATCATTAGAATGATTCAAATATATGCCGTTTGTAAAATTCCGCACAACACAATTCTTTATGGTGATATTATTGGTATGATTTGCGACTATGCCCTGGCCGGTTCCATTGCCTATTAGCATATGCCCTGCGCAGTCCAGCGTCACATGATCTGCAATTATTGTAAAACATGTGCCGTTTCCTCTTAAATCCCTCAACAAAACAGTATCGTTTGCTATGTAATCACCGCATTCAACCTGCTTTTTTATCGTCACATTATTGCTGCATTTTGTCTGGCCGTCATCTATTGCATCGTTTGGTGTCAGGCATGCGCGCCATGTTTCATTTACTCTGGTTTCCTGCGAAACAATTGTATTATAATTAGGGTGTCCTTTGTTATAGTTTGCCTTGATCTGCGCAGGAGTCAAGGCCCTATTGTAAACTCTTACTTCATCAATTGTTCCGTTAAACAGATTAAAGTTTCCAAGTGACTGCCTTCCAATAGTTAAAGGATATGAATAAAGCGGAGGACCGCCAGGCCAATTGCTTGTCTGATTTGCCTCAAAAGAACCATTCAAATAAATACGCATATCATGAGTGGAATTGACAAAAGTACCGACAATATGATACCATTGATCTGGTTTAAGAGTTGTTACAGTTCCCACTGCATAAGCAGCACCTGGGGGGAAAGCACCAGTACCATGTATTATGAATATAGTCCGATTCGTGAAAGAATTTATGAACAGAGCATAATTATGACCCGGATTTACGCCGACGCCAGAAGCATCACCCTTATCCAAGATATATTGGGATCCTATGCCCCCCAGTTTTCTTGGCTTTATCCACACCTCAACAGAAAAGTTTTCTGAAAGATTCAAGCTATTGGCCGCTGGAACAGATATCCCGTCATCAATTCCGTCATAAATATAAGCACCTCCAGAGATTCCTGCTGCGGTCCAGACAGAACCATTAACTGTTCCATTATTCTGGAACGGAGAATAATCTCTTACTGCGCCAGTTGCATTTGACGTTATATTCGTATCAAACGGCATATTCAAAACAGTGATTGAAGTTCCATTCATGAACCAATTAGTGATATTTGTTACATGGCTTCCTTCTGGATCAACCACATTCTGCGGATAAACCGTCAGGTTCTCTATAACAGTATTTCCTCCAACTGAAGAATTTAAGATAGGATTGTCTTGTGTGGGCGGGTCATTGAAAAGATATTTCAAAGTGAAGTAAGAATCTGTCTTGCTGGCAGTCACATTGTCGCTGTAGCCGGTTATGATCACGTTTCCCTGCGAATCAGATGCAACAGCAGTGGCAAAATCATTGCCGTTATCATAAGTGCCATTCCAGATCATTGCACCGCTTTGGTTAAGCATCACAGTGAAATAATTGTAGCGCAGAGGGAATGCCGGGCCGCTGTAGCCTGTCACGACTATATTGTCTGAAGGGGTTACTGCAACTCCGTGGCCTATATCTCTTTCGTCATTGTCAATCGTAACATTCCATATCTGTCCGCCTGTTGAATTGAATTTTACAATCAAATAATCCTCGCGCTGAAGCGCCACTGTTTCATAACCTGCAACTATTATGTTATCGTTTGAATCAAGAGCAATAGCTTCTACATCATCAGGATTGCCTGTATCAAAAGTAGTGTTCCATAATTGCCCGCCTGTAGAATTATACTTGACTGTAAGGATATCCCAGTCACCAGATGCATTGCTTCTTCCTGTTACGACTATGTTATTCTGCGAATCAACCACGCCTTTTCCATAATCAAGACTGTTGCTAAAGCCATATGTTTCAATCCAAAGCTGGGAGCCAGTGGAATTATATTTTACTGTCACAAAATCAGTATTAGCAGTTCCAGAGCCGGTGATTATTATATTATTTTGAGAATCTGATGCAACACCTCTGCCAGTTGGAAAACCGCCGGGATTATATGTGTCATTCCATAATCTAACGCCTGCTGAATTGTATTTCACAGTGAGAATTCCTCCTGGTGAGTCTCCTGTGACAGCAACATTATTCAGCGCATCAACATGGATACCCCTTGCTGTTACACCAGGAGCATAAGTGGCATTCCATATCTGCGCCCCGTTTTTTGAAGCATACTTGAAAGTGACGTAATCATTATTTCCCTTTCCTGTTACAACAGGATTGCCTGCAGAATCAACATCCACTCCATACGCAGTGTCAACATTTCCATCATCATACGTTGCATTCCAGGCAATGCCTTTAAAATTTATTGCATAGGCTGAAAAAGCACTTAAGATACAGAAAATAAACAAAATCAGCAGTATTTTCTTGAAATCCATTCTAGATGTTACCTAATTCTTTTAACAGCTCTTCAGTGCTCTTCTTTTTCATCTGCTTGGCTGCAGGCATCTTGACAGGCTTAACTTTTGGCACTGGTGATTTTTTAGCAGCGGGCTTGGCTTTTGGCTTGGCAGCTGGTTTTTTCACAGCAGGCTTTGCTGCAGCTGTTTGGACTGATTTTTCTGGCGGCCGGTACTTTACAAAATTGATTATAACTGCCAGAAGCACTACAAGCGCGACAAGCAATGCTGTAATTCGCGTGATATTTCTTTTTGAAAAGACAACTGAAGGTGAAATTATTTTTGTCTTGTGTTTTAATGATTTTTTCTCCTGCTCAGTCGGTTCTGGAGGAGGAGCAGGCTCTTCTTCAACAAATTCTGCAATAGGCATCGCGCATGTCAGCGATTCTGCGGGCTTGCTATTTGTTGTGCCGCATTTATTTGCATCAGTGCAGGTCCTAGTCTGCAGGCCTGCTATACATGCGCTCCAAGGAGTGCAAGACCAGTCTTCAATGCATTCCTGCGGATACTGCCTTGTTGCGCCGCCGCCACCGCCGCCTGAAGGTCTTGGGGGAGGTGGAGGAGGTGGAGCACCACCTCTTACGACAGTGATATTTATTTCAGACGTGTTGGCATCACCCTGAGGATTATCGTAACTGCAGAAAAAAATCCATGTATCTCCGACAGAGCTGTTCACTGTGACGTTCCAGGAGGTATCGCAATTTTGTCCAGGTATCAATGAATCCAGGCAGGACTGATTTGCAGGATATCTTGGGTTCTGGTCTCTTGTATAAAAAGGATAACCTGAATTCATAGGGATTGCACCTTTTACACCTGCTCGAAACAGGATAGTATCTGTTTTATTTATACTTTCATTGTCTACTGCATGAACTGAGCAATTATAGACTCCTGACAAGTTTGCCAGAAACGCAGAGCTGTTCCATATATCTCCATTTTTCGTGCCATTGCCCAAATTAAGAACTGTTGCATCAGGAAGCGTTACATTGAAATAAACAGCAACTATGGTGTTACTGCCGGTGACATTAGCGATACACGTCAATTGTGTTCCTCCGCCTATTGGAAATTTATCTGGCGAGATGCTTATGCTGTTTATTCTTACAAAGTCTGCAGCAGTTACATTGATTGATATGTTTGTGGAATTATCTGACCAGGCAGTCCGGTTCTGGCCGACATGATAATCTATCAAAAAGTTTCCTGCTGTTGCGGCATTAAAACAGATAGTTCCATTTGTGAAGCTGCCCTGGACTGGATTCACAGGAGGATTGCCTGCAAAGCCCCACCAAGTATAATTTGTCTTGTTGCCGAATGTTCTTGAGGCATTTCTCGCGACTGTTGCATTGGATGTGAAATTTCCGCTCGCTCCTCCGCGATAAGGAATTCCTGTTGTTGCATTGACGACAGTCCAATTATTCGGAATCTGCACAGCAAACCAAGGCCTACCATTGAACGGAGGCGGAAAAGCTGTGCTGTTAACAGTTATATTCACGCATACAGTGTCTCCTTCATTGGCTGTGCCTGGCTGATTGATGCTGATAAATCTCTCGCCGCATCCTGCAACCATCACCAGCATTGTAAGCACGAAAATCCATGCAAGCTTGTTCTTTGGCGCGATTGCTGTCAATGCTATTGCAATCAGCAGTGATAAAATAAAAATAATCCAGAGCCAATCAGGCGAATCTTTTTGCTTTATCTTTTTTCCAGGCGTATTGCCTACTTGTATTGGATCTAATGTTGCTGTTGTGTTTACGCATTCACCGCCAACACATTGCAGACGACAGGTTACATTAAATGTCCTGTTTGCTGTGGCATTTGAATTTCCTGCAGGAATTGGCATTGACACAGAAATATTGCCGAATGGGATGTTAAAATCAACAAAACCAGACTGTGAAACACCAGACTCATTAGTGCAGATGACAGATAATCTCCATCCTCCGCTGTCAAGTATCTGCACATCAGTATTATCCAATACAAAAAATCCTGTTGAATTATCAGAAGTTGTATTGACAAAGAAAGTATTTGAATCGTACAGGTTTGTCAGGTTAAAAGTTGCATTTGCTGTCCTTCCATTGTTTGCTGTGCAAAATGCCCGCACTCTTGTAATGTTTTGAAAGAATGCCGCGTCTGTGCAGTTAGTGAAAGTTCCGCTGGAATTAAACTCGCATGCAATGCTCCTTACATATGTATTAATTAAAGGCAGGAAATCACCACCGTTTACTATCTCTTTTATCACGCCTCTCCAAGGAACTTCTGTATCGCCGATTCCATCATCATTCAAGTCAGTTCCGTTATAATTTGTCCAGAAATTTCCGCCAAGATTTGGTCCGCCGATAATATTCGTTCCAGGAGTCTTGCTGATATTCCAATCATTTTGCGCGCTGGCAGCATCCGCAGTTGGCTTGTTGCCAAAATAATTGTTATAGATTGTGTTGTTGCTTGCATTAATAAGCTGAATGCTGTATGTATGATTCAACACAGTATTTAGAGTTATATTATTCCCTACAGTAACGAGTTCAATGCGGATTCCAGATCCTGTATTGTTGGCTATGCTGTTATTAATAACAAATTCATTGTTAGTAAAATAAAGATACACTCCGCTTCCGCCATTGGCGTAAATACTGTTCCTTGTTACTCTTGTATTGCTTCCAGGCTGGCCACCGCCCTGCTGGTATACAATAACTCCATGTCCGGCGTTATTATAAATCGTGTTATTAGTAACATTAACGCTGTCTGATCGGTATACTTCTATTCCTCGGGCGCCATTGTTGTACACCTTGTTATTAATCAAACTGTTATTGCGTGAAAAATCCAAAGAAACTCCGTCTTGTGCATTATCATGCACACTGTTATTGATGAAATCATTTCTATCGCTAGAGCTAAAATTAAATCCGCCCCCTGAATTATTAAATACAGAATTATTAAATATATAGTTAAAGTCTGAATTTGAATCAAATGAAAATCCTGATTGACTATTGTTATATGCCCTATTGCGCGCAATAGTATTATTTGAGCTTTCAAAAAAATTAAACCCCACCCAGCCTGGTGTTCCGTATACGACATTATCTGTTATTGTGGCATTATCAGACCAGGATGACCTGATTCCCGGATTCCAATTATTATATGCCAAATTATCAATCACTGCAGCATGATGAGAATTGCCGGAAAGGATTATTCCGTTATTATTGCTATATACTGTATTGTTTTTCACGAAAGCGTTGGTGGATTGAAGAAAATAGAATCCATCCCCATTGTTCCAGAAAGCCCTGTTCCTTGTCAGGTTTGTAAAATTAGATTTGTCCATATAAAATCCTGCAACAGCACCAGTAGAATTGGCGATGCATCTGAAAAAGGTATTGTTATTAGAATGATCTAAATAAAATCCTGCCTGCCTGTTATTGAAAGTAGTAACATTGATAAATTTATTATTATGCGCCTTAAACAATACAACTCCTTTGCTTGCAAAATTAAACCGATTATCATCTGATAATGTGTTCAGGACATGACTATTACTGGTGCTGTTCAGCAGCAGCCCATCTGAGAAATTATATATGTTGCAGTTTTGTATCGTAATATTTACTCGATTATTTGCAAGTATGCCGTATTCATTCAGGCCGCCGGTAATGTTATAATTAGCACAATCTAGTGTAATATGACTGGCATTAATACAGAAGCCAGTAGTAGAGCTATTGTAATTCTTTGTTAAAGTTGTGTCTACATTTATTGTCTGGTTGCATGTTACAGCAAACACTGGAAAAGCATTCAAAATACCTAAAACTAGCAAAATCAGTAATAACTGTTTAATAGTCACCCTATTTCCCCTTTTTTACTCAAATTAGTCTAAAAAACAGAAAAATAGTATATAAATGTTTCTATCAAACTTTTAAAAAAAGTTTGATCAAAACCGTGCAGCTCAAGGCTGCACGTGCGAAATCACATCAAAAAAGAAATTCGCAGTTCTGATAAATAAAATCAGCATAATTCAACCACTATTTTGGCCGCCAACAAAGCAGTAATGTTATTGATATCCTTGTCAGGATTCAACTCAACAATATCCATTGCTTTCAAGTTCTTTAATTTCTTTATCCTGTGCAGGAAATACAATAATTCCCTTGATGTCAGGCCTGCAACCTCTGGATATGTGACTCCTGGAGCAAAAGCAGCATCAACTGCATCAATATCAATAGAAAGATATAATGCATCAAACTTTCTTGCAGCAGCCATTATTGCATTACAGACAGATTCTTTTCCATCCTGCGCAATCTCCAGCATGGGAAAATGCTTTATTTTATTTTCCTTCAAGAACTTTATCTCATCTGGGTCTGAATTTCTCAGCCCGACAATAATGACGTTCTTTGCAGGAATGACATCATGCTCAATCAAGGCACGCAGATAATTCTCATGATTGACTGGATCTGTTGTTGGCATCAAGTCAGGATGAGCATCAAAAACAATTATTCCTGGATTGTTATGATTAGAAGCAAATGCCTTGAAACAGGCATAAGTCATTGAATGGTCTCCTCCAAGAGCAATGAATTCTCTCTGCGCTTTTATTTTCTCAAAGATTGTTTTTTGCGTAGGCGCCTTCACTTCATCAAAACTATAGACTGGCAAAACTCCTGTTTCACTAAACCAGAAATCCTCAAGATGCTTTATTATTTTATCAGGCGCTTTTTCAACACCTGTTGTCTTTTTCAGCCATCCTGCGCTTGCTGGAATCTTGATTATCTTCATCTTACATCTCTTCAGGAGCATAGATTCCCAGAAGATTCAATCCATTCTTCAGGACCTGCCTTGTATTGTCTATCAAAAGCAGTCTTGCCTTGGCAAGCTCCTTGTTCTCTTCTTTCAGGCAGTGGCATGCGTGATAGAATTCATTGAAAGCCCTGCCCAATGTCAGAAGATACTGCGCGATGATGTGCGGCCTCAAATTAACACAGGCATCTGCGGTTTTTGCAGGGAATTCAGACAAAGATTGCATCAAAGAAATCTCTGAAGGCTTGTTCAGCAGACTGAAATCAACATCTATGCCTGGCTCTAAATCCTTTTCTTTTGCTTTTCTGATAATAGAGCAAGCCCTTGCATGCGTGTACTGCAGATACGGGCCAGTGTCTCCTTCAAAAGAAAGGCTTTCCTCTGGCTTGAAAGTCATGTCTTTTATTGCATCTATCTTCAACAAGTAGAACTTTATTGCAGCAAGCCCCACCCACGTGCCTCTTTCATGGACATTCTCTTCTTCAAGATCCTTGTGTCTTTCTACAATCTGCTCCCTGGCAAGATCCTCCATCTCAAGCATCAAGTCATCTGCATCAACAACAATGCCTTCCCTGGATTTCATCTTTCCTTCTGGCAGATGAACCATGCCATAAGCAAAATGATAACAGCCACTTGCCCAGGGATATTTTAATTTCTTCAATAAAGTGAACAAGACATTAAAATGATAATTCTGCTCTGTAGCAACAACATAAATGCACTTGTCAAACTTGAAATCCTCATATCTTTGCTCTGCAACAAACAAATCCTGTGTTACATAGACGCTGGTGCCGTCTGCTCTTATCAGAACCTTTTCACCTAATCCCTGCCTATTTAGATCAACAACAATTGCGCCGTCATCTCTCTTTTGAAATAATCCTTTGTCCAGACCATCCATGACAATTTCTTTTCCTTTCTTATAAGTCTCGCTTTCCAGGTATTCCTTGTCAAACTTCGGCAGACCAAAATGCTTGTAAGTCTCTTTAAAACCTTTGAAAGCCCATTTATTCATCTTTTTCCAGAGGGCCCTCACTTCTTCGTCGCCTTCTTCCCATTTCCTGAGCATTTCCTGCGCTTCTTTTTCTAATTCTGGATTTTCTTTTGCTTTCTTGCAGAACATGACATAATAATCGCCGACAAAATGGTCTGGCTTTCTTTTTTCTTTTACAGGAGTCTTTTTATTGCCCCACTTCTGGTAAGCGAGCATGCTTTTGCAGATATGGATTCCCCGGTCATTGACAATATTGACTTTCTTTACCTTGCAGCCCTGGCTTGCAAATATATTTGCCATGCTTACGCCCAGAGCCATGTTTCTCATGTGGCCGATATGCAATGGCTTGTTGGTATTAGGCCCGGGATATTCAATGACAACAGTCTCTTTCTGGCCCATCTTAGAATGCCCGTACTTGTCTTTTTTCTTGAAAATCTCTTTTGCAGTCTCTTCTGCAAGCTTGCTTTTGTCTATGAAGAAATTGACATAAGGGCCTGTTGCCTTGATTTCCTTTATGTAATCATCTGGCTTTAGTTTTTGAGCAAACTCTTTTGCAATCTCTGCAGGGGATTTTTTCATGTCTTTTGCCAGTGCAAAGCAGGCAAAAGCAAAATCACCCAGCTTTGAATCCGGAGGTATCTCTAAGGAGATATCTTTAAGCTTTAATTCTTTCTTCAGTATCTTCTTTATATGGTTCTGGAACATATTAAGTACGAGAATTAACTTAAGCTATTTAAAAGTTTTCACTTCAATGCAGATGTTTCAATCTTTTTCAATACCTGGTCAACACCTACAAACAGGTTATAGTCAGTCACTTCTGAATTAAATTGCTGTCCTTCTTTTACAAGAAGGCCGTTAAGCTCAAACTGGCTGTTGCCTACTTTCTTCATCCTTATGGTCAGCTTGTCAATGCCGTCCATCCTGTCAGAAAACTTTCGCGCATAGCTGCCTATGACTTTTTTCAATATTATCATAGAGCCGCCATCAATTTCTTTAAAACCCACGAGCTCGATATTGCCTCCGAGCTGTTGGCTCTCTTCCATGTATATACGCCTCCTTCTTTATTCTTTTGAGTTTTTATTGAAATCATCAATGCCTTTCAAAAATTTAGATATGCTTGGATCATAATAAAAATCCTTTGCAGGGCGCGTCCATAATTCCTTGGCAGTCACTGGAAAATCCTCGCCTACTTTTTTGAAATAACGCGCAAGTGTCTGGCTGAATGCATAATCTTTCTGCTCTAGGCCGGTGTAAAATGAAACTACCAAGACTGTTGTCGGATTGACTTTGATAATAGTAGCAATATTCGGCGTGATAGGCAGCATTGCCTTTATATGCTGCTCTATAACATCTCCTTTTGCAACAGCAGATGCAGGATAAGTAAGCTCATAGATTGTCATTAAGTTCAATCCAAGAGCAGCAGGGCGCATCAAAACCCGCGGCATAATGCAATTAGCAGAAACAAGCTTATTGACTATGCTGCGTACAGTGGGCTTGCTAAGGCCTGTCTTTTCAGCTAAAGCAGGCACATCTATCTTGACACAACTACCTACTTCATTAAGAATTTTTTTCTCATTACTGCTTAAACCGTTGCTTTCCATATGGCAAATTTGCCCCTGTTTTGATTTGAAAAACCCCTATTATTTAGTTTAAAAACTTTGAAATATTAAAATTTTTCTAATACGAACCTTTCCAAATGGAAAGTATCTCTAAGTTAATTACTCGAGAGTAATATCAAAAGCATAACTTTTATAAAGTATGCAGGTTTATTAAGAGGCATGGGGGGAAATTTAGTGAAATGCCAAAGATGCGGCGCAGAGATACAAAGCTATTCTCCTATGCGCAAATGGTGCGTTGAGTGCCGCCACACAATTAGTCTGGAGCAGGCAAAAGCAAGAAAGCTTGCTAAAAAGAATTCACAGAAGCTTTAAATATAAGATAAAACTGACTTTTTCTCATGAGCACAAATATCTGCATAAAGACATTTGGCTGCAGTGCAAACTTTGCAGAAGCAGAGATGATGAAAGGGCTGTTGGCTGAAGCAGACTTCAAGATAGTTGGTTCAGTAGAAGATGCGTTTATAGTCATTCTCAATATCTGCACAGTCAAGGGAGATGATAATGCGCTAAAAGAGATAAGAAAAGTGCATGAAGAGCATCCTTACAAGAAAATAATTGTTGCAGGCTGCATACCAAAGCACCTGCATCCCCAGATAAGAGAGATATTACCTGATGTTTCTTTAGTGAGTACGCACAATGTGAATAAAGTTGTTTCAGTTGTTGAAGAGACACTGCATGACAATCCGGTAGCAATACTTGCAAAGAACAAGACGCTGAAAATAAACCTGCCAAGGATAAGAAAAAATCCAGTCATAGGCATAATTCCCATTGCATCTGGCTGCAGGGGAAGATGCGCATACTGCTCTGTAAAACTGATCAAAGGAGACTTAATCTCATACCCGGTTGAATCAATCATAAATGAAGTGCGGCAGTGTGTTAAAGACAGATGCAAGGAGATATGGATAACTGCACAGGATACTGGCTGCTATGGAGTTGACATAGGCACAAACATTGCAGAATTATTGAAGAAAATTGTTGAAATTCCTGGAGAGTTCAAGATAAGGCTGGGCATGGCAAACCCAAAATATGTTCTCTTGAACCTTGAAGAGCTGATAAAAGTCTTCAAGCATCCAAAGATGTTCAAGTTTTTGCATATTCCTGTGCAAAGCGGAAACGACAAGGTATTGAAATCAATGAAACGGCCTTATCAGATAGAAGATTACAAGCACATAATCAAAAGATTCAGGGAAGAAATTCCTGATATAACAATATCAACAGACATAATCTGCGGATTTCCCGGAGAGACATATGAGCAGTTCAAAGACAGCCTGCTGTTGATAGACCAAACAAAGCCAGATGTGCTGAACATCTCAAGATTTGTTGCACGGCCGGGAACAAGAGCAGAAAAAAGAGAAAAACAGCTTCCAGGAGGAGAAATAAAAGACAGGTCAAGGAAACTAAGTTCCCAGTTTGAATGGACTGCATTCAGCAACAACCGGAAATGGAAGAACTGGGAAGGCGAGATAATTATTGATGAGCACGGTAAAAATGGAACCTTTATTGGAAGAAACCATGCTTACAAGCCAGTAATCGTGTCTGGCAATTTTGTCCTGGGGCAGAAAGTAAAAGTAAGGATAATTGACGTGACTAAATTTGACTTAAGGGCACAGCCAATATGATAAAAGAATTGATTGCAAAAATAAAAGAAAAAAAAGAGTTCAATGCAATAGAAGATAAGTTTGTGCGCGCAGAAGTGATAAAATATTTCAAGCAGAATCTTAAAGCGATGAAAGCTGTTTCTGAAGGAAGAACCCGCTCTGAAGATTATAAGCAGACTGTAAAGCATGTCCGTGCTGTATTGCGGAGAATATATGGCGTGTTCTTGACAAAAGCAGCAAAAGAAAGAGAAAAGTATCTTTCAGAAGGAGATTATGAAAAAATATTAGAGACGCACCTGTCAACAAAAGAAAGAATTCCAATCTATCCTGTGATTTATCAAAAGATATTTGCAGTAACAGGAAAGCCAAGAACCATTCTTGACTTGGGATGCGGCCTGAATCCTGTGAGCTATCCTTACATGAAGGTTGATGCCAAATATTACGCCTCTGAATTAAATGCATCGGACTGTGAATTCTTAGAAAAGTATTTCAAGAAAATGAAGATAAAAGGAAAAGCAATTCCTCTGGACTTGACAGAGGCTGCAAAAGATCCTTCATTATTGAAGAGGTTTCCCAAAGCAGATGTTTGTTTCCTCTTTAAAATATTAGATGAAGTTGAAAGAAAAAAAGGAAGAAAAGCAAGCGAATCCTTGATAAAAAATATAGATGCAGAATATTTAGTCATAAGTTTTGCAACAAAAAAAGTAACCGGCAAGCCAATGAAATATCCTTATCGCAGATGGCTTGAGCAGATGCTTAAAAGAATTGGTTATGAATTTGAGATAATAAAAGAGCATAACGAGATTTTCTATATAGTGAAGAAGCACAATATTTAAATATTTTATACTTAAAGTTTATTTGGTGGAGAGAATGGGGTTATTTAACCGCAAGAAGAAAGAAGAAAAGCAAGAAGCAGAAGAAATTCCTACAGAACTGCCGATTTTCATGAGGCGGGCAATAGCCAGGCCTCTTGAAGCGTTTGTAGATAAATATCCTGGAAATTATATCGTCGTGCCCACGCCAGAGGAATTTAGAGAAGGCACAACCCTTGCTCCAGAAATAGAGACATATACTTCGGTAGTGCTAAACATTCCTGAAGTTCCTAAACACAGCTTGATCTATAAACTAACACCACCAAAAGCAGACGAGCCTTACAAGGTCTATACAATAGGCAGGCATCCCGCACACAATGACATCTGGGTTCCTTCTAATAATGTATCAAGAGCAACACATGCACAAATCATAATAAGAAGAAAAAATGGAGGGCTTGAATTAAAGCTAAAGGATGCAAATCCGATATGCAGCGACCTGAAAACTTTTGTATGGGATGAAATTGGGGCTAGATTGCATCAGCTAGATAAAAGTGCAAAAACCGAATTAAAAGGAAAAAAAGCAATAGCTCTCTGCGACAATCCTCTTGTGCCGATTTATTTCTTTGAAAGCGCAGAATTGTATAAGATGCTCACAAATGACCTTAAGTTTACATAAAATATTTATATCAAATAATAAATCCTGCTTCTGAGGTGAAATAATGGCGTGTGATCCAATAAAACTTACATTCAAAGATTTTGAAAAATTCGAGATAAGAGTCGCCACAATAACAGGGGCAGAGATGCATTCTAAAAAAGAAGAATATATTTTGCTTCTTGACTTAGGCCCTGTTGAAAGAGACATACAAGTGGTTGCAGACCTGAAAGAAAGTTACAAGATAGAAGAACTTATGGGCAAGCAGTGCATTGTTATCCTGAATGTCTGCTCTGAAGAAGTAGACAATGTAGAAAGCACAGCAATGATCTTGTTGGCAATGCATGACGGAAAACCAAGATTGATTTCTCCTGATGAAAAAGTCCTTGCAGGCGTAAAAGTCTACGGCGCAATGGACAGTGTTCGGACGCATATAGGGGAATTAGGGGAAGAATAAGTAACCTACTAAAAATCTTTGATTTTTAGAGGTGCTCAAAAAGTATGCGTTTTGAGTAACCTTTATAAATACTTTCTCACTTTTCTGACTTAGATGGGTAAAAAGAAAGCAGTCAAAAAGACAAAGAAGACTTCTAAAAAAGAAGAAGCAAGACAGCCAGACATAAGCATAGGCCTGATTGGCCATGTTGACCACGGCAAAACTACATTAGTCAAGGCCCTGACAAACAAGTGGACTGACACTCATTCTGAAGAGATAAAGAGAGGAATCACAATAAGACTCGGCTATGCAGACATGAGCATATTCAAATGCCCGAAATGCAAGGAGCCAGAATGCTACACAGTTTTTACAAAATGCAAGATATGCGGAAGCGAGACAGAACTTTTAAGAGTTGCTTCCTTAGTTGATGCTCCTGGACACGAGAGCTTGATGGCGACAATGATCTGCGGCGCAAACATAATGGACGGAGCGATATTATTGATTTCTGCAAACGAGGAATGCCCTCAGCCGCAGACACAAGAGCACTTGATGGCTCTAGAGATCATGAACATTGACAAATTAATTGTCGTGCAAAACAAGATAGACCTAGTGGATAAGGCAATTGCTGAAAATAATTACAAAAAGATAAAAGAATTCCTGAAAAACACAAAATACAAGGACGCTCCTATAATACCTATCAGCGCGCTGCATTCAATCAACATCGATTTGCTGCTGCAGGCAATACAAGAAAACATTCCAACACCAAAAAGAGATTTAGACAAAGACCCTATAATGCTTGTTGCAAGAAGCTTTGATATCAATAAACCAGGAACAAAACCAGAAAAACTGACTGGCGGTGTTCTTGGCGGAGCATTAAAACAAGGCAAGCTGGCAGTAGGAGATGAAATAGAAATATTGCCTGGCTACGCATCTAAAGAAAAGAAATGGAAGCCTTTGAAATCAAAGATAACAAGTGCCATGGCTGGCGGAGCAGCACTGAAAGAAGTGCATCCCGGGGGAAGCATGGCAGTAATGACAGAACTAGATCCTTCTATAGTTAAATCAGATCAGCTAGTAGGCAGTGTAGTAGGAAAGCCAGGAAAACTGCCTCCAGTATGGTATGATTTGAAACTTGAAACTCACCTTCTTGAAAGAGTGGTGGGCGCAAAAGACAAATTAGTTGTTGAGCCGATCAAGAAAGGAGAATTCCTGATGCTTAATGTCAATTCTGCTGCAACAGTAGGCATCGTAAATGACATAAGCAAGAAAAAAGTAGAATGCACATTAAAAAGGCCTATCTGCGCAGAAGAAGAAGCAAAAATAACTATATCTAGAAGAGTAGGCCAGAGATGGCGGCTTATTGGTTATGGGATAATAAAAAAATAAAATTATTCTAACTTAGCCCATTTGCGGGCAATCTCTTCTGCAATTGCTTTGTTCTTTATAGAAGTCTTTTCTAGAATATTGCTTCGTATTTGCAACCTTAAATTAACTTTATCTTGCGCAGACATATCCAACACCCCCTTTAAAAAAAAATAGTGGAAATCAAAAGATTTCCAGCTTTATTTGGCTTTTCCAAGGATTCTAAAGACCTTAGTTCCGCAGTGCGGGCAAACACCTTTCGCTGCCTTCATTCCATTTTTCATAGTAACTTCTTTAGCATCCTTCATTTTAACTTGTTTCTTACACTTCATACAGCGTCCTTCATATTGCTTTGCCATTTTTCAATTCACCCCTTTTAAAACATAAAAACATAAAACCTATATATAATTTTCTATTTTCGCTAAAAAGGCTTTAGAACTCTGCAAATAGGCAATGCTTCTCTTTTCCGGTTATTTCAGCCAAAATACGCTTTATTACAATTTTTTCAGGGTCTGGCATTAGCTTAATGCGCTTTTTAAGGTCATTAAAGCTCTCAAACGTCTTTTCCTGTCGCTTCTCAAGTATCTCCCACATGTGCTTCTTGCCTAATCCTGGCAGCAGCTCAAGCTGATGCATTCTAGTAGTCAAGGGCTGCGCAGAATTGAAAAAATCCACAAACTGCTTCTCATTCTTCTTCACAAGGTCTTTGACTACAAATTCCAGTTCTGTCTTGGCAGTAGCTGTAAGCTTGTCTAAAGGCAGTTTTCCGATTATATGGTGTATCTTGTCTCTTTTGCCTTCCCCTATATACACCTCTTCATAAGGCTGTAGAAAAATATCTTTCTTAGGTACAAGCTCTAGAAGCACGAATCGTTTCTTACCCAAGGCCTGGACAATAGGACTCTTCTTATGACTGGGTCTTTTATCGAACGGGTAACCATGCGGCAAGAAATCTAGAACAATCGCATTCTCTTCCTTTAAACTCTTGTTTAATTGTTTCGCTTGTTCTGTATTTTCCATAAACTCTATACCTCATAGTTACTAAACCCATCTTATAAAGAACCTAAAATGGCCGCAGTATATAAACTTTATGACTTACTAGATAGTGAACCAAATAGAACTACTTCACAAAATCAGCAACCACTTTTGCAATCTTTGCCATGTTTTCTTTTGTGACTGTAAGAGTATATCCCTGCAATACAAACTTGACATCTTTCTCAGTTGTAGGCAGGATGTCTGCTATCTTCATTATCTGCTGCTCTTTTAGCCGAGGTATCTTGAGTGATTCCAGTTTCTTGACAAGCTCTGCTGTCTTTTTTGGATCAGAAACAACCTGATTAAGGTAATCCTCTGTCTTTTGAGCCCTGAAATTCAGTTCCTTGTCCTTGCTCTTGATTTTCTTGAGCTCTGTCTTGACTTCTGCAGCAGTGATAGGTGTTTCTTCTATTACCTGTATTTTCATTTTAACCTCGCAAGATGAATCGGGTGCACAACAAGAGTCTTTGGCTTGTTGCCGTCTTTTATCTCAACATTATAGCAGTCGCCCTGCTTGTCTTTTACAACGCCGGTCCTGCTATGGAACCTGAGGTGATATATTCCTTTCTGCACAGCAGGCTCTGCTTTAAGCGTGACTTTATCTCCATTTTTATATTCTGCAAAGTACTTTGTCAGGCTTATCTTTCCTTTTTCGCGGTAATTCTTCTTCATAAGCCTTCTAGTCTTTCTCCTGTAGCTTCCCCTTCTATTTGCCATGTTTGCTAAGAAGTTATATGCTCTTTAAAAAGGTTGTGTTTTTATAGAATAAAAAATATACTGCCTAAAAAAGGCATTGTTTTGAGCTATTGCTTTGCAATTTTAGAAACATTTATATACATGCACGGTTATACTATTCTAAAGTAAAGAGAGTTTATAAAGTTAGCAATTTTACGTCGAGGAGGAGGTTAAAAATGAAGAATTTTTTCTCATCACTGAAGGCAAAAATGAGCGGCCCAAAATTTGATGAGCTGGACGAAGAAGAAGGCTACGTTGAACTTGACTCAGAAGCATTAGAGCCAAAATCAAAGATACTTGTCAGGCCATTTATCCTAGAAGATTTTGAAGACATGAAGCCTATCCTTGACTCATTAAGAGAAGGGCACACAATCGCCCTGGTAAACATAAAACCATTGAAAGAAAGAGATCTCATTGAGCTGAAGAGGGCGATAAACAAGCTGAAGAAAACAACTGACGCTATCGAAGGAGAGATAGCAGGCTTTGGCGAGGATTACATTGTTGTAACACCTTCTTTTGCAACAATTCACAAGGCAAAGCACATGACAGATGTGCAACAGTAAATTTGTGTATTCTATAACAATTTAGCAAAATTTACTGAGCTTGTTTTTGCAGGAATCCTCATTCTAAGCATGCAAAAGCCAAGCAACAGTAAAATTTTTAAATCAATTTATTATTCTGTTTCTTTATGGCTAAAAAAGACAAAGTGAACACGCTGAAAGGGCAGGTTTGCCCGATGTGCATGAAAAAAACTCTGGTCTTAACTGAAACAGAGACAGAGGTTCCTTTCTTTGGAAAACTGTTTGTATTCTCGATGAAATGCGAGTCATGCAAGTTCTTGAAATCAGATGTAGAGGCAGCAGAGCAGAAAACACCCTGCAAATGCACGATAGAAATCAAGGGAAAGCCAGACCTGAACATAAGAATCGTGAAAAGCGCAGAAGCAAAAGTGAAGATACCGCATGTCGGCTCAATAGAGCCAGGGCCTGCATCGCAGGGATATATCACAAATGTAGAAGGCATAATCAACAAGATAAAAGAGCAGATTGAATTCATCAAAGAGAATGAAGAAGATGCTGCTGCAAAAAAGAAAGCAAAGAATCTGCTAAAAAAATTACAGAAAGTCCTCTGGGGAAATGAAAAGCTGAAAATCATACTTGAGGATCCGACTGGCAATTCTGCAATTATTTCTGACAAAGCCGAAAGGAAGAAGTTGTAATAAAAGCAACTATGCGCGATATTGTGAAGACGAGAGAAGAGTTGAATACCTATTTGTGTGAGCAAATATCATACAAATTGCTTCTCGAGACTGAACAAAGAGCGCCTTTTGATCCTAACTTTTCTAAAGTTAGGCTGAGAGGAAGAAGTTGTAACCACAAAACAGGGACAAAAAACCGAAACTTTAAATACTGCGCTTATTTTATTCTCTATAACAAAAAAGTTTATATACTAGACCAGTATACGGAAATGTATATTTAAAAAGATGGAGAGAAGCGAAGACAAGAAACACTACGCGATAGAGAACAGAAAAGACATCTATCAGGTAGTTAAGAGAGGATTAAAGGACGTCAAAATACCTTATGCTAGGATAAGTGACGAAGAATTTGGAAATCTAAATATTGTTATCAAAGTAGATATGGAAAGCGAACCAAAACTAGATGGTAAAGGGGAGCCTATGCGCATCGGACTTGCAGAAGTTGGAAAAACCCAAGTGAAATGCACTTTCAGGAACAAAGGAAAAACAGAAACCACTATTTGGAAACTGCCGTATGAAAATCGCCTGGACACTTCAGACTATCCAATCGCGTGGCATCCGCAGCATATTGAAAAAGCATTCAAACTTTTACAAGATACTCCTTTTGGAATAGAACTTAACAAATACTTGCCAGAGGATATAGGCTATAATCAAAAAATTTCAAGGATAAATGAGATGCTTGAAAGCAATGATCCTACAGAACAAATATTTGCACTAAAATTCAGGGAGCTTTTGCTTGAGCACAACCTTATGCCTCTTAATGAAGATGGAACTCTTGATACAGCTCCTTTTGACATACCTTATTTTAATGTTGCAGATTTTATAGATCAGGCATCATGCGAAAGGCCCGGACTGATGCAGAAACTGACAGACATATATCCTTCATGCGCAAAAACAGAACTTCTAGACTTCAATGATCCTATCAAGCACGTACAGTTCATTAAAAACCTGAATGCACTTAGCACAGAAAATCCTGCTCTTTTCATACGGACGCATAATTATTTAGTCGACAAAGACTACATCGCGCCAATGCCGCTGATAATTGAAATGCCGAAAAATGCAGAAGCGCCTGAACACAGTTCTTTAGAAGAAAGACTTACACTTGCAAACAAGCTTAAAGAAAGAATAAAAGCTGCAACAGAAGCAAAACAATTAGATTAGTTCTGCACTACGGTACATGTGCTGTAGATATTCAGGCAGCTCACTGCCTCTGTTTGTGATGTAAAGCTTGGCTTGTTTTCTTGGAATACCTTTTGCATCAAGCTCTTTTGCGACTATTTGGCTTATCTCAATATACTCATCAAACACTTCTGTCAAGGAAAGTCTTTTTGAGTGGAGCCGTTCTTGATACAGGACAGGCTCTTCGCCAATCTCTTTACCATTCCATTCAACAACTGCCTGTGCAACATACACAGCAAAGAAAGTGCATCCTTTATTGTCTTTAATACTGCCTATATCGTCTATAGAATTAATATCATACGTATTAGTTTCAACCCCCAATCAAACACCCCGCTTTTTTAACTATCCAGTAATGCGACTTTCGCATATATAAATATTTCGGCGTTAATTGTGGAAAAATGTATACTGGACAGATGCTCGAGCAAAGCTTTAAATATAAGAAGCAAACTAATTGATAACATGAAAGTCAAAAAAGAGCCTGCAAAAATAAAGCTGGACTTAAAATTATCAAATGATGTTCTTGACCTGCGGACAATCAACTCAAATATCGTCCTAAAAAAGCTTGAAGAGAACATGAAGCTCAGAGAGATGAAGATAGAAAAGCATCTTGAGAAAGAGCTCAAAAAGATCTGATTCTATGTAATAACTTGTGAGTAGTTAAACATCCATAAGCTTTAAATATGCACAAATTCTGATAGCTCTTACAGAAAAAAAGGTCTAAAAAATGAAGGTGGACACAAGAAAACTAAGAGATATACAGAGAAAGCTGGCAAAAGACGTGAGCACAACAGATGAATTAAAACCTTCTGAAATAAAGCTGCTTGCAGGCTTTGATGTTTCATATTTTGACGACAAGATACTTTGCGCTGCAGTAATATATGACCTTGAAAAAAAAGAGATTGTTGAAAAAGCGCACACCATATCAAAATCTCCCATGCATTACATACCTGGCTACAGGGCATTCAGGGACGGTTCTGCAATACTTCAGACATATTACGCGCTTGAAAGCGAGCCGCATGTATTGATGATACTCGGCCACGGGATAGCACACCCATTAAAATGCGGGCTGGCAACATACGTGGGTGTAGAGCTTGGCAAGCCTGCTTTCGGTGTCGCAAAAAAATTAATGGTCGGAGATGTAAAAGACAACAAGATAAAAGTCCTGAATGAGACGCGCGGAGAACTAGTCAAGACAAAAGAGCATGCAAAGCCATTGTATGTCTCAATCGGCCACATGCTATCACTAAAGACTGCGGTTGATTTGGTTACAAAGACAAACATTCCTCCTCACAAACTTCCAGAGCCTTTGCATCTTGCGCACAGGCATGCAAGCGCACTTCTAAAAAAGCAAAGGGAACCAGAGAAAGCTTAGCTGCGCTGCGTTCTGCGTATATTTCCGCTTACGTACAGATTTATGAACGCACAGCATCAAAAACCGCGAACTCCGCAGGCAGCAAATATAACCAAAAAACATATAAAACCCTTTATTAATTCTTTAATAAATGAAAAAAGAGCGTAAAAAGATAGCGATAGGCATTATTCTGATATGGGTTTCAAGCGTAATTTATATGTCTGCTCTTGCTTTTCTGGTTCCTTTCATATCTCTGCTGCTTGCGCCCCCAGTATTTTTCATGCTGCCGCCAGGCCTTGGAAAACTCACGTTCATAGCAATTGCGTTGGTTATAGCAAGCGCAGCAATATTGACTTTTTACAAGAAATCAGTGGGAAACGCGCTGCAATACTTGGGATACATGACATTTCTTGTTGCAGGAATCGCAATGTTTTTTGCATTTTTTGGAAAAGAAAAAATAATTTCACTTCTCAGCTTTCTAGGATCACTTAAACCAGTTGCAGCAGGCTATGTGCAGTACTGGGCTTACTTTGTGCCAAAAGTCTGGCTGTCTATTGCAATCTATATCGCAGTAGGAATAATCCTTTGGGTCATAGGAAACCGCCTGAAAAGAAGAGAGCGTGCAGTCGGTTATGTTAAGAAGGTATACGGCAGAAGGGCCCGGATTATAAGATAAATTTAAATATCAGCCAGAACTCACATAGTATAAGGTGGGATTTTGGTAAAATATGACTACTCTTTAGACGTTGGGCAGTCCATAGAAACTGATGAGAAAATCAAGCAAAAAGAACAGCCGCAAGGCTGCTGCCCTGCTCCAGAGCCTGAAGAAGAGCCTAAAAAAGAGACAACTGAAGAGCCTGTTGAAGAAGAGCAGCTGGCAGAAGTGCCTGAAGAAAAGAAAGAAGAGCCTGTACCTGAAGAAAAAGAAGAAAATGTTGAAATAAAGCCGATAAGCTTTGAGAAAGCAAAACTTATTTCTGATTATTCTGATGAAGAAAAGCCAGAACCAGAGATTCAAGTGTTCAAAGAAGAAAAAACCGCTGAACCAGAGAAAGAAGAAATACAAGAAGACGAAGAAGAGCCTGAAAAAGATCCAGAAGAAGATGAAAAAGATGTAAATGAATTTCTGGAGGAAAGCTTCAGCAGAGAATCAAAGAATTATGCACAATATCAAAAGAACAACAATGTAGAAGTTTATGAAGCTGAAAAGAAAAAATCAAGATTTCCACTGATAATCCTGGTCGTTCTTATCTGCGCAGCAGCATTTGGATACGGTTATGCTGTCTTTAAAGAGCCTGCGCAGACAGGAGCTGTGACAGCACCGCAAATAAATAATCTAACACCAATCATTGAGCCAAATATTACAAAACCTATTATCAAAACAAAACCTGCTGAAAGCAAGCCCAATAAATCAATTGATTTTGCAATAGAGCAGCTCACTTCTGCCTTGAAAGACTAGCCCTGTAGAGGTCTTTTGCCTCATATGGGTCTATAATCTTGTCTTTATTTCTATCTGCTTTTACAAAAATTGCAAGACACTGCCTTTTTGAATTCGGCTTGAGCAGGCCAAAAGCAAGACTCAAATATGTTTTTGCAATGTTGCCGAACTGATATGTGTATTCCCTTGAAAATACTGCTGAATTTTTTTGCATCGCGCGGTAAACATCAAAAACAGCAGGATCCCGCGGTCTATCATCAATGCTTTCATATTTCTTTAGAATCTCTTCTATTTTTGCCTGGGAGCCGCGGATATATTTGATATCTGTCTTGCTCAAGGCATCTGTTTTTGCGTATTCCTCAACCTTGCTGACTGCAACAAAAAATATCTGCTGTGGAGTCAATGGCTCAACTTCCGCAGTCTTGCAGCTAAAAAGAAGGCATCCGGCAAAAAAAGGCAGAATTTTCTTGACCAAACTCATTTCAATACCTCAAAGCTTTCTCTAATTCCTTGTTTAACTTATCCAGCACAACCAATGCCTCTAAATCAGATATAACGCCGTCCTTGTCTGCATCTATCTTGCCAAGCAAATCCTTTTTTTCACAGCTGCTTAAAGGAGGATAAAGCTCATCATATATGGAAAATATCCTCTCACAATATTCTTTTGCAGTTTCACTTGTCTTAACAGCAGGATATTCTCTTTTTACAACAGGCAGCTTTTCCTGATAATCTGTTGTGTGCAGGAACAAAGGCGTATTCAGCAAAAAAGACCATGCAACAATGCCTGCCATCACCTTGCTTTTCCAAAAAGACATGTGAGGATCTGCAGTATCTGGAATCCTGTTCAATATAGTGTTAAATAATGGAATCATAAAACAATATCAATAAACAAGATTAAAATGCTTTTCTCCTTAAAATCCGCAGTATCTTCGATAAAATACAGAAGATTTGCGAAAGATGCAGAAGTTTTTCAGAAAAAGACAAATTTTTCGCAAGAATTTCAATTATTCCGGAATTAATAAAGGTGCATGCATGGCGCCTGCGAAGTTCGCAGATGTGCATGCAATATAACATAAATCTGAGAAACAAGCGATTAAAGAAGCAAAACGAAGCGCGCTATGCACTTGCTTAATAAACCAGATTTATTATTCCCCTGTTGCTTGTCGCCAAAGTTCCAAACTCGCCACTCTTCACTTCATAATAAGTGCCGAAGTTTCTCATTGCAAGGCCTGCAATATACTCGTCCCAATCATAGCCTCTTGCAAACGTGAGATAGCCATCCATGTAATTCAAGTTCCTGATTTTTTCGCAGGCAAACATCTCTGGCTGTGACTCAACAAATGAGCACAGCTCAACATAGATAAATTCGCTGTAATCCTCAGGATACGGGCCAAACTTGCCTGAAAAAACACGCGGATTATCCCGCTGCACTGGAATGAAAGCAGACACCTGCATCTCTGGAATCATTATCTTGTTAACATTAAACTCAACAAACTGCGGAGTGAGCGCTGCCCTGTTAGGAATATCTCCTGCTGCTGTAACAACATAACCGGGTGCCTCCTGCACTGCTGGAACTATTGCTTGCCCAACACCTGCGCCTGGAATAACAAGACTTTGTACATCTGCTGCAGAAGGAATATAAACAGTCCATGGCTGGCCAACAGCTGCACCAGACTTTTCAGGCATCGTGTGCACAAGAATAACTACTGCAAAAACCGCTACAACCATAACGAAAAATATTTCAGCGCGTTTCATCCTCTTTTCAACACCTTATTTACAACTACTACTATATAAATTCTTCCATAAGTGAATGCTGGAAGCAAAATAAACAAACCAAGTATAAATGGAGCCCAATAATTAATGTTAATGCTCCAGACTGTTATGAAAGTGATAAAAGAAAGCATTACAAGAAGCAATAGATGAGCAGGAACAATCTTCCTGTAATTTCTTACAGCAAACCTGCACAACTTCCTGCAATCTGTCTCTGGAATCAAGGAATATGCAATGAAGACAAAGTAAGCTAGAACCCACACCAAGAGAAAGAATATTATCCTGTCTGCAAAAATACCAATCAATGGAAGGAATGCAAAAGTTGAATATGAAATCAGCTTTATAGTTATGGCAAACAAAATGACAATACAGATAGAAGCGAGAATCGTATAGCCGATGAACTTAAGTGCAAATTTTTGCGTATTCACTCTTCTTATCATCCTGTTTGCAATATACCAGTTTATTCCCTTGAAAACAAGCCAGGACAGCAATACTCCAAGCAGAAGGATGATGAAATATTTTGCAATTGTGTGATAAACTGCCAGCATCTCCGGCGTCTTCAACAATTCAGGAGACACCTGGCTTACTGCTTCTGCACTCACAGCTTCCCCCAGTGTCTTTTGCATCACATCCATAAACTTAAAGACATGCTCTTTGACAGCAACCAGCACAAAATAATGGATGACAAGCAAGGCTGCAAAAAAACTCAAATCAAAGAACATGGACAATAAGAACAATTCCTTTTTCTTGTAGCAAAGCCTTAATACAGGTTTTAATTGTGAAATGAATAATTGTCTCATTTTGGTATTGGGGTCGTGGTTTCTTCTGCAGGCGCAGTTGCTTTTATTTCATACACTTTTTTGGATTCAGTTTTTTCTTCTTTGCAGGTCAGTGTTATCTTGTATTCCTCATCTTCCTTAAATTCCAGCACCAAGAAACTTACATCGTATCCTTCTGAAACCTGCTGCGGCACCATCTTGACTTCATTGAATTTGCCTGCTTCTTCCTTGAAATACATATCTCCTTTGCCTTTTTTGCTGACAATCAACGTATACTTGCCGGCAGGCAACTGTCCTTTTCCTTCAGAAATCGGAACACCCATTCCTTTTTCAGGAGCTATGCCTGCATTAAATTCGCAGGTTGGAACAACTTTCTCAGGCTTTGCTTCTGCTTCCTTTTTTTCAGGCTCTTCTACCATCTCTTTCTTGGGCGTCTCTTCAGCAGGTTTTTCTGCAGGCTTAAGATTTGCTTCTTTTTCGCACACAATCTGGAATGCCTGTGTCTTTTTCTGCTGGTCACCTGTCTGCGGGTCAACTGATATCTGGTCAGTGACTCTTCCATACTTGTCTGCATCATAAGAAATGAATTCAATATTCCATGTGACAGGCTTCTTGCTGCTGCATGGGTCTGTGACAGTCGTTTCTTTTCTCGGCTCAATTATTATCTGCGCATGATTTGGATAAATAGTGCTTACAAGCGGGGCTAATGTGAATGTAATCTTATGCTCTTTCTTTGGCGTACCTGTCTCTGAATAAGAGTATGACTGTTTCGTGCCGAGCACAAGTGTCTCTGCAATCTGATTCCAGGATCCTGCTGACCAGCTTTTATCTGCTTTCTTGGTCTTGGCAATGTACAATTTAGGCTTATTATCTTTTATATCAATAAAGTATGTGTCTTTAACAGGCTCTGCTTTGCCGTCTTCCTTGTATTCAATGCTTAAATCACCGATATATTTATCTATGCTTTGCTTAACTCTTGCCTGCACAGCATCATTGTCAGACCACACTTCAACATTATATCCTGCCAGGCTCGCGCTGCCTTTCCTGAACTTGTTTTCCCATGACGCGCCTTCAGGAGAGATCTCTACAAGCTCCTTGTAAGAGCCGTCTGTCTTGAGTTCTGTTGTAAAGACATCAGTCTTTGGATCAATCTCCTGCACAACTTTTCCTTCTGAATTAGCTATCTTGTATCCAAGGAATTTTATGCCTTGATTTTTCTCTGACTCCAGCTCTGGCATCATCTGCTTTATGCTCAATTGGAACTTAAGATCCTTGTCCATTGCAAATACTTCTTTGTTTTCTTTTTTATACCCTTCATACTGCGGCTCTACCTTGTCGATTCTTATGCCGCTTGGCGATTCCCCGAACTTGCAGCGGAAGCTTGCACTTAATGGATCAAACCTGCAGAATGCAGGAGGATCTGCACCAATCTTGTTAATCTTGCATTCAGACTTCTTTGACTGCTTTGATTTGGTTCCAGTGTCATACCAGTCATATTCAAAGATTAAAGTATCATACCTGTATTTGCCCTGCTCTACAGTATATGTACAGTCAAGGCTTACAAGCTCGTCCTTGCTTATCCTGCTCTTCCATACCGGCGTGCAAGTAGGGCTGATTGTGATTTCCTGCGCACTCGGCAGCTTATTGCAGTCGCATTCTCCACCTACAAAACCATCTGTCTCGCTGCAGCCAAAACCCTGGCTGCATTTCAGTTTTACTCTTGTATTGATATCTGCCCCTGCTGCAATCATCAATCCAAAATTATAATGCCATGTAGTCAATCCTCTTGGCATTGTGGCGGGATTCCATGCAATAAACCTGCTCTGGCACGGCGTAGGCCCGAGCACAGTTGTCTCAACAGGCATTGATTCAATGCTCTGCTGGACCAATGCACTTACATCGACATTCCATTCAAATCCAAATGCAAGCAAACACAAGCCATGCATCAGCTCTTTTTCATTGAACATTGCATTGAACATCGCAGTCTCGCCATATCTTCCTTTTACTTCATTTGCAATATCACTTCCTGCGCCTGTAACAATACCAAGCAGGTCTCCGATGCCTGCTGTCGCGTCTTTTCTCGCGCCGCTTGCTGCATTCCACTTGTTTGTGAAACAGCTGATTATCTCCCATAATAAATCACAGACATAAGTGCTCAACATTGACCTGCACATTCCTTCAGCACCGTCACCTGTCAATAAAATCGTATCCACACAGTTCTTTATTGCCTGCGAGATCTGTCTCCATTTCTTAAGATATGCTGACAGTGATGTAAGGCAGATGCATCTTATGCTGTTAACTATGCCGTCGCTTGGCTTGATGATATACTCCTGGTCAACATAACCTATCTGGCTCTTGACTTTCTCAAACACTTCTGCAGCAATCTTACTGCAAGATTTTTTAGGGCCTTCTAGTTTTGACTTGCCTATCTTCTGGCACATGGCTTCTGCAAATGCTTTTTTCTGGCCAGCTTCTTTTTCTGTTCCAAGATTTGTGAAGTATTTTGTAAGTTCAGTATCTTTTACTGCTTCAATGGTTTTTGAGAACTTGTATCTCTTGCTGTCTGGAATCTTCTTTTCTCCTTTTTTGAGGATGCTTTCAACTTCAAATGTTTTTGCAAGATAACCTCGATAAACTTCATACTTGAAGCTGTCTCCTGCGGCACTTGCTTTGGGAAATACAAATATCTGCATTGCATTTTCTTCTGCTTCCTGTATCTTTGGATTAAAGTGAAGCCCTGTCCTGACAACATCTGGACTTGGATTACTTTCTGGAGTGCAGAATCCTGACAAGAAATTAGCTATGCTCGGTCCGCCAAATTCATTGCCGCGGCCTACTTTTTCAGCAGCAAGCTTTGCACTGTTCTTTAATTCATCGTATGTATCAAGATCAACTTTTTTTGTCATGCCAAGGAAGTTTCCAATGCCGCAGGCACTGTTCCACTCCCACATATATTCAATGCCACAGCACAATGGGCATGCAGGATGGATTGAGCTATTTGTACATTTCTTTTGTATTTCAGGATATTTGTTTTTGTATATATCGTATAATTCTTTTATGCCGAGCTTGCTGCCCTTGATGTTTAATTCACTTAACTTAATGCCACAGATAGACTTGCCTACGCCGAGTGTTTCAACTTCTTTCGGAGTGATTGCGCCGCCTGCGCTGCCTGCAATTGCTGCGCCTGTTGAAAATGCAGATGCAACATCAGTTGTTGAACCGCCTGTAATGTCGTCTACACCAGATATGTATGTCCCTGGCGGCCCTTCCATTTCTTCTTTTGTTGGCAGTTTCTCCTTTTCTTCTGCTATTGGTATTGTGCTAGGCCCGGTAGTAATCAGAGGAACTGTTTCTTTTGGCACAGTATAATATTTCCCTTCCTTAAATATGGTTTCAGGTTTTCCTTTCTCAACAGTATATCCTAAACTCAATATGTCTGCAAAACCGCAGCTGTTTCCAGAATAAACTTTTCCATTGACACCCCAGGCATCAATCACTTTTTGTTTTGTTTCCTTAGGAAGCTTGGCTGTGATGTCTTTTACAGATCTTTTCTTGTCCCTGATGTATTTCTGGATTGTTGGAGCACTTGGGCAGGTTGTCCTGTCGCAGATTGGCTGGTAAACATCCTGCATCAGGTTCTTGTGGTTTCGTATCGCTCTCCAGCAGCGCTCACAGCTGTTTTTCAAAGAATCATCATTCTCATAAGCAAGACTGCAGATGCCTGTTTCGGCAATTGCAGGCTCAACATCATCATCCAACATAAAACTGCTGCAAACTGCTCTCTTGTAAAGCCCTGCAAGGAAAAGTGCAGCTGCAGAGCCCATACAAAGATAAACCATATTTTCAGTAAGGGTAACTAAAGGATCGTAAATCTCATCAATCAATTCAATTGCCTCTCCAAAGAAATTAGAGGTTGATTTCAATGAATTCTTTCTTATGACATCCGGCGGAATGACCTGGTCTATTGAAATAGTAATAGGGAGGCAATTTCTCTGGCGGACGCTTTTCCATTCAATCCGTTCCTGCTGTGTTGTCCTGTCAAAAATCTTGACTTTTTCTTTCAATGGAATGTCAATTTCAAGATAAAGCTTTACACATCCAAGCGCAGGATTCAGACATCCCTGCTTCATATAAACTCCTAACGGCCCTCTTTCTGTGGCGCCAAACTCATGTATTTCTCCTCTTCGCCATGCGCTGATTGCCTCTTCAATCTTTGCTTGTGTCGCATTTTCAGGCAGGTCTTCCAGCTTGTCTATAGGCCATTTTTCAAAATTAATCTGCACATAACCATCCCAAACACCTTTCTGGCCAGGTCTTTCCTTGACCCATACTGTCGGGGATTCTATCTTGTCGTTATCGAAAAATTCTTCCATGTCAGGAGATAAGCGCACTGGAACCGCATTAACTGCACTTCCCTTTGCCACTTCTGCATCTTCCTGCCCGCCGATATAAGTGAGTGTGAAAGGAACACCTATCTGCTGCACTCCCTGCGCCAGCAGTCTTGAAGTCAGGATATTAGGCGTCATATCTTCAACATCAAAATCAAGCCAAGAGCCGAATCCGCACTGGGCCAATACAACTGACACGGTCTTTTGAGCGCCAGGATACCATACTTCCTGGCCAGCAAGATCAACTGCTTTTAATTTAATCTTATTTTCCCAGCCAACACCTGTGTCAAGCTCTGATGCAGTTCCTGCCTTTACCTGCACATCCTGTTTTAGCTTTATTGGAATCTCAAAGTTTCCTTCATCATCTGTCAACCTGAAACGCTCTGGCTTTGCCTCATCATTGAGATAGACAAAAACAGTGCCTTTTTCAGAAAGCTGGCCTTGTATATTGATTTCAGGAATATATGTTGTGCCGATTGCCTCAAGATTTGTGGTGATGAACTGCGGAGGGCCTGTATCGACATTAACTTCTTTTTCAATCTTGACTATATTGCCTGCCTGGTCTTCTGCATTGATCAAAACAATATTCTTTCCTGCCATCAATGTAAATGCAAGGTCAAATGGAACCAATGTTTGCAATGTCTTGAAAACAGGAGCACAGCTGAATGAGACTGCTTCTTTTTCCACCTCAACACTATCGCCTTCTCTTGTCTTTGCTTTCTGGGGAGCAGATGCCCCGCCTTCATTGCAGCTGTCATCAACTGCACTTACCTTGTAAACATATTCCTTATTGCTTGCAACATTATTGTCAACAAAAATAGGCGCTTTTGTGGTGGCAATCCTTTTTCCATCCCGGTATACTGCATATTCCAGAAAATCCGGATTTTCAACTGGATTCCACACAAGCGTGACCTGATTGTCTGTAACCTGCCTTACCTCAAGGCCTGTTGCTGAAGCAGGAGGCTCATCATCTTTCTTCATGTAGCTTGCATAGTTTATCGTTACTGGCTCGCTTACATCGCCGTGCACAACAAGCGCGCTCTGTGTGGTGAATTCAGGAATATCTGAAAGATTAAGCACAGGCGGGATAGGATCATAGATGACTGTCGCACTTTTTTCAACAGATTCATCGCCGACAATCGCCTTTACGATAAGATTGTTCTCTCCTTTCTTCACAAGAGGAACATTTAAAGTAAGGAATGTGCCGTCGCTTCTTGCCCTGCTAACCTTTACTTTTGTAGGGCCGACATAATATTCCAGTTTTGCATCAGGAGCAGTTGTTCCTGAGATATCCAGATAATTTTTATTGCTGTACTGCGGAGCTGTAAAATCAATTGACATGTCTGCAATGCTTGTTGTGGCATTTGTCATGTTCTGCGCAAAAGAGACTGGCAATAATATCACTAAAGCTATCATGAACAGCGAGCTTATCTGAATCATTTTTGCTTTTCTCATTTGAACGTCGGCCTCAATGCTTCTGTATAATTGCCTGCAAACATGAAATTAAACATATCTATCTTTGCCTGGTCTGTTATTGGATTGGGTATGTACTCAAACACATGCAGCACAATAGTTTCTGCATCTGCAAAATCAGCATAGCTTATATCCATCTGTTTTGCATCATATCCGCCTATTGTGTTGCCCATCAAATTAAGTATGACATCAATATTGTATTTTTCATTGCCTTCAATGAGCTCAAGGATTGTATTGTTTGAAGGCACTTCAAGGTATTGGTCAAACAGCAGGTCATGCGCTCCGACATGCACCAATGCCTCTTCAGTCTTCCTTAATTCTCGGGCAGCTTTCCATTCTTTTGCATATGAATTATAAGGATGCACCATGATTTCCACATTCAATGAAGCAAGTTTTTTAATTGGCAGGGTGAGTTGCGTTCCTGTCAGCGTGGCTTCAGCAGGAAGATATCCTTCTTTTTCTGCCACAATTATTGGATTGATGCATGCTTTTGGAGTGTTTGTTCTCAGCCTGTAATATCCTTCATCTGCTCTTGTCTGGCCAAGGATGCATTCTTCTGTCAAGCACCTGAAAATCATCGTGACATTCTCAAGCTCTGTCTCAATAGGGCTTGCCTCTGTAAAGCCTGTTGCGCGCAAATCAACAACAGTGTCTCCTTTGATTTCACAGAAAGGCCTGTCAAAGTCCACTGCCTCAAAGCGGCGGACGCCAAAATATTTTCTTCCAGGCAGATTGTCATCAACTAAAACAGGGAAAGCCATCTGGAATACATAGCCTTCTCCTGCAAATGCCTCGTCATCTTTTATCGTAAGTCTTATTGGATATATTACATCATAAGTGAAGTGCCATTGATTGATGCACAAGAAGCTAAGCATTGTCTTTTCGCCCCGGCCCATGTTTGACTTCAGCCATCCTCCGCTGTTAGGGACTGCGCTCAATCTCATGCCCCAGTCAGGCAGGTAATCAAAGCTTGCGCGCAAATCAGTGGGCTCTATGCCTGCATCAACCATGTACTTGAAATATTCTATTGCATCTGGAGGCGTGTATTCTGGCGGCTCTATCTCTTTTCCTTCTGAAAGGTCCTCAAGCATTTCCTCGCGGTCATCTTTCAGCCGCTCATAATATTTTCTTTGTGTAACAAATGGAATATATTTCGTGTTTTCAACACGCACAATCGGCAGATTGTAATACAAAACTTTCTGGAGCCGTTTTGTTATGTCATCAAGACTCCACTGCCTAATCTTGCACTCAAAGCGAAGGTCATCTGTAGGTATCTCTGGGTCAATGCTCAAGGTATCGATCGTGAATTTCTCAAAAAAAGACTCATTGTTCTCTGTTTTCATGACAGCAGAAGCAATCTCATGCGCTTTCTTCAGCTTGACAGGCAGTCTTGCCACATAATCCTCAAAAGAAGTCACTCTTCCAAATGCAGTGAGCTCCAGAGGCCACTTCAATCTTACAACAACATCCTCTTCTGCAATTGTAACAGTCGGCAGGATATTTCCTTTCTCAACAATCCCGTATTGGTCCTTGAAATTCTCAAAATCACCTACGCATTCTTTCAGGTTCTCATAAACATATCTTTCAAGCTCTTTTTGCATGAATTCTAAAGACGGAGTCCTGTCTTCTCCATCAAAATACCAGAAAGGAATGACAAAGCTTCCTTTTGGGTCAAGCCAGATGCTTGACTCGTATGTCCTGCTTATTACAGCAGGGACATCAATGAATCCTCCTTGCTGCCCAAGCAGGCCTGTGCCGCTCTTTGCAGTCTGCTGCAAGCACGTTGTTACAAAATCATGCACTGGCTTTACATCCTCTGGAACAATTATCTCTTCTTCAATTGGCTTTGGAACCTGCCTGCTTAGCAAATAAATAACAAACACTGTGCTGAGCAATAGAATTATGCCTATGATTATGAAAATAGTTACTTGAGCCCTCTTTTTTGTCATCATAACCCCTTTTTACCTCTTTTTTGTTATCTTTATATAAAAATGTTATTGTTGCATTATCCTCTTTAACACCTGCGACAGGTAAAGCCTGTACCACGCAAGATAAAACACAATGAACAGCAGGGATGCAAACATCATGAAGTTTGTTGTTTTTGGAACAATCCAAAAAACCTGCAGCAGCACAAAATAAACCAAAACAATATACGCATAAGGAAGCAAGAACTGTTTGATTTGGCCAATGCCTGTTGCAAATGCCTGCTTAAGCGCATTTCCTATTCGTAAATCTTTTGTGAAAGTGTAATGCAGTATTGATGTAAGATGGATGTATAAAATACAGAATAATACAAGCACATAAATGAAATAATCTGGCTTTAATCCAAGCAAGACGATTATTCCTGGAACACACCAGATAACCAGCCAGCACAAGTTAAGCAAAAAGAATTTTTGGAAATATCTTGCATTTAACTTTTGCTTTAGTATTGCAAGCCATATCAATCCCTTGAAAACAGAGTATGCCAAAAGCAAGATAAAAGTTATCAAAATTAGATAAGCAAACAGCATCAGCAAAAGAGAACCAATATTTGCTGCAGTGATTTCCTGCACTTTTGACACAAATACTTTAGAAAAGAAAGGCAGTATCAAGAAAACAACAGAAATCAAAAGCATATCATACAATGCAATAAGAAAATATCTCTTATGCGGAATCTGCTTAAAGGACTTGATGAATATCCTTAATGCCTTCTGCGCAATGATTTTATTGCTTATCAGCATGACTAATCCTGCAATCACCATGAAAATAACTGAGGTTCCAATATGTTTATGGGAAAGCATTGCAGCTATCAACAAGATGATTCCTAATATCCTTGTGGTATATTTTTTAAGATCCATCAAGCAAGTCTCCCTCTGCCTCTTCTCCTATCTCTTCTCCTTCAACAACCTCTGGCTCTTCTCCTTCTTCAGCTGTTTCAATATATGGCTTTGTTGCAGCACCTTCATATTGGATAAGCGGCGCGCAAATCTCTGACTCTGTCCTGAACAATCCAGTAGTGCGTATGCTTGGGCTGAAAGTCAGGCAGACAGTGTGGTAATTATTATTGCTCTCTGCAAACAAAGGATTATTGCCGAGCCTTGCATCAGAATGGAATTGTTCTTCTGTTGCAGCTTCTATTGTTATGCCTGGTGAGGTGAATGTCTTTGTTTTTCCGATAAGCTTGACCTTGTATTCCAATGTCCTGCCCTTGATTGGATTTGCTATGAAATATGTTATCTTGTAGATGTATTTTGTTTTTGTCTTGCCTCCTTCCTGATATGTGATTGGCAAAGATTGTTCTCCTTGGATTGAAACAGCAGGTTCATACCCGCCGATGCTGGTCTGTGCAACCAGCAAACTCTGTCCTGCAGGAGGATCCCTGTTTGTGTAAAAAGAATCGCAGATTTTTGAGCGCCAGCACTCCTTATCGCCTAATACCAACGTATTTGAGCAAAACAAGTCAGCAGCTTCTTCTCTTCTCCTTGCAAGCTTTTCATCGCCAAGGAAAAGTGCGCCATATACATTCCAGCCAGAATACATATCATATGCATTAAGATAATCATAAAGAGAATATCCGACACCCCTGTCTATGTATGCTCTTCTTCTTTCATAAACCTCTTCTTGCTTTTGTTTAGCTTCTGCTTCTTTTCCACGCAAATCTTTTGCTTTTGCAGTTGCGTCAGCAGCCTGTTGCTTAATACCCCCAATATTCTTGTTTCCTTTAGGCAGTTCTGCTGCAGTTTTAACCAATACCTTTGCAAGATATTCCTGCTCTTCAGCTTCTTTCCTGTATTTTACAGATTTCACCCCATATTGTGCAGCAGCTTTTGCCTCGCCCTTGTACTTGTTGATAATCTTAACTGTCTCTTTTTCACGGGCTTTTTCCTTTTTTTCTATTTTTTTTGCTAATTTTGCTGCTTCATCTTCTTTAGCTGCGCACACAGCAAAGCTTAGCAAAATTACAATCAAGACAATGAACAATAATTTTTTGAGTTTCATTCCAGCATCTCCTCTGCCTTATCGCAATAATTTTCTGAGACATCCTTGGTCCATTCGTCTTCAACAAGCATGATGCTTGCAATTGCATCACCTACTTTTGCAGTTGTCAGTGACAAAGTGCATAGCAAATACAATCCCATATTGGCAGTGTCTTCCTCAAGAGAGCCTCTTGGATAACAATAATCATAAAATCCTCCTGCTCCGCCGCTGCCTCCGCATACTAATGAGGAAAGCACAGTGATTGCAGATATTGGATTAGCATAAACATCCTGAATGATTCTGTTATACTTTTCAACAAGAGCTGTGAAAGGAGCAAATTCAAATATCTGGCCAACAACATAATTGCAGGTCAGGTAAGCTTTTTCATTCATGCAGTAAGATTTTGGCAGTCCTTCCTCAAGGACATGCTTGCCAAGGCAGTATGCATAACCGCAATAAATCTGTCTCATCTTGTTAAGATTGTAAGTTATGCCTGGAAGGCACGTGCATGCAACACTGCCGACAATGCTTTCCTTGATATCAACAGGAGACATTGCAGCACCTGTCTCTGAATCTTTCATCAGCTTATTTGTATCAAGAAGCAGCGCGCCGCCTGCCAAATCCTTATAAAACTTACAAACCTCTTCATTTCCTGCACCAAAAATCCAGGATGCTTTCACAACGATATCGTCTTCATATTTTTCAGCTTCTTCTCTTGACAACTGGCAGTTAGCCATCTTGCAGAGCAGGTCAGCAATATTGAAAAGATTCAATGTCTTCTTTTTTGTTTCTTTTTTGGTTATTTTCTCGCCGCTTTTTGCTTTTGGCTTGCCTGAAAATATGCTGTCCAAGCTTGCCTCTGTCTTGCAGAGTGTTTGCGCAGCGCTTATCAATGCCTGGCCCGCATCTTTGCTGCCTATGCCAACAATAGCCCCTGCAACAACAAGCAAATCAAGGACTGCCTCGAGCGCTGCAAGACTGGATGTGAATGTTGTCTTTACATTGCAGATTTTTCTTGCCATGTCCATAATGTCTTCAACTGTTCCAACCCATTCCCAGTCTCTCATCGCGCTTTTCATTGCGCTCTTGATTTCATCCTCCATATTGGAATATGCCTCGCCATAAGGCAGATCATAAAACTCTAGTTTAACTGTTGCGTTCTCAATCTCAACACCAGGAGAAAAGAAATCTCCGACACGCGATGCAACAAAAACAGGGCAGGTAAATTTTAATTCATTGATTTCAAAAGGAGCTGCAGCAAGAGTGAAAACAAGATACGGGTCTTTTGAGCCGAGGTTATTGTTTATCGCCTCTACATCAACAACATATCCTGCAAAATCACCTGTGCACAAATCAAGGTCTCCTGGCTTGACAAAAACAGGCTCTACATCAGGATTATTCGGTGTAAGTTTGACGCGGCAGTAAACAGGATGATTGTATAATTCAGCAGTGTGCCTGTCAATCAAGGTAGGAGAGCAGGTAACTTTTGATTTCCAGTAATTTGTCTCAGTGTCATTTATCATGACGCCGTAAACATAAAAATCATAATCATATGCCTCGTGATTTCTTGCAATGTCAAAAAAGTCAAAATGAATCGTGGCATTCAACGGGCCAGAGACATCTATGAGCGAGCTGAACTTACAATGTTTTTCAGTGCATTCAATTGCCGGCGCATAGCCTCCGCCGATCATTGACAGGTTGGCATAGCCTTCAACTGCATCTGTGATGTTGAAAAAGAACTCAATTGTATCCCCGTAAACAGCATATGGCCCGTAATCTGCATTCTCATGTATAAAAGTTACGTCAACAGAGTTTATTTCAGGCGGCGTCATGTCAAAATCAACATTTGTGCTCATTGCCCCTGCATAATTGCCAAGGTCATCATTTGTGCCTGTAATAGATGTGATTTTGTAATTTCCTGTAGACACTTTTGGAGCAACAGTCCACTCGCAAGTCCAGATATTGTTTCCCTGATCAGAGCACTTGTCTGCCTGCACCACTGTTCCAAGGCCGAGATTATGCAGGTCAAGGAAAGCCCTTCCTTTGTCCATGCCAGAACCTTCCTCAAGAAAATCAACATAAATCGTACCATTGACTCCTATAAGAGGCGTTGCATTTGAGCTTGCTGCGCTTGCATAAATATTCTGCGGAACAGGACCTGTGTCATCTACAGGAAGGGTGCATGTAAGTGTTGTGCTTGCCTCATTGCCGATCTCATCAACTGCACTAACATCAACCTCGCATGTGCTGGGGCTTGTTATCGCAACATTGCGCCAGACAAAAATATTTTCAGAGCCCTCATCTGCTTTTTTAACACCTGCGCCAGGATTTATATTTGAGAGGTCTGCCTTGACACTGTCAAGAACAACATCATCCTCATTATCTATTGTGACAAACATGTCTGCAACAACTTTCTGCCCGGTCTTTATGTGCGAAAACTCATAACCATCCTTATCCCTGAATTCAACTGATTTTATTCTTGGAGGAGAGTTGTCTATGCTGAAGCTTTCACAAGTGACATCACTTTCCTGGCCAAGATAATCTCTTGCGACGAGGCAGACATCCAAACCGACAAACTTATCTTCTGTTGAATATGAATAATCAAACTCTTGCTCACCGCTGTCGCAGACATTCGGCTGGTCAAAATCAACTTTTTTCAGGGTCGTGCTGTCTGCAGTTATGCTTATCTCTTTTAATCCTGCGCAGATTGCGGTGTCTCCGCTTTTCTTTCCATAATCCTCAATAAAATATTTTATGTTCATGTCTCCTGTCCTTGACATCTCTGGCTGCACAGAAAATTGGATTATTTGCGGAGGCATCCTGTCAACAACAAGGACTTTCTTGACTGATTTTAATTCATTGTTTTCTGCATCAAGAAGGATTATTCTGTATTCTTCTGCGCCAGAATTTATTATGTCAGTTGAATTGTAGAGGCACTGGTACATAGAGCTGCTCAGGCTTGTGCAGCTGCTGAAAAATTCCTCATCACCGCCGTGCACCAGCTTCAATCTTTTTCTTGCAAGCTCAGGGGTTGGATTGCCGCGCATCTCTGCAGTCACGATAATATACAGCGCATCATCAGCCGGCCTCACGATTCCCTCAACCTTGTCTTTTCCGCTGAACTGGTCAACATCCAGCTTTTGCGCAATGGCAACAGGCAGGGCCAGGACTAGCAAAGCCATGAACAATGCTGCAAGCTGCAATGCTTTTTTCATATTTTCACCGTGATGGTCGTGCTTTTTTCTCTTTCCTTGCTATAGATCCTTGGCTCTATAGAGCTCCTGTAAAGCTTTGAATAATCAACTGCTTTTCCAATCTCACTCAAGTCCTCTATCTTTCTTCTTGATTCTGGAACCTTGTCCAATGCAATATTGATATAATAAAATTCAATAGTGTCCCCTTTGTCCAGCTGCTCTGCTGTTACATTCCATTCAAACTCTGCAAAGCCAGACGGGAAAGGATTTGTCTTGTCAAAAATAATCGGGTCTTCTGGAATATAATATTCCTGCTTGGTAAGCCCGCTTCCTGCAATCCTCTTGTCACGAGGAATCTCTATAGGCGGCTGGGCGTATTTAGAGCTGAAAATGCTCACGTGATAAGTTCCAGGAACCACTGCAATATGCTCTGAATTGTCTTCTGGCGGAGAACCGCATGCTGCAGGCGCCTTTGCAGTCGGCATTCCGCAAATCTCTCCAAACGCAGAAAATGCAGGCTCAAGCCTGCTTGTCTCCTTGTTCAGCAGTATCACTGTGTCCTCGTCCTGCGCCTGTACAACCGCATTGCCAGTATCAAGCGTCCACTCAGTTGCGCCTTTGCCAAGCAGATATTTTTTCACTGCAAAATCCATGTAACGGTACGGCTCAAGTAAAATCTCTGCTTCAAGAGACCTGTTATCAACAACATCAAGAGGCGCAAGCTTTGTCTGGTATTCCATTTTATTTGCGCTAAGCAGGCCGCCAATGCATCTCGGCAGTCTTGTGACAAGCACGCCTTCTGCACTTGTCTCACCAAGAGTGCAAGACTCTTTTCCGCAGGTGTATCCCACAAGTGCTTTGTCAATACCCTGCTTGGTTCTTGCATCCTTGACAAAGATTGTAACATTGCCAGATGTTCTTTGCTGAGGATCGCAAAGCATGCTGCTCAAAGAAACCTCATAGACAGATAGAGGCTCAAAGATAGCAGGCATCGGCATGTTATTCCTAACATTTGACTCAATAAAAAACTTGAATGAATAACCTTCTCCCTTGAAAGCATCTGGATCCCTGATTTCAACAAGCACAGGATAGCTAACGTCATACGCAAAATCATACTTGTGAATGCCTATAAGCAAAGTGAATATGTTTGTTGAAACACTCTGCGGCATGCATACCTCTCCTTCGCAGTTTGCATCAAAATAAGGCTTCCACCACGGCAGATATGTGAAGCTCACTGCAAGATCCTTATAGTCTTTTTCAAAAGGAATTATCATTCCCCTGTTATACAGCACTTCATACAGTTCCTTGTCGCGAACAGGCTCTCCCTTGATTGTCTCTTCAGGAGCAAATATCGGCATGTATAACCTTGTATTTCCTACCTGAAGCAAAGGAACATAGCTTGTAAGTATCTCCTGCAATCGTTCAGCAACCTGTGTCTTATACCAGATAATACCAACACCAGTCTCTACCTCAAAAGCATCGCCAGGAGGCAGCATGTTGCGGTCAAGTGCAGAGAAATGTGCTATCAATTCCATTGTAAAGTGCTCAAGCATGCCGTATTCAGACTCTGCATTGACAAGGTCTGTTGCAAGCTCATAAATCTTTGCAAAATTAAGGTCCAGTTCTCCAAGATATTCCTTGACTGTGAAAGACTGGTCACCTCTTGTTATCCGCAAAGGATATTTCACAAGAAAATACACAGTATCTTTTGCAATGGTTGTTTCTGTCTCAACAGGGCCAAGCTCTTTGAACTCAAAGTTCTGCGCAACAAAAGGCGCAAAGCCTGCAAGACAGTCTTTCAGGTTTGCATTGACATATTCGTCAAGCTGCCCTTCAATAGTGATCTTTCCAGAGCGCCTGCGGATATCTGGCCGCATGCTGGAAAAAGTACACTCTCCAGTACAGTCATTCTCTGACTTCAGATACCACCAGTATGGAATTATCAAATCAGAATCAGGGCTGAACTGAACAGCATCCCCTGATGTAGGGCTGAAAGGATTGAACAAGAAATTAGAGCTGTCAGCATAGCCCCCATAATCACCTATGCGCTTTAATGCATCTTTTCCAATCTCCTGCACGCAGGCAGTTATGTAATCATATATCGGCTGCACCTCAGAAGGCGCTTTTTCAACAGAAGGAACAACAACTTCCTCAAAAGGCCTGATGACTTTTGCCTGGTACAAATAGATGAACACGCCTATGCTGATAAGAATAATTATTCCAATAATTATGAATATTGTGATCTGCCCCTTTTTAAAAACCACACAATCAACCCTTTTTTATCTTATGAGCATGTTTTATGCGCTTCTATATATAAATTTAATGGAAATTTAAAAAAATTTCCATTTTTGCAAATTAACAAGTTAATTTGCAATTAACTCTAATTTATGAGTAAAATACTGCTGCCGCGCTTCGTTTTGCTTATTAAATCTATTGTTTTTCAGATTTATTAGAAATTGCCTTTTTTACCAAGAACTCCACAGGCGGCAGCAGACTTTATTTTAACTATCCCTCAATAACAAACAATTTTTATAATACAAACACCATTATCTGCAAATATGACAAATGCTGTGCCAGAAGAAGGAGGCTTTCCAGTTGCATTAGTATGGGCAGGGCTTGCTGCACTCATCATAATCGTAATCATACTGAGCCTCATTATTTATTTCAAAATAACACCAGAGCCTGCGATTCCTGAAATTGAGAAAATTGAAAAGATTCCTGAAGAAATTAAAGAAAAGCTTGTTCTAGAAAAAATACCAATAACACCTGCAAAAGAGATTCCAGAAATTGAAGTAAAAGAAGAGATAGAGTTTGAGACAACAATTGATGTTGAAGAAGCAAGAGAAACCAGTTTTGAAGATCCAGAAAGGGCATCAAGGACGTGCTCTGACCTGAATCTTCAAACAGAACGAGACGTCTGCTTTTTCACAATTGCAAAAAGCTCATTAAAGCCGGAATTCTGCGGCAAGATCTCAAGCAGGATGACAAAAGACCAGTGCTATTTCTCTTTAGCATCAATGGACATAGATGCCTGCAGCAACATACTTGATGAAACTGCAAGAAAAAACTGCAAAAAACTTATCGCACTGCAAACTTAGGCTCAAGATAATCCCTATATTTCAAGGAATATGCTTCTGTTGCCTGGATTTCTGCAATATCAACGCATACATCAAGCACACAGTCCTGCACAAGCGTGCAAGTAGGCCTTAAAGTCTGGATAAAATAAAACTCAACATTGCCCTTGTTCAGGTCTGCTCTTGTGACATTCCAATAACCAGTGATATTATTCAGCACAACCCCGCCAAGCATGGACGGTTTTGCAGTTATGTTCTCTTCTGGGAAAAATCCCCATGTCTTGCACTCTGGCTTTTCTTCAGGCGCTCCTCCCAATACGTCTAGCAAGGACTTGCCTATCTCGCCGACATAATATTCTGTGCTCAAGTCATACTCAATACAGACTTCCTGGCATCCTGCCTGTATCTCAAAACCATCTGCATCAACAAGCATGCCATTGACCTTGTATATTCCAGGTATCAGCGTGACAGTGCCTTGCATCTCGCCTTCTTCTAATAGGACTGCACCAAAATACTCTGGCTCTAATGGATCTTCTGGCAGTTTTTCAATCATCAGGATTGCGCTTTGTTTTGCACTCAATGATTCTGGAGCATCGCAGCAATGCCTGTCATAAATCTTCATCTCTTTCTGCTCCCTGCCAACAAGATATCCTTCTTCTTCCCATTCAATCTCCAGCTTTAGAGGAGAGATTATTATGTCTTTGAAGCCGCCTAAAGCTGACATGCCCAGCGATTCCCAGCTGTCAATATCCTCAAAGCTGGATGAAAGTGTTGCTTCTGGCTCTTCTGAATAATCAAGAGTCCGAAGATTCTTTATCTGTATAGGATATTTTTCAACTGTGACAGAAATCTCTGCTTCTGGCTCCATCAGGATTGTCTTGTTCTTCTTGTCGTCTGGCCTTATTGTCAAGCCAATTATCTTTTTTGCATAGCCTTCTTTTTCAGCAGAAAGCTGGCCATTGATGCACATAGGCATCTTGCGCTCTATCTTTCCTTCCAGGTCTGTTGTGCCCATTATGACACTTTTGTATCTTCCGCAGGTAAACAAGATGCTTGCATCTGGCAGGGGCTCTTTTGTGACAGCATCTAATACTGTGAACACAATCGTATCACTTACTTCCTGCTCAGGATCTGCAAATAATTTATTGACTGGCTTGAAAGGCTTTTGTATTGTCTTGGTTGAATAGCATTCCTGCACGCACTGTATCTGCTCTGAATAAGTCCTGCCATTGATATCGCAATACCAGCCAGCTGCTTTCTGCGTGCAAGAGCCTATTGTTGTCTGGATATCTTTTTCTATCACTTCTGCATTTGCAGGGTCCCAAAAACCGATTGTTCCCTCTCCTTCATTCCACTCAATAAAATTCTTGTTGTCTCTTACATTCAATTCAAGCGCAAAATTAAATGAATACCCTTTTCCTTTCAATGCAAGAGGATCCCTTACCTCAATCAACACAGGTGCAGAAAGGTCATAATAAAATTCATAATAATTTGTCTGGAATGCAGGCGCAAAATTAAACGGAAATTCCTGAACGTGGCTTGTTCCTGTTAAAAGATCTCCTCTTCTCGGGGTTATGTCAAAATAAATCGGCCAGTCAAGATACGCAAAATTGACATTGAATGGATAATCCTCGTCAAGGAAACGCAGATAAAGCGCCTTGTAAAATCCCTGCTCAAAAGCATTGTCACCAATGTCAATCTGACTTGCACTGCCTGCCTTTGCAAGCTGTATCAAAGGAACATAGCTAAGCAATAATTGCTGGACATTCATTGCGACCATCGGCTTGAACCACTGCCGCAGAACCTTGTCATGCGTCACCGCACCCAATGGAGGAAGTTTTGACATGTCAAGTCCTGTGTGCAAAGAAATAAAATGAAATGCCATGCTCTCAAGAAACGCCTTTTCTCTTTCTTCATCTGTTATCCTGCCTGCCAGATCATACATTCTCTTGAAAGCAACATCAACTGTCGCCTCAAAATCCTCCATCCTGGTCTCAACATCCAGCTTCTTTATCTTTAAAGGATAATTTACAACAAATCTCGTACTTGCCTCTGTCAGCAAGACATCTGTCTTCACATCACCTGCCTCAAATTCATAGCCCTGCTCAATAAAAGGCTCAAAAGAGCCTATGCACTCTTTTAGATGCTCATCAACATACTGCTCAATCTCTTTTTCAATATCTGCAAGAGCTGGCTGCATTGACTGCATCAAGCATTTCTTGCATGTGTTCTGTGTTGACATGTAAAACCAGTAAGGGATTGCCTGCTTTGATGCAGGTGAGATGCTTATTCCATTGCCTTCTGCAGGCGCTAATGACGCCTTGATGCCGTGCGCAGACGGGTCCATGTAGCCACCATTTGCGCCGATTGGAACCAATACATTTGCACCCACTTGCTGGATGCAGGACTCAACATAATCCTTGACAGGCCTGCCGACAGGAGATACTTCAGAAGGTGCTGCCAGCAGCTTGTGCGCAACATAGATAGACACGCCTAATGAAAATAGTATTATTATTCCAATAATGATGTAAATTGTTATCTGTGCCTTCTTGTTCATTTAATTTTCCTCGTGATAAGATAAATATAGTACTTGAACCAGGAGCCCCATATCACAGCCACTGCAAGCAGTACAAAACCTGAAATGCTTGGAGCAATGTATACTACAAAACTTGCGATTGCTGAGCAAACAAACAAAAATAAGTTGGCAAGGATTATGGGAATTATGAAAAGATAAAATTTTTCAACACCAACATGCCAGGTTCTCTTGAATATTTCCTTGATTTCTTTTCTTGGAGTGAATACTGCATAGCATATCGGAGTTAGGTAAACTGCAATAGAGAACAATATCAGGACTGCAAGTCCTGTTGCAGCTGGTTTTGTGACTGCAAACAATAAAAGGCTTATCAAGGCAATGCCGCCGAGCCACCAAAGGTTCAGCTTGAAGAATTGCTTGAATAATTTCTTGTTAATTTTCTGTCCTGATACAAAGCCCCATGCAACGCCCTTGAATATCGTGAAAACAAGGACTGACAAAAGCCAAAACAATGCAAAGCTCAGGAATATCTTTGACTTGAACTGATTCAGCAGCAGGCCTGTGCCCTGCATGCTTCCTTCTAACTGTGTCAAGTCTGCTGCTTTTGTGATTGCCAATAATTTTCCAGGAAGCGCGAACAATGAGACGAGGCTCCATGCAAGAAGCTTTGCAAACAAGAACGCTGCAAGAACAAATGCTGCATAAAACAAGATATCTGCAAGAATGACCCAAATAAATCTTTTGTTCAGTCTTTTGAAGCTTTCAATAAATAATGTTTTTTTCATTTTATCTCACCGTTATTATCGGCGTTGTTATTGATCCGCCTGTATATGTTAATTTCAAATGAGTATAATCGCTTGTCAGGTTGTATATCTCATATCCTATCTTTCCTGACTCTGGCTCTAATGAGCCGGAATCAACAAGGTATCTTAAGTCTGCTTTTGCAGGATTGATCATGACAAGCTCGTAATCAGTCAGCTGGCCAAATGAATCCAGATACCATGCCACTTCATACAAATAATAATTTTCAGGTGTCTTGAATTTCTGCCCTTGCGCTGTCGCAGTCATTGTGCTCCATGCAAAATTTCTTCCTGTCGTGACTGCCTCCTGCCCTGCAAACTCTGTCCCGCCCCACTTAGAGCAAACTTCTTCTTCCCAGGGCTCTACAGCATACCAAGGGGTTTCTGGCGTCGGTGCAATTATGTTGTTTGCAAGCAAGACTAGCAAAATGAATATTCCAAATACCAAGACTATTTTCTTAATCACAATAATCCTCTCCTTCCAGTTCTGCAGTAAACCTGTCCCAGGAATACTTGTTTGTGCCAAAATAATCTATCTCCTGCAGAATCAAGGTCGCGCCCCAGACACCGCACATTGGAACTGCCCAGTCTTGTGACGGATCGTCAGAGCATTCTTCAGGATATGCAGAATCGTCACCGGTATTTAATTTTTCCAGGCCGTACATGCTGCAGTCATCTTTCTTACCATCTTTCTTATCTTTCTTGCCAAACATACCGCAGTCAGGATCGCACAGCATGCTCCATCCCCTGCTGGCAAGCATGATAGGCAGCTGTTCTAATATCATAGTCAAGAGACTTGAGAACAACGGCGCTATTGCAGTCTCTCCTGAAACACGCCAAGCAGCACCATCAACATAAAGGCAGGTCTGCTCCTTGAATGTCTGCTGGCAATTATCAAATGGAAGGCCAAGCTCTGCGTTCTGCTTTACGCAGTTGCGGTATATGCAGTTTATCTGCACTTCTTTTCTCATGTTATAGACAATGCCTGGCAGGCAGAGGCATCCCATTGCCACGTGTATGCTCCTGTAAGGATCCCAGTCATAGACTGTGAATGTTTCCAGCACAGTCGGCTTTCCTCTCTTGTCTTCAATATCCAGGGTCGTGTCGCCGTAGATTGTTTTCTTTGTGCCAGAATAAAGTGCAGAGCTGTAATCACACAGCTGGCAGGAATAAATGATTGAAACAGTCTTGGATAGTGTTGAGACTATTCTTTTTAGGGCAGAACCAAACTTCATGCTGAATACCTCTGTCCCGACCATTCCTGGATTCCATATCCATCCAAGAATTCCTTCATGAAAGAAATTATTTATCAATTCACAGGATATCACTTTCCAGAAAACCTTTGCCAATGCCTCTAGTGCAGGCCCGACATAAGGAACGCTCTTGAGCTCATACAAGACAACAGAAACGAGCCAGAGCGCTGCACCGACATAGTTCAGCAGGACATCTCCCTGCGCAATTGTCTGCACAATTGTCACGATTGTTGCAAGCCAGTCATTGATGTCACTGATCCTGTTTGTTCTTTTCTGCAAATCCCAGATATCATCATCTAATGAACCAATCTGCGACTCTGCATTCTCGCTTATGGTTCCTAAAGGATTGTTGTAGACCGGAATCTTTTTGCTGAATTTTTCTGTCTCAAGGTCTGTGAAAATTTTCTGGCCTTTTCTTATCTGCAATTGCAGCGTGCAATCGACTTCAACAGGAGATGTTCTTTCTGCAATTGTGGGGAGGCTCTTGACCACAACATAAGTTGCGTCTGTTCCTGCAACAAGATAGCTTTCAGAAATATCTTCTGAACTGCACTGCACGCTTTTATCATAAATAGAGACATCTGAATCTGATTGTTTTTGCTTCAGCATCACCTGGATATAAACAGGCACAGGAATCGTATTTACTGCGCGCCTGTCAAATCCTTTTCTTGGATAAATGCTTGTGCCTGTTATTGTATAAAAGTCAACTCCTTCTTCTGGGCCTGGCTCATAGACAAGCACCTCTTCAGTTGGAACAGGGATGATTTCTTTTCCAATTCCTATTATCTTGCATACAGGAGCGCTTTCCTGGTTAAACATGTCTGTTGCTTTTGCGCAAAGCTCAAATCTGCCCTGCGGAAGCAGGTATTCAAAATTGTAAATCACGTCGCAGTTTTCATAACCATACTCGTTTGTGTTCAGGATATTGCCTGTGGTTCCGTCATAGAAATCTATCTTCTTTATGCCTGCGCAGTTTTTTGTGTTTCCCCTGACAGGGCCAAAATCCTGCGCATGGATCTGGACATCTATTGTTTCATTTTTTTGCTGGATATCAAGCAGAAGGATGACTGGCGGCTGGCGGTCAATATGCAAAGTGACTGCCTCTGTCTTAATGATCTTTTTGTCGTCATCAAGAAGATTGACTAAATAAGAAGAGATTCCTGTCTCTCCTTCAAGAGTCTCCTGATACACGCAGGTATTCAGCACATCTGTTCCGATGTATTTTCCTGGAGTGCATGATGCTGCATTTGCGCATATGTTTTCTTTGCAGACCTGCACCTGCGAAGGGCTTATTGCCAAATCAAACGGGACTATTGCCTCTATGTTCATGACTATTTCATCGTCAGGCCTTGCATAGCCCTGCACGCCGTCTTTGCCAGAAAAAGTCGTCACATCTAACTTTTGCGCGTAACATACAGGCAACATGATTAAGAGAAATGACATCACAAGTACTGCAAACCTGACTAATTTCATCTAATCCCCCTTTTTATTCAATACAAGAATGCAAATATATGTTTTCTTTATAAACTTTACTGGTATATATGTGCATAGCACCTAGCGAAGTTCTCCGATCAATATTCCGCATGCCATAAATCTGGACATATGCGGATATAGAAGCATAACGAAGCGTGCTATGCACATGCTGGCCTATTTAATCTGAGAACTATGCAGGAGCATTAATGCTGCGCTACGTTCTGATGTTGACACTGCTTGCATCTCAGATTTATCAAAGCAGGCATATGCTTCTAAGAACTCCGCAGGCAGCATTAAGAAATCTAAACTATATCAACAGCAATCTCTTTGCGAGTTATATGTTTGCCGTCAGAAGCGACAACGGTTATTATTCTTGGACCAATAATGCCTTTTTCAGGATTAAAAGTAAGCAGACTGCCGCTCAATTCCACCTGAAGTCCTGGCGCAGATGTTGCAAGATAAGTCAGCTTGTCGTCATTAGGGTCAACAAAAAACTCATCCAGGTCAATTGTCCTTGTATGTTTTCCTGGGAACATCGCGCCTTTTTCAGGCACGCTTGAAATGACAAACTTATTGTCTGCTGCCCCCCATGCAGGCGGCTGGTCAAACTCAAAAGGAATCAAACCAACAATCTCTGGCTTGATGAAGATGACAATGCTTATTATGATTATCACAGTGGCAAGTGCAACTGATTTTGCATTTATCCTTGACCTTACCTTCATGCCTTTAACACCCTTAAAGACCTTCAGGACCTGGTCATAAGCAAGCTCCTTGTGAACCGGCTCTATGTCAGAATTAGTTATCTGGTGATACACGCCCATCAAATCCCTGTATCTCTGCTTTGCTTCTTCAACCCTGTTTTCTTCTATAGAATCCTGCGCAGCATTATACGTCTGGACAAACTTGTGAATAAGGTCTACTTTATCGATTGATACCACCCTTTTTCTTTAATTTAGAAAGACTCATTTATATATTTTGTGTTTTTAAAAAGAATTATTTTTTCTCTTCAGGTTTTGCTTCTTCCTTTGGAGTTTCTTTCGGAGTTTCCTTAGGAGCTTCTTTTTTCTCTTCTTTAGGCGCTTCCTTAGGAACTTCTTTTTTCTCTTCTTTCGGCGCTTCCTTAGGAGCTTCTCCTTCTTTAGGAGCAGCTGCAAGCTTTTCCTTGCCTTCTTTCAAGACTTTAAGGTTTATCTGAGAAATCTTTGCATGAATTGTGTTTCCGCATACAGTCTTTCTTTTCCTTATTCCTTTGGCTTTTTTCTTCAGGCCGATGCCAGATACTGCAAGGATTCTTTTCCTTCCCATGCCTGCAATGTCTTTTCTCATCGGAAAGCCGGCATAGTCTGTTCCGCCTGTTATCTCAAACTCATAGCCGGTGAGGCCTAAAATCTCTCCCTTGATGGCTTCTCCTATCTTTTTGCCCATCAGATTCTTGGAATCCTCTTCAGATACTTCTTTCTGGACACATTTGCCGTCCTTTGTTCCGATAACAACTTTAAAACCGACCATAGCGTATTAGATTTGACAGTTGTTTATAAATATTGCGGTCATCTGCCCAAAGCTTTATATATCTCTGCAGTATATTTTTATTTCATGGGGGAAGATACATTTGATGCAGATAATCCAGATGATATAGCCATGGCAGTAAACAATGCCATCATACAGGTATTTGGCACTGCAGAGCAAAAAACAGATATTGTTCTTTCCAGAAGAGAAGCTTGCCATGAAAGAGGGTATCACCGCGTAAGTTCAGATGAGGCCCGCCTTTGCTATGACTGTGAAACTTTAGTTTTGAATGAAGAGGGATGCTTGCCGTATAAAGTAGAGCCTCTGTTAAAATGATTGCACCAAAAACAAAAGCAGCAAAACAAGTATTCTTGATTTTCTTAATCGCATTATTAATCTATATGCTTGCCACAGATTCTGCTCCTCTGACAGGCCTTGCAATTGCTATGGGAGCAGCAGCAGTTACAATGGTAATTCTATTGGCTGTCTGCAAAAAGAAAAAATAATTTGCACAAATTATTTATACTAAATAAATAAAATCTGTGTTATGAGAAAAAATCTGGTGATATGCTTATTTTTACTGCTTTCTGCCTGCGTGCTTATTGCAAGGCCGCTTGATATCCCTTATGTAAAGCAGGTCGGGCCTTCTTGTGTTTCAAGCCAGGTGACAATGGCGCTGCAATATTATTTTCCTGAAAGAAAATATACTTTAGAGCAGATTGACAGCACGATTGGCAGAGAAAAAGAAAAATGGGCCTGGTTCTCGCAGGCCCTGCCGATATTAGTCAATGAAGGGCTTGATGTTCATTATTATTCCAAAACACCGTACAATCGATTGACTCCTGAATTTGTATTGGAATATTACGGCATTGAAGACGGAACATTGATCAATGAGGTCACTGACTGGAATGCGTTGTATAACTCCATAGATTTTCTGCGTGCGACCAACAGATATACAAACACCAAACTGCCTTGGCAGGAAGTTGAAAAAGCAGTCAATAATGGAAATGTATGCCTCATGATAATCGATTACAATGTATTGATAAAAAAACCAGGAATATATTCTGGCCACGGCGTCACAATCACTTTTATCAACCAAACACATGTCTTGTTCCACAACTCTAATAAAGGACCAAATCAAAAAGCAAAAAAACAAGACTTCATTGATGCCTGGAATGCTCCAGGAACAGACAATGACATAATCATAGTGAGAGGCAAAAGAAGATGATTCATCCAAAACACGATTATCTTTTGTTCATGGCAATCCTGATATTAGTTCTTGCTGCTGCAGGAGCAGTTGCTTTGCACATCGGAGGTGTTGCGCCGACAGGAAAAGTGATTTATCATCCCTGCCAGGAATTGTACATCAAATATTTGAACAACCATTGCGACTGGCATCCAGAGAATTTGGCGTGTGTTCTTATTGTAGAAGACATGGATAGATGGCACTGCTTCAAGAAATAAGCTTCAAGTGGCCTGTAATCTTGTCAATCTTTTCCTCATCATCAGGCCCTATGCCTACAGCAGTCACTGTTCCAGGAGCAAGCTCTGTCCTGCCTGCATCTGCTATGATTGCAACAACAAGGCCTGCATCTTCTGCATCAATCTTCAGCTTCAACAATTCTTTTTCATCATCTACGCCAAGAATTACTTTTTTCATGCCCTGGTTTTTCCAAGCAGTTATGTCGTCTTTATGAGACTTCAGCAAGGCATCTGTAGAAGCATGCGCTGCCTGTGCAGACATCTTTCCCTTGGACATCTTCAAGTCTTTTCTTATGAGAATTACCTGCTTATATTCCTTCATTTTCTTTCCTGAATCTCTTTCACTAATTCCTTGATAAAAGAATCAACTTTTTTTGCTCCATGGACTTTATTGTCTCTTGTCCTGATTGCAACTGTTTTGTCTTTCAATTCTTTTTCTCCGACAACTAAAATGTAATTGATCTGCTGTAATTGCGCTTCTCTCACTTTCTTGCCAATGCTTTCTGACCTGTCATCAACCTCTGCTCTTATTCCTGCATCTTTCATCTTTTGCGCAACTTTCTCAGCATAATCATTGAACCTGTCTGCAACAGTCAGTATTCTCACTTGAACAGGAGAGAGCCATAATGGAAGCTTGCCTGCATAATGCTCTATCAATATTCCGATGAATCTTTCCAAGCTGCCATAGATTGTCCTGTGAAGCATGATCGGCTGATGATTCTGTGTTCCATCCTCACCCATGTATTTTAATTTGAACTGTATCGGCAATTGAAAATCTAATTGCAGTGTTCCGCACTGCCACGTTCTTCCAAGAGCATCTTTCAGGTGAAAATCAAGTTTTGGGCCGTAGAAAGCGCCGTCACCAGGATTCAATGTGTAATCTTTTTTCAGCTCTTTCATTGCCTCTGCCAATGCTTTCTCTGCTTTTTCCCAGAGCTTGGGGTCGCCCATTGCTTTTTCCGGCTTTGTGCTCAGCTCAACATGATATTCAAAACCAAACTTCTTGTAAATCTTGTCTGTCAGGACAATGACATTCTTTATCTCATCCTTGAGCTGTTTTTCAGTGCAGTAGATATGAGCATCATCTTGTAGGAAAGCCCGCACTCTGAATAATCCAGATAAAACCCCGCTTAATTCATGCCTGTGCACCAGCCCGAGCTCTGCAACTCTCATAGGCAGCTCTTTGTAGCTTCTCACCTTGGTCATGTAAATCTGCAGGCCTGCAGGGCAATTCATCGGCTTCAAGGCATAATCTGCATCATCAACTTTTGTGAAATACATATTTTCCCTGAAATGCTTCCAATGTCCTGACTGCTCCCACAAGCACTTGTTTAAGATAATAGGAGTCTTTACTTCAACATAACCTGCTTTCTCATGCTCTTCTCTCCAGTATTTGACAAGCTCATTCCAGATAACCATTCCTTTAGGATGCCAGAAAGGCATTCCAGGAGCGCATTCATGAAAAGAAAATAAGTCCAGTTCTTTTCCAATCTTCCTGTGGTCTCTCTTCGCAGCCTCTTGCATGATTCTCAAATGCTCTTTTAACTCTTCTTTTGTCGGAAAGGCAATGCCATAAACCCTTGTCAACTGCTTGTTTTTCTGGTCACCTTTCCAGTAAGCTCCTGCAGTCTTGATTAATTTGAAAGCTTTTACCTTACCAGTTGACTTTACATGCGGGCCTTTGCACAAGTCAACAAAATCACCGCTCTTGTAAACAGTCAGCTTGTCTCCTGCCTTCTTGAACTCTTCTGCCATCTCAATCTTGAAAGGATTATCTTTGAATAATTTCTTTGCCTCGGCAAAAGTTATCTCTTTTTTCTCAAAAGGATAATCTTTCTTTACAATCTCTTTCATCTTTTTCTCTATTTTCGGAAAATCCTCTGGAGTGATATGCAGATTATCAAAATCATAATAGAAGCCTTCTTCAACAGCAGGACCTATCGTATTCTTTGCCTTTGGATACAATTCTTTTATGGCATGAGCCAGGATATGTGCTGCACTGTGCCTCAATATTTCCAGGTCTTCTTTCTTTTTTGCCATACACTCAAAGATTAAGTTTCTTTATATAAACTTTACTGAATATATAGCAAAAACATAACCTTTATAAATGATTCAGGGTTCTTTCCTTGTATTCTGGGTGATCAAGCGACACTCTGAGTAGGCCGAAAGGCCATAATAACGTGATAAAAAATGACAAGATACGATGTACCAATAAATGAACTAATCCTTAAGACAGCTGAAGAGCTGGAAAAGATGTCAGACATAACTCCGCCGATATGGGCTGATTTTGTCAAGACAGGAGTGCACAAGGAAAGGCCGCCTGTGCAGAAAAACTGGTGGTATATACGCGCTGCTGCAATACTGCAGACATTGCAGGCAAAAGGGCCTATCGGAGTCTCTAAATTAAGGACAAAGTACGGCGGAAAAAAGAACAGGGGCGCTGCTCCAGAGAAATTCTGCAGGGCATCTGGCAATATCATAAGAAAGATACTCCAGCAGCTGGAGAAAGCAGGCCTTGCTGACAAGGCAGAAAAAGGAACTCACAAAGGAAGGATAATCACGCAAAAAGGAGCAAAACTTCTGGGCAAAGCTGCTGAAGACCTGATGAAAGAAAAGAAAATAACTATTCCAAAGAAAAGCACAGAAGAGCTTCCAGTTGAATTTCCAATCAGAAAGAAGAAGAAAAAGAAAGCAAAGAAAAAGAAAGCGAAGAAAAGAACAAGGAAAAAAGCAGCCAAGAAAAAAACAAAGAAGAAAAAAGCTGCAAAAACCGAAGAAAAAAAACCTGAAGCAGCGGCAGAAGCTCCTAAAGAGGAATCCAAGTAAAAATGGCACGACACAAACATCCAAGCAGGAAGAAAAGGCTTGTGAAAGCAGGAAGGCAAAGTAGATGGGCGCCTTACTGGACAGTGCCAAAAAAATATGGAACAGGAAGAAGGGTCCATCCTGGCAGGCACACAAAAATAAAAAGAAGCTGGAGAAGGACCAAGCTGAAGGCATAAAATGGCAGTGGAAAGAACCTACACGATACCGTTGAGAAGAGAATGGCTGAAAGCCCCAAAATACAGGCGGGCGAAAAAAGCAGTCAATGCGGTAAAAGAATTCCTGATCAAGCACATGAAATCAGAGGATGTCCGGCTTGGAAAATATCTTAATGAAGAGATCTGGAAAGATGGAATGAAGAATCCGCCAGGCAAAGTCAAAGTCAATGTCCTAAAAGATGACAAAGGAGTCGTTAGAGCTGAACTCTTCGGCAAAAAAATAGATACAGGCGAGAAAAAAGAAGAGAAAAAAGGCATTGCAACAAAAATGAAAGAGAAAATAACTGGCAAGAAAGCAGAGCCAAAAAAAGAAGCAGTGAAGAAAGAAAAGAAAGAAGAAGCCAAGGTTGAGAAGAAGAAAACTGAAGAGAAAAAAGAAGAAGTAAAGAAAGAAACAGTGCCAAAGAAAGAAGAAGTGAAAGAAAAGAAAATAGAGAAAAAGGAAGAAGCTTTAAAAGTAGAAGAAAAAACTAAAGAAGCTGTTAAAGAAGAGAAAAAAGAGACTCCAAAAGCAGAAGACAAAAAATAATCTTATTCTAATGTGACTGTCTTATACAAAGGAAAAAGCAGTTCTTTCAATAAACCAGTTGCTTGGTGAAGTATGCTTAAATTGCCATAAAACTTCTCGTAATTTGCAAATGAGCTTTCAGGAAGCTGATTTATAAAACCCTTAAATTCTTCGAATGTGTACAATAATGCAAATTCTGCATCATATATCTTGTTTGCATCCTGCTCATCTACTGCACTTAATACTGCGCTTGACAACTCTTCTAATTCATCAAAAATTGAGTGCATATCGTGCATTGCAGGGGCGTTTTCGCGCGCAAGCGCTATTCCGCCTGTAAACAAGCCGTGGAATGATTGAAAATGATCCTTTCGCTTGGCCAGGTATGCTGGCTTTGCTTTCTGATACAAATCATTTGCCTCAGTACATGCCTTTTCTGCAGAATAATCAAATACCTGCACATAAAGCTCAGGCAGTGCTTCTATATGAGTCAGGTCGCCTTGCTGAACCCGAGATTCTAATTTCATTATTTCGCAGGCAAGCTCTGCTTTTGCTCTATCTGCAAACTGCCGCGATTCAGCTATGAGCGGAGTTATTTTCCTGTCTCCGTAGCATTCGCTAAACAAAGTTAAAAATGCCGCAACTTCTGCAAGATTTCTTTTATCTACATAATAGGGTTTCATGACTAAATAAAGGAAATAGGGGTTTATAAAGATTAGGGAATGCTGCGCTACGTTCTGCTGCTGAAACCGCCTGCAAACCAGATTTATCAAAGCAATCATATGAAATTAATAACTACGCAGGCAGCAATCAGGGAAAGATAAGTTTTTAAAGCGAGCGTATATAATCTCTCTCATGAAAAACCTATTACCTTTTGAAATAATTGAAAGAAAAGTTCTTGTTAAAAAAGAAGCTGAAACAGACCCTGGACATGGATATTCTCCAGAGCAGAGGCCTGTTTCTGAATTAATCAGTTATGGTGTTGTGAATATCAACAAGCCAAAAGGCCCGACTTCTCATCAAGTCTCTGAATATGTGCAGAAGATTCTTCACATAAAGAAAGCAGGTCATTCAGGAACACTTGACCCTGCTGTCACAGGAGTGCTGCCTATGGCTCTAGGAAGAGCAACAAGAATCGTGCAGACTTTACTGCCTGCTGGCAAGGAATATGTAGGCATAATGCACCTGCACAAGCCAATTGAGATAAAAGAGCTGAAAAAAGTGCTCGGTGAATTTGTAGGCAAGATAAAGCAGCTGCCGCCAGTGAAGTCTGCGGTGAAAAGGCAGGTAAGAGAAAGAAGAATATATTACATTGACATAATTGAAGTTGAAGAACAAGATGTCTTGTTCAGGATTGGATGCCAGGCAGGGACGTACATAAGAAAATTCTGCCACGATGTAGGCAAGAAGCTGAAAGTGGGAGCGCACATGGCCCAGCTTGTCAGGACAAAAGCAGGGCCTTTCACAGACAAAGACATGATAACCCTGCAGAATCTTGCAGATGCATACTGGCTCTGGAAAGAAAAAAATGATGAAAAACAGATAAAAGAATGCATAAAGCCTGTAGAAGATGCAATCCCGCAGGTTCCAAAAATCTGGATATTAGACAATGCAATTGACACTGTATGCCACGGCTCTGACTTAAAGATGCCTGGCATCTCAAAAGTTCAGACAGATATAAAAAAAGGAGATACTGTCGCGATAATGAGCCTGAAAAATGAATTGATTGCATTGGGCTTTGCAGAAACAAGCTCAGATGAAATGTTGCTCAAAGAAAGAGGGATTGCAGCAAAGACGCACAAAGTATTCATGGAGCCAGAAACATACCCTAAATTTAAAAAAGATTAAATAATAAGACTTTATTTATACAGAAAAAAGAAGGTGATTATTTGCAATATGAACTGATTTATCTTATTTTAGGACTGATTGGGCTATGGGTTGGTGCAGAACTGACGACAAGAGGCGCCATAAGCATAGCAAAAAAACTTAAGATTTCTTACATGTTCATCGGCTTGACAGTTCTTGCAATAGGGACAGACCTTCCTGAATTATTTATCGACCTTACAGCAGCGATACAAAAACTTCAAGGCATAGACACATCTGGATTGATTTTAGGAGAGACTGTAGGAACTGTCATAAGCCAGACAACACTCATACTAGGCCTTGTAGGATTATTCGGTCTGGTAGTCATATCAAAAAGAGAATTTTTAAGAGACGGACTCATAATGATCGGCTCTGCAGCAGTGCTTTTCTTGATGGGAATGGACGGCCAGATATCAATGATGGACGGCATAATCCTTGTCATAATCTATGCATTTTATTTCATGACAGTGCTCAGGGAAGAGAGATTGCATGAAAAAATTAGGAACAATAGGGGATACGGAGTACTGCTCTGGGCTGCAGTCTCGCTCATAGCAGGGCTATTTTTCCTGGTATTTGCCTCAAAGATAGTGGTGGAAAATGCAGTTGAGCTTGCAAACATCTGGGGAATCTCACAAACACTTGTAGGACTATTAATAGTCGGTTTCGGCACAAGCCTTCCAGAACTGACTATCTGCGTAAATGCAGTTATGAAAAAAGCAGGCACTTTGTCTGTAGGAAATCTTATCGGCAGCAACATCTTTGACATATTATTTACTCTGGGCTTAAGCTCAGTAATTGCAAAAGGCTTCTTTGTAGCTCCGTCCTTGGTGGAATTTGACATCCCTTTCATGATAGGAGTCTGCGTCCTTGCAATATTCCTGCTAAGAACCAAGATGAAACTGCACAGGAGAGAGGCAATAACATTGATACTTGTTTATCTGGCGTATGTTGCATTAAAATTGACAATGACGCAGCTGCTTTGAAAAATGATGCGCTACGTTTTGCTTATTGAATCTCTTGTATTCTAGATTTATCAAATCTCCCTTTTGCTGCTGCAAACTTCGCAGGCATCATTTAAAACAAAAAGCTTTTATAAAATAAATGCAAAAATCAAATAAAAAGAGGTTAAAATGGTTAAAAAGACTTTATCTGCTTTAAAGAACAAGATAAGCTTGTTCACACTCATCATGATTTCTTCTGCACTGGTAATCAGCGTGCGTAATTTCCCGACAGAAGCTGAGACAGGCATGCACATGATATTCTTTGCATTGGTTGCAGCAATAGGATTTTTTATTCCAGTCGCTTTAGTGTCTGCAGAACTCGCGACACTATTGCCAAAGCAAGGCGGAATATTCAACTGGCTGAAAGCTGCATTTGGAGAAAGATTTGGCTTTGTAGGCAGCTGGCTGCAATGGAGTTACATGATGATAGGCAGCATACCAATGTTATATTTTGTGGGTGGCTCTCTTGCTTTTGTATTGCTGCCTGCATTGGCACACAACAAGTTATACATGGCATTAATAGTAATCATACTTATCTGGGGAGCAACATTATTCAATTTCAGGGGCTTGAAAGCATCTGGAAAAGTCAGCACATTCGGCTTCCTGCTGGGAGTGCTTGTTCCAGGCGCAGTAATAATAGTATTCGGGGCGATATGGTGGCTTACAGGAAACCCCACACACCTTAACATGTCATTCTCCGCAAAAAACATAATACCTGATTTGAGCAAGCTGACAACACTGGTATTATTAGTGGGATTCATGAGAACATTCACAGGAATAGAGGTATCTGCATCACACGCAAATGAAGTTAAGAATCCAAAACGCAGCTATCCTCTCGCCATACTCTTCGTAGTAATTGTCGGGCTCTTGCTTAATATCTTCGGCTCATTGTCTGTTGCAACAGTTGTCCCACAGCAGCAGATAAGCCTTGCATCAGGCATGATGGAGGCATTCAAGGTATTCTTTAGCCAATTTCACCTCGCATGGCTTGTTCCTGTGCTTGCAATATTGACAGCAATAGGAGCAATAGGCGAGATATCAACCTGGACAATCGGTCCTGTAAAAGGCGTGTATGCAAGCGCAAAAACAGGAACACTGCCAAGATTCTTTCAAAAAGCAAACAAGCTCGGCATACCAACAAGATTATTGGTTGTACAAGCAATAATAATAACACTGATAGGATGCGGGTTATTGCTGCTTCCAAAACTCAACACAGCATTCTGGATGGCAAATGCAATGGCATGCTGCATATACTTCTTTATGTATGCAATGATGATACTTGCGTGCCTGAAACTAAGATATACAATGCCTAAAGCAAAAAGAGCATACAAGATACCTGGCGGATGGTTCGGGATATGGCTCTTGTCAATAGTAGGCCTTGCAACGCTTGTGTTTGGATTCATCATAGCATTTCTTCCTCCAGCGCAGCTACATGTGGTTGACAAGACAGCATACCTTGCGATAACAATCGTAGGAATAACAACACTGCTGCTGATACCGTTCATCATATTTGCTCTCAGAAGAAAAAGCTGGTGTGCAGCAAGATGAAAATCAGCATAAAGATGCGGGAATACCTACAGATGAGCCCATTTGAAATAAAGAACGTATTTATCAGAATGGCAGAAGCATCTGCACAGAGAAACAAGACTAAATTTCTCAATGCAGGAAGAGGCAATCCTAATTTTCTGAACACAACTGCAAGAGAGGCATTCAGTCATCTCAATAGTTTTGCAGCACTAGCTGCGGGCAAGGAAACAACAACAAAGCATCTTGGCCTGAGGCCAGAAAAAAAAGGTATTGCAAAGAAATTAAGAGCATACCTGAACAAGCAAAAGGGCGAGGGAGCACGCTTTCTGAAAAATTCAATTGCATTTGCTGAGAAAAGATTCAAGCTGGATCCAGATGACTTTGTAGATGAGATGACAGACGCAATCAGGGGAGATTTTTATCCATCTCCTCCAAGAATCTTTCCAAACATGGCAGAAATAATCAAGGAATATCTTTCTGAAGTCCTTTGTTCTGACAAGAAACCTGCAAAAGGAAAATTTGATCTCTTTGCAACAGAAGGAGCAACAGCAGCAATGTGCTATGTATTCAAGTCACTGAAAGAGAACAAGATACTTCATAAAAGAGACAAGATAGCGATAATGACGCCAATATTCTCTCCTTATTTGGAGATTCCTGCGCTTGCAGACTACAATCTTGTAGAAATATACGTAGAAGGAAATGAAGACAAGGGTTGGCAGGTGCCTGACTCAGAGATCGCCAAACTAACTGACAAAAAAATAAAAGCGTTTTTTATGGTGCATCCTACAAATCCCACTTCAGTTAAACTGAAAAAAGAGACGCTTAACAAGATTGCAAGAGTAATAAAGACTAAAAGAAAAGACCTGATTGTCTTGACAGACACAGTTTATGCAACATTTGTTGACAGGTTCAATTCATTCCTTGAGATGGTGCCAAAAAATACGATCTGTGTTTATTCCTACTCTAAATTCTTCGGAGTGACTGGATGGCGCCTTGGCATAATAATGCTGCGCAAAGACAATGTGATAGACAAGAAGCTTGCAAGACTTTCCAGGAAAGACAAGCAAACACTGCGCAAGAGATATGAGATGACAGCAACAAATCCAGACAAGATAAAATTCATTGACAGATTAGAGATGGACAGCAGGGATGTTGCCCTTGCGCATACAGGAGGATTATCCTGTCCGCAGCAGACAATAATGACCTTGTTTTCCTTATTTTACTTGATGGACAAGAAAAAGAAATACAAGAAAGCAATACAGGCAAAACTAAAGAAAAGAGTGACATACCTTTACAAGAACATAGGAATTCCCCTGCCCAAAGGCAAAGAGCACACATATTATTATGCATTGATTGACTTAGCAAGAGCTGCAGAAAAAAAATACGGCAAAGCATTTGCAGAATACATGCAAAATAATGTGCTTATGGACAAATTCCTGTTCAAGCTGGCTAAAGAAAAAGCAACAGTATGCCTTCCAGGAGAAGGATTTGCAGGACCAAAGCTGTCATTAAGGGTTTCTTTGGCAAACCTGCAAGACAAAGACTACATCAAGGTAGGAAAGAATATCAGCTTTGTATTGAAGGAGTATCATAAAGCCTGGAAAAGAAGATGAAAAAATTTGCAATAATCAGCAGCTTCCTGATTCTTTTTGTTTTAGCATGCGCAGTCGTGTCAAAACCAACAATGCACTTGAACATCGAGAAAGTCGGCAGCAACCCAAATCTTCCAACAGTCGCAATCATAACAACTGGAGGAACAATTGCAGAAAAGACAGACCCTAAAACAGGGGGCGCTGTTCCTGCAGTCAGCGGAAAAGACCTTGTTGATGCAGTTCCAGGATTATTGAAGATCGCAAACATACAAGTCGTGCAGTTTTGCGATATTGACAGCTCGCAGATGACCCCTGAAATCTGGTATAATCTCAGCAAGACAGTGGATGAACTGCTGAAAAACCCTGAAGTCAAGGGAGCTGTTGTTACACATGGAACAGACACAATGGCAGAAGGATCATATTTCCTTGACTTATCGCTGAAAAGCAACAAGCCTGTTGCTTTCGTGGGAGCGATGAGAGATGCCTCTGACCTTTCTCCTGACGGTCCTGCAAACATATACAATGCCGTGCTGGAGGCTGCATCTGATGAAGCAAAAGATTTCGGCGTCACGATCACATTAAACCAATACATAAATGCAGCAAGTGATGTCAGAAAGACACAGACAACAAATGTCCAGACATTTAATTCAGGAGAGCACGGGTATCTTGGCTATATTGCGATGGGCAAGGTGCACAAGTTCAGAGAAAGATTTGACAGGAAAAGAGTGCCGCTGCCAGAAAAACTCCCAAAAGTCGACCTGCTCAAGACATTTGCAGGAGATGACGGCAGGTTTGTGCGCTATGCAGTTGATACAGGAGCGAAAGGAATCGTTGTAGAAGGCGTGGGTGCAGGAAACGTGAATGCAAAAGTCTATGAAGCAATTGAATATGCATTAAGCAAGGACATTCCTGTAGTGATTGCAACAAGAGTATATAATGGAGCAGTTTATCCAATCTATGGAGACAAGGGCGGCGGAGAAACTTTGCAGAAATCAGGAGCAATCCTGGCAGGAGACCTGACAGGACCAAAAGCAAGGCTTCTATTGATGCTTGCATTGCCTCATACAAAAGGAGATTTCAATAAATTAGCCAAATATTTCTCAAACTAGGCAAAACCTTTATATATGCAGCAGAATTCAGCATAACTTGTGGGTTGAAGACAAATGGGTTATGAAAACATTCCTCAAGTTAAAGATGGTTTTGGCTTAATTAAAAAACTATGCAGAAGAAAGCCTGACTGTGCAGAAGGAATATTATATTTTCAAGCAGGCAATGCCCATACTTTTATCGGATATCATGCAGATAACGGCACAGTAAAAGTAGAGCCGCTTTTCACAGTTACAGGCAAAAGCATGCAGAAATGCCTTGAAGAAATAGCAAGACGAATTTTTGAAAGGGATGGGTATTCAGAAAGATCCCTGCGAGTCCTGCCATTTTCCATGACGGACCTGGAATCATTTAAAAATGGAGTGCCTACTGGTGAAATAAGCCTTGATGAAGAAGATATTGACATATATTTCACCTGCGGGACAAACCCTTTAAAAACAAGCTATAAAAGGCCGTCAGGAAGACACAGAATACCTAATCTTGGAAAGAACGGCCGTAAAAAAGAGCTGGAAGCGCTTAAACAGAACATTCTTGCACGGCATAACTCTCGTCCTGCAGAAGAGTAAAATCGTAAGCTATATATAGGCGACCTTCTACTCCCATTCTAAAGTGATACAGATAGGCAGTATGCTTGGATTATTTGCACTTTTAAGTCTAGTTCCTCTTATCTTGCTCTATCTGATAAGGCCAAGGCCGCAGACAATTGAGATACCATCCCTGATGTTCTTCATCAAATCATCTGGAAGAAACAAGCTTTCATCTTTTTTCAAGAAATTCATAAGAGACTGGCTTTTCTTGATACAACTACTCCTTATTTTATTGCTTGCAGCAAGTGTTGCACAGCCTTTTACCAATTATCAGCATGACATAACTGCAAAAAACACAGTCATAGTGCTGGATGCAAGCGCCTCTATGCAGGCAAAAGAAGGAAGCTACACAAGATTCCAGAAAGCAAAGACAAAGGCAAAATCATTATTAGGGGCGCAAAACACGATAATACTTGCAAAAGAAGTGCCTTCTATTGTTGTAAAAGACGTGCCATATACCGAAGCGACAAAATATCTTAACAAGCTACAGCCGACAGAGACAACATCACGCATAGGAGATGCAATAATACTTGCAGGAGAAGCATTGAAAGAAAAAGAAGGCGGAGTCATAGTGCTGAGTGATTTTGTAAACACAGGAGGGCAGGACCCTTACATTGCAAAATCAGTGCTTGAATCAAAAGGCCTTGTTGTAAATTTCGTGAATGTTGCTGAGAAAAAAGCATCTAATGTGGGAATAATCGATCTTGAGGCAGACAGGGAAGAGACAACAGTCTATGTGAAAAATTATGATGATACCCAAAGAACCGCAACACTCAAGGTAGGCAATGTGCAGGAAGAAATGACTCTTGCGCCCAAGAGCGCAGAAACATTCACATTCAAGACACCGCCAGGCATAACCCAGATAAGATTAATTGTAGATGATGATTTTGATGTTGACAACATTGCTTACTTAAGCACACCAGAGACAGAAAAAGCAAAAGTAGCTCTTGTAACAAACAATGCATCCATCTTTCTAAGAAATGCCTTGACAGCATCAGGAGACATGACAGTCACTGTAGTAGGGCCTCCTGTGGTGCCAACAGAAGGATACGATGTCTTTATAATCCATAATATTGACATGCGCGAACTTCTGCCAGGAACATTTGAGGCACTGCACCATGCAGTTGAAAAACAAGGCGCAGGCCTTGTGGTGCATGCACAAGGTGACTCAGACAAGATAGACTACAAGAATCTTCTGCCACTTGACATAACAGGCAAAGGAAAAGGAGGATTTGTCTCAGTAGAGCAATTGAACAAGTTCACAAAAAATGCAGATTTTGGCACGATGATAGAGCACTTCAAAACATCTGGCCAGGACAAGGCATTCACTACAATGACATCCATACTGAATGACACAATTATCGCTGTAGGAAAAGAGGGAAGCGGCAAGCTGGTATATTATGGCCTGCTTGAAAGCACATCTGACTTCAAATATTCTCCAAGCTATCCTATCTTCTGGACAGAACTGGCAAGATATCTCACAGGACAGCTTGACCTCAAGAGCCTGAACTACCTCACAAAAGACACCTTGATACTTGACGGAGAACAGAAAGTAAAAACACCTGTAAAAACAGTCAAGCAGGCGACAATCATGCTGGAGCAGGCAGGCATATATGAACTGGATGACAGGAATATTGCTGTAAATCTATTAAGCGACACAGAATCCAACCTGAATGCAGAAGAGATAGTGGGCGCAAAATCAACTGAGTTTGAATTAAAGCCAGTCAAAGAAACAAGAAAGCTGGAATTTGAACCCATACTTATCGCAATTGCAGGAATACTGCTCTTATTGGAAATATTATATATCAAAATGCGGGGAGACGTATGACAATAGTAGGAACAGCACTGGAATTTGCATACAGATATCTTGAACAGCCTTTTGCACTACTGTTATTGATACCTGCAATCCTTGTGCTTTATTTTGTTCTCAAAAGAAAATTTGTCACAATCAAAGAAGACCCTGATGTTGTAAAGCAGAAGAAGCGGCTGCAAAAATTATTATTTGTCACACGAATCATAATCGTCTTATTGTTGCTGGCTGCGCTGGCCTCTCCCTATTATCAGACAAGCAAGGTCATACAAGGAGATGCATATGTCAAGCTGCTTGTTGACAACTCAACATCAATGGAATTATTTGAAAGCTTCTCAAAAGAACTTGCTGAAAAGCTTGAGAAAAAACTCACTGTAGAAACAAAATTCATCGGCGAAGGAGAGCATTCTGCAATAGGAGACGCTATCCTGAATAATCTTGAGCCGCATGACAGCATCTTATTGATCTCAGACGGCAATGCAAATGAAGGAGCCAGTCTCGGCGATGTGGCATTGTTTGCGTCAAAACTGAACTCATCAATAAACGCAGTTGACTTGAATCCAATACACGATGATGCAGGTGTTGTGGTGATAGGGCCGTCCAAGAGCCAGGAAGGTGTGGAAAACAAGTTCTCAGTTGTCATCAACAGGGTGGGCAAGGTAACAGAAACTCCTGTAAAAGTGACTTTTGATGACGAAGTCGTGATTGATGAGACAACAAAAAAGACAATACTCCAGTTCACGAAACTTCTCACACCTGGATATCACAAGATAACTGCGCAGATTAGCTCTGATGATTATTTCAAGGAAAATAACATCTTTTTCAAGACAGTCAAAGTAGTGCAGAAACCAAAGATATTCTATTACACAGAAGCATCATCTCCTATGAAAAAACTGCTGGACCAGCTGTATATCGTGGACAGCGGAGACAGCCTTCCTGCACTCAATGACTATTATGCAGTCGCAGTCAACAACATGAATGCAGACAAGCTGAAAGCAACAACAGACGTATTGAATGACTTTGTGGCAGACGGCAACGGCATGGTTGTCATAGGCGGAGAAAATGCTTTTGACAGGGGCAACTACAAGAACTCCTTGTTTGAGACAATACTTCCTGTATTTGTATCTGCGCCAGGCAAGAAAGAAGGAGAGACAAGCATAGTGATAGTGGTTGACATCAGCGGCAGCACAAGTGCTCAGTTCGGGGATGACACCACAGTGGATGTTGAGAAAGCACTTGCACTCGGAGCATACAGAGACCTGTCCATGAACACAAGGCTTGCGGTTGTTGCATTCAACACAAAAGCATATCTCGTATCAGAGCCTTCATATGTCTATGAAAAACAGAATCTCGAAGACAAGATATCAAGATTATCGCACGGCGGAGGAACACTAGTGAGCGGAGGACTGCTAAAGGCAATCTCTATCCTGGAAGAGATGGCAGGAGGAAAGAACATAATCCTGATCAGCGACGGAAAGACCCAAGCAGAATCAGCTGCAACAGAAGCAGCAAAACTTGCCCAGACAATGGGAATAAAGATATACTCAGTAGGAGTAGGACCTACAACAAATGAGGTATTGATGCAGCAGATTGCAGACATAGCAAACGGCATTTATTTCAGGGCAACAGAAAGCTCAAGACTGAAAATATTATTCGGCGATTTGGATGAAGAAGAACAGAAATCAAACAAGATGAACCTGCAGGTGCTTGACTCAAACCATTTCATAACAGCAGGCCTTGACCCAAAAGCATTCATCTACGGCTTCAACAATGCAATGCCAAAAACAACAGCAAGACTGCTTGCAACAACATCAACAGGAGACCCAATCCTTACAGTATGGAGGCTCGGGCTTGGAAGAATCGCTGCACTTACGACAGATGACGGCTCAGAATGGGCAGGAGATTTGTTGGGAAAAGAAAACTCAAACATAATCACAAGAACATTCAACTGGGCGATAGGAGATCCTGACAGGAAAAGCGCAGAATTTGTTGAAATTGCAGACACAAGAATCAATGAGCCGACAGAAGTCATCGTAAAGTCAAAGACAGTGCCAAAATCAGAGCAGAACGTGTTCTACAAGATAGATGAGGATCTTTATGCAAGCACAGTCACGCCGACAGAACTTGGATTCCAGAGAATCCTGACTGCAACATTCGCAGCAAACTATCCTTCAGAATATGAGATGATGGGCTTTAATCCAGAACTGAAAAGCATAACAGAAAGCACTGGCGGAAAGATATTTGACAAGAATGAAGTTGATGACATAATCGACTTCACAAAGACAAAAGCAAAGCGCTCTGTTGTCACAAAACAGACCATAAGACAGCCGTTCATAATCGCGGCAATTATACTCTTGCTAATAGAAATATTTATAAGGAGAATTACTCGTAAAGAATGATGAGGAAAAAATGAGCTACATAACACGAAACGCCAATCTAATCCTGCTGTTATTGATAATATTCAGTGCAGCAGCCCTTGTAGGGGCAACAGTATATTTTCAGCTGAACTTCAACCGCATCAACGGGGCATATGCGCTCAAGATGGAGCAGTTGAACACAATATCAGAAGAGCTTGAGAACAAGCAGTTTGCATTAAGCCAGCTGAGTGACGAGCTGAACCTCAAATCACAGAGAGAAGAGCAGCTCTCAGGCCAGTACACAGAAGTAAAATCAGAAAAAGAGACGCTTGAAGGCAAGAACAAGAAACTCACAACAGAGAAAGAAGGGCTTCAGACAGAGCTTGAAAAGACAGAGCAGACACTGTTCAAGACCCAGAACGACCTTGCAGCAAAAAAAGCGCTTGTGACTGAATTAGAAAATGAAAAAGCAAAACTGCTGATTGAAGTTGACGTGCTGCAAGATGATACAGACCAATTGCATGATACAATTGATGAATTGCAGGACAAGATAAGTTGTTTGATAAATTCTGCAGATGATGATGAAGGAGGCTGTTGATGTCTAAACCAATCATAAAAGCACTGACAGAATTGAAAAGAGCCTTGATAGAGATACATGCACTAACATGGTTCCTTGACACATTGGTGGTGTTCCTTGTCTCAAACTTAATATTGTTCCTGATAACAATCCCTTGGTTCTATTCATTCATCCCCGCGGCCATATACGGGATTGTGCATGCATACCACGGCAGGAAAAACCTGACTTACTCATTTGTTGAAGAAAAAGTCCCTGACCTGAAAGAACAATTGATAACCGCTGCAGACAACACTGACAAGGAATATGAGATTGTTGAGAAACTTAACAAGGATGTGCTGGAAAAAATGAAGCACACGATGACATCCTATTTTTTCAGTTTTGGAAAACTTACAAGAGAGTTGTTTTTGCTATTTGTAGTCGCATTCCTTATCATTGGGGCATCTGCTTACAATGTGCGGTTTCTTGACACGCACGAAGCAATACAAGAAATAAAGAATTACAAGGCATTCAAAGACTATGAGATTGACGAGGCCCTTCTTGAATTTGAAGAAGGCAACCCAGAAGATGATGACATCTATGGGGAAAAGTCAATTGCAGAGCTGGGTGATGAACAATTGCAGCTTGAGCTGAATCCAGTGAAAAGCGACGCAGACATAAGCAAGATAGAAGAGCCTGAGCACAGGAAATTCAGGAGCACAATACCTACTGAGATAGCTGCATCAACAGATGCAAGCTATGAAGAAAGCATACCAAAAGGCTATCAAAAAATCGTAAAAAGTTATTTTCGCGAAATAACAAAAGAAAACTAACTTTCTTTTGTGGTCTTAAAAAAAGGAAAAAAACCTTTTTTTAAGAATTACTAAGTCAAACTAATGGAGGTTGAGTTATAATGAAAATCGAGGAAACAAAACGCGCATTCCAGCGAATAATGCATGAAATAGGAAAAGTTATTGTAGGGCAGGACGAGGTACTGAAGCAGATGACTGTGTCTTTGCTCACGAATTCGCACTCAATACTAGAAGGCTATCCAGGACTGGCAAAGACACTTGCAGTAAAGACAATGTCAGACCTCATGGACCTGAAATTCTCAAGGATCCAGAGCACGCCTGACCTGATGCCCTCAGACATAACAGGAACATACATAATTGAAGAGACTTCTTCAGGAAAAAGAAACTTCAAGTTCCAGCCAGGACCAATCTTTGCAAACATTGTTCTGGCAGACGAAATAAACAGGGCTACGCCAAAAACACAGTCTGCCTTGCTTGAAGCGATGCAGGAGAGGCAGGTGACACTTGGAACATCAACGTATAAATTAGAAGAACCTTTCTTTGTGCTGGCAACACAAAACCCAATAGAGCAGGAAGGAACATATCCATTGCCAGAAGCACAGAGCGACAGGTTCCTGCTGAAAATAAAGACACCGTATCCTGCGTTCAATGAAGAAGTTGAGATAGTCAACAGGTATGCAGAAGAAGTGAAGAAGATTAATCTAAAACCGATATTGAAAAAAGACAATCTCGTGTATCTGCAGAATGTAACAAGACAGGTGCCGATAGCAAATGATCTGAAAAAATATGCAGTTCAGATTGTCACAAACACCAGAAAGAAGAAAGACCTGATTGAATACGGAGCATCACCAAGAGCATCTATTGGATTAGTTTTGGCTGCAAAAGCAAGAGCATTGATGGAAGGCAGGAAATATGTATCAAAGACAGACATCAACACAATGGCTTATCCTATATTAAGGCACAGGATCATCCTGAATTTTGAGGCAGAAAGGCAGAACATGGATGAGGATGCAGTGATCAAGACAATACTAAAATGATTGACACAAAGTTTCTGCACCAGCTGGACAAACTGAGCCTGATAATAAATAAAAGAATCACGTCCAACTATGCAGGAGACCACCAGACAAATGCGACTGGCAGAGGTCTGATATTCAAGGACCACAGCATGTACACTCCAGGAGATGACTTCAGGGCAATTGACTGGAAAGTGTTTGCAAGGACAGACAAATTATTTGTCAAGAGCTTTGAAGAAGAACGAAACCTTGTTGTCCATATCGTGGTTGATTTCTCTGGCAGCATGGGCTTTGGACTCGGCAGGACAAAAAAATCAGATTATGCATCAATGATAGGCCTTGGATTTGCATACATGGCTCTGCGAAACAATGAGAAATTTGTCCTTTCTACATTTGCTGACAAGCTGGAGATGTTCAAGCCAAAAAAAGGAAGAAAACAGATAATCGCAATACTTGATTACCTGAACAAAAGAAAGCCAAAAGGAATAAGCAATTTTGCAGTGAGCTTGGGAAAATACAAGAAGTTAATAAATACGCGGTCTTTTATCGTAATAGTGTCAGATTTTCTTTATGATGTCGCACAGATAAAACAGGTTCTCTACAGATACAAACAGCACGATATCGCTCTTGTGCAAGTGCTTGACAAGCTGGAAACAGACCTTGATCTAGACGGGGATTTCAAATTAGTGGATTCAGAGACAAAAGACCACATGAGAACTTTCATCACGCCATATACACGGCAGAAATACGGAGAGCAGTTAAAAGACCACAAAGCCAAGATAAAAAGCGCCTGCGATGAAGTCGGCGCAAAGTTCTTTAGTTTCGGCACAAACAAGCCGGTATTTGATGCTTTTTATGAGATGTTGAGGTGAAAAAATGAAAAAAATAATTTTAATATTATCTATCCTTGCGCTTATTGTGCTGGTTGGATGCAAACCAAAGATAACTAATTTTGAGGAATGCGCTGCAGCAGGAAATCCTGTGATGGAATCTTATCCAAGACAGTGCAGGGCAGATGGGCAGACTTTTGTTGAAGTCATTGCAGAGCCAGTCGGCCCCCAACAGCCTATTGGCGGCGAGAGAGATGAACACGGCTGCCTGGGGCCAGCAGGATACACCTGGAATGCAAATATAGGGGCATGCATAAGAGAATGGGAGTTTAATCCAAACCAAAGAGAAGCAGCAAGAATCGCAGTTGATTCTGTTGGCAAGGAAAAAGGCCTCACTGTAGTTGATGTTTTGGTTGCAAGATGCCCTGGATGCTACACAGTAAAACTGTCTGACATAAATTTCCAAAGCAAGACAGTTACTTTGTCAAACTGGGAAGTTGTGAAAGGCAAATCAGAAGTGCAAGTATTCTTTCCAGAAGAATGCGAGGCAAAAGGCGGAAGAGCAGTCAACACAGTGGGCGGTTTTGACTGCGAGCCTGGAGAAGTGAACATCGGAGAAGTGCACGGCTTTATCTCCCCGCATATCTGCTGCGTCTATAGATAAATTTTTTTATTTTTTATATTAACACAGGATGCTCGTAATTGACAAAACAAAGAGATACCAGTGCAGTCCCGAAGTTTTTCTCTGGAACAAAACTCTTGGAGTGTGTTTCTATTTCCCTTAAATCAAATTCCTCAGAATATCCGTTCTCATACAATTCCGCAAGGCTTGCCTTTAATTCCTCTATTGCCTCCTGCTCTGTCTTATTGCCATTGTATTCGCACACAAGTCCGCCGTATTTTTCTCCAGTTGTCTTGCTATAGAGCCAGCCAAATATTATTGCTGCAGTCGCTCTTTCTCCTTTTTTCGCGTTTGCACAGGCCATTATTGATTCCAGGACAGCTCCGTGAGTCAAATCCTCTGGATTAAAGTCTATCTTGTTTGCAATTGCAGGAAGTATAGAAGAATAGCAAATAATATTGCATCTCTCTATCCTTGCATCTTTTAATGCAAGATGATAAGAGCCTGCGTGGATTGTTATGTTGCTTTGGCCAGTCCCAGAGGTAATAAAGAAGTCTTTAGGTATCCGATTCCCGGTTATGAGTTTTTGTTCACTCTTGAGTACAAGCCCATCAGTCATCTGCACCTGCCAGTCCGCAAGGGACCTTCTTTTCCTTGATGCGAGCAGAAACTTCAGATGAGTATTTAAAGGTTGTGGTTTTTAAAAGGAAGAAACATTTAAATATACAAAGAAAGAACAAGGAGTGTATGGAAAAGAGGGATATCTTTGTTTTAGTTATTTTCTTATTAGTTGCAGTGGGCGCAGTTGCAATAATGTATTATTCTGACGCTGTTGGCCAGGCATGGTTTCAAAAACAAATAATACTGCAGCAAAGAACGCCTTCTCCTAAAGCAGCGCCTCCAGCTCCCACGCCGGTCCCTGCTCCAAGAATCACGACAACAGAATCAGCAAAAAAACCAGAATTTCCTCCAGAAGCATTATACTATCTTCAGCCAGGCAAATACACCACACCTGCCGATGAAATAAAACAGATTAAAATTAAGCCGATTTCTGTGGGCGACATTAAACCAGGAAGAAAAGCAAAGCCTTGGGAACAGAACATATTAGAATTCAATCAAATCAGAGGAATATTCAAATATATGAATGAATTTCCAAAATATAAAAAAAATGATGATAATTCATGGGACTTAACTGTTAATGATATTTTTAAGAAAGGAATTAATGATAATTATTGCGGCCAATATGGCAGATTATTTATTACACTTGCAAGAGCAAATGGTATTCCTGCAAAATATTTGCAATCATACAATAAAAATTGGGCAGACGGGCAAAAACAAAATAATTGCTGGTTTGGTGATACGCAAGGTCATGTTTATGCCCAAATCTATGTTGATGGAAACTGGCATGGAGTAGATCCTACAAAAAGAAGTTTTGTAGATATAACAGATAAAGGAACTGTTCTAGACAGCCAAGGCAATGTCCAGGCAGTTATTTTTGCAGAAGGAAAAGATCACGGAGACATACTCCCGCATATCAATCGCTGGTGCTTGGAAGGATTAAGATATCACACAGCTATTCCAGGTTTGCTTTTATGCCCTGGCAAAAGAGGGCCTGATAAAAACCAATTAATGATGATGCTTGCCTGTAAAGAGCCATTAGACCTGGTTGAATTCCAGAAAAAAGACGAGAAATAATTATTTCTTCAGCTCCATCTTGACTATCTCATCAATCTCTGTCTGGCCTGCTGAGCAGCCATTTAATTTAATGCCCCAGAGGACTGCCTGCAGTAACTGCTTTCTTGCTTCTGGTATTTTTGCTATGTAATCATCTAATAATCCCTGCTCATAGGCGATTGTGGCAAGCTCTAAAGAACGGATGAGCTTCACTCCTTCAACTTCCTTGTGCAGTTTTGCAAGCTTGTCTTTCCTGACATGGACATCTGCGTGCATTCTTTTCTCTAATAACTGCTCCATCTGCCCAGGGCTTTCCAACAAGAGTCTTGTTATTCTTTCATCAACAACAATATAGGGAATCTTCATTACTTTTGCTGCAGCAAGTGTCTCAAGCTCACCTAACTGGACTGCTTTCAAGGGCCGCTTATGAATATAGAATATGTTATTAGCAACATCAAGCAATTGCTTTGCTTTTTGCGTGACTTTAGGATCCTTGATAACCTTTAGAACGCCTTTCTCTATCTGGTCCTGCACCTGCAAGGCCTCAAACTTGAATTTCTTTGTCTTTAACGGCCTCTCAACAAGCTCTTTCCTTATACTTTCTGTTATGTAGAACTCTCCCTTGAATTTTTCTTTCAAAGGCTTCAACAACCACAATAAATTATTTGTGGTAAGACTTATTATCGGGCCTGCATCAAAAATCATTGCCTTCATTTGAATGCCTCCCTTGCTGTCTTCAATCTTTTTGAAACAGGCATCTCTTTTATCTCAAAATATCTTTGCTTGCCGATATAATCCTGCAATTCCCACTGAGTAAGCCCTAATAATTCTGCAGTTCTTGCAATGCTTATTCCGTGCTGGTGCATCTTGCTTCCTTTTTTTATTCGTGCCCTGTCAAGAACTTCTTTGACATACAGCTTTAATTTTTCATCAATCTTCTTTATCTGGCTGAAGAGACTCTTGATTGTATTCCTATAGCCTTTATAGTCCTTCTTGGAAAGCAAAACATATGCTTTTTCAACGCCTTTTATCAGGCTTTCATAGCCAATCCCTTCTTCATGGCAGTGATGAACCACTTTAGACAATGCATAAATCAATACAGCAATAGAGACAGAATCCTCATCCTGAAAAATAGACGCATCATGAATGACATGATTGCTCAGCTCGCTCAATTGCTGTGCTGGCTTTTCATCTGATTTAAGAATCTCAATAGCATCCTTAAGCACAGCAAGTATGTCCTCTTTTATTACATCAATCATAATAAAGAAATTAGATTAAGTTTATTTAAATCTTTTCATCAACAGTGAACAATTCGCTGTCGCCGCCCACGTCAAACAATCCCAGCCTTGCGCCTGCATCAAGCCATCCATGGGCATAGTTCAGTGCAGCAAAAGCAGTCACAATATCCCCTTTTTCCTTGAAGTGCTTTGCATCCTCAAAATAACGCTTTGCCATGTCCAGAAAATCCTCTGCTTTCTCTTTCCAGTCTATCTTTTTCTCTTCAGAAATTTTTACTTTAGCCAGGGCTCTCTTGGTGACATCAAAATATTTTTCCAGTTTCTTTTCAGTTATCTCTTTCATTGTAAAAAAAGAAAAGAATTAAGATGCCTTTTTCTTTCCAGGCAAAGGCCTCTTGACTGTCAAAGGCAAAGCATCGTGCTCAAGCTCAATCTTTGCTATTGCAATAGGATTAAAATTCAATTCCTGCAATTGCTTTTCTGAAAGCTTAACTAAAAAAGGAGCACCCATTGATATCTGCAGGGCCCTTGAGCCAAGCATTCTCGCAACCTCAAACTTGGTATATCTTTCTTCTTCAGCCATGATAATCACCTTACTGATTTTCTCAGCTCTGCGGATTTCTTTATTGCTATCTCAACCATCTGATCTATTTCATCAATGGTCAAAGGAGTTTCGCCTCCTTTCTGCATAGCATAAACCAATCCTTCTTTTGATACTGCTATTGTCATCCTTGCATCTGCAAGCTCTTCTTCCTCAGGAATAGGGTCAACTATATAAAATTCGCCTATTTTAAGGACAGTGACCTCTATCGGCTCTTTTGCAAGCTCTAATTTCTTGCTTGTCTTAGGAGCATCCCAGTCAATTGTCTTGCCGTCTTCTTTTACTACAGGGAATCTTGTGTTCCTCAGTGCAGTAAGCGCGCCCAAGGATGCTGCATCAAGAAGATTGCCTGCATCATTCAGCGGGCAGATGTCTATCATAACGCTCCAGACTGTCTCGCCTGCCTTTATGCAAAGCTTTTCAGGAGCAATTGCCTTGCTTTCTCTCAAGCCTCTGTCAACAACTCTTGCAATCTCAATTGCCTTTTCTCCAGGAGGGCCTGACTCAAAGTGCGGGCTTGCCATAGGTCTCAGCTCTGCATTGACCATCAGCTTGCCCTGGTCTGGCGTGTCTGGATACGGCTCTTCTATTGCCAGCTTTACGCCCACAAGAACATCTGTCTTTCCTATCCTGACCTGCGCGCTTCCTTCTGCGCAGTCAGATATGTTCGGCTCGATAGAAACCTTCCGGTATTCCAGCAGTTTCCTGCCGTCATATCTTATTCCTTTTTTCAATGATTTTAATATATGTTCTTTTTCTGCCATTTTAATCAACCTTGTATTTTTTCTTTAGTGCTTTCTGCTGTACCTTGTATATCTCAAGGCATTTCTTCTTGCCTATCTCCAGCAGCTTCTTCAGTGTCTCTCTTGATATCTCGCCGTCAAGCTGCAGCAGGGATATCTTGTCAAAGTCAGGGATGTATGCGATCGGCACGTCTGTTGCGCCAAGAACACAGTCTTCATGCCCGTTGACATCTGTAAGTATCTCGCCGTCAAGCACGCCCATGGACATTGATGCAACAAGGTCCTTCATCTTAAGGCCTGCATCTGCCAATGCCATTGCTGCTGCAGTTATTCCTGCGCATCTTGTGCCTGCATCTGTCTGGGGCAGCTCGATGAACACATCAACAACTGCATTAGGGTATTCGCTCAGGTCAATAACCTGCCTTAATGCATTCTCTGTGACCGCAGATATCTCCTTGGATCTTCTTGAACCGCCAGGCCTAACTCTATCTCCGTGGCCTGAAAACGGCATCATGTTATAAGCGCACCTCAATATACCTTTCTTTGGATCCTGAAGAAATCTTGGATACATTTCTCTCGGGCCGTACACTGCAGCATAAGCGACAGTATTTCCAATCTTGAACATCGCGCTGCCGTCTGCATTAGGAATAACACCCACTTCTGCCTTCATAGGCCGCATCTGATCCGGGGTTCTTCCATCACTTCTTGCTTTCATTTTTTTCACCTTGTGTTATCTTCTTCTTGGTTTCTTTTTCAAGAAACTCTTTGATTCTGTCTGTCAGTCCAGACAAGTGAGCCTCAGAGTTTATCTTCATTATTGCCTTTTCTGCAATAACTTCCTGTTCAGGCTCGCCGTCAATCCAGATCCAGCCGTTCTGGCCGACAAGTATGTTGCAGCCAGTGGCCTGCTTTATCATCACGACCATTGAGCCCTCCTTTCCGATGACTCTCGGAACTTTGTGAGGGTTTACTTCAATGATCCTGCCGCCATGAAGCTTTCTCAAGCCCGGGCCTTTCATTGACACGTCAACAAGCTTCTGGCTTGTAACATTTGTTATCTTTGTCAAGACATAATCGCCAAGTGCAAAGTATTGTGTCAGGTCAGCGCCTCTTTGTATGAAGTCGCTTGAAGCGTCTTTCATTGACAAGACTGCGGAGTATGGGCTTCTTGTGTCCAGTCTCCAGCCTGTCATCAGCACGTCAATCACTTTTGCGACAATCTTGTCGCCGACTTTAGGGATATAAACACCTGTCAAAGGAATAAGCTTTATGACTTTTCCTTCTATGCTTATCATGCCCAGCTGCTCAGCCATCAGCTTGTCCTTGACACGCCTGATGCCCCTGCTGGGAACAAATCCCATTCCTTCTGCAAGCACCTCTCCAGGCACTGCAATTTCTCTGTTCTTGATTTTAAGTTTATCTGCCATATTTTCACCTTATTGCTATTACTTTTGCTTGAAGCCCCCCATGAGTTATCTTGTTAAGCTTGTCATAGCATTCCTGTTCCATGCCCCCGGGAATCTCAATGACTCCGGTCCATGAACCATCAGAATTCCATGACTCTTTCAAGATCTTGCCCAGCATCTTCACAGCCGCATATGCTCTTGAAGCATGCTCTGCAGGCAGGGTTACTTCTATTTCTTTTACAACGAACTTGATTGGAATGATTGGCTGCAGTTTCTTGAGCGCTTCTTTCAGCTGTGCATCCACGCTCTTGAACTCATCTATTTTTATCTTTGCCTCGTCCAATGCAGCCTCAATCCTCGTTACAGGATGCGGCGCTTTTGTTCTTGGATCAACACCATTCTTGTGTATCCTGTTAATCAATTGTTTTTTCTTTTGCTCAAGCATCTTCTGCCTGTATTCAGAAGTGAGCTGTATGTTTCCTTCCTTAAGGATTATCTTTGCAACCTCTATAGGGTCAGTTGTCTTGAACCAGTGCTTCATCCTATCTTCAGATGCCTGCATTCCTTTTTTTGCATCTGAGAAAATTTTTGGATACATCAAGGCATCTCTTGTTAATTCAGGATTCTGCCTTGCCGCAACTGCCTTGTCTGGATCCACGACTATCTCAAAAATATCTGATCCTTTCTTTAATTTTGCTGTGTTGATACTGTCTGAACTCATTTTTTCTTACATTCCCTGCAAACCTTGTCAAGTTTGTCTTTCTTAATATGAGTAAATTTCTTTTCATCTGTCTTTATGTATGCTGCATCAATCCTTTGCGTTTGGAACTCTTTTCCCAGCACTTTCATCAATGCTGCCAGTGCGAGCTTAAGTCCATCTTCAATAGTCAAGTCAGGATTATATTCCTTGTTTAGTATCTCTTCTATCTCCGGCTCTCCTTCTCCGATTGCAGTGGCCTGATACTGGAAATATATTCCTGTCGGGTCTGTCTCAAATAGCTTAGGCCCGTCTGAATCAATGCCTGCAACAAGTATAGATACGCCGAAAGGCCTCAGTCCTGCTGACTGGGTGCATATCTGCTGCAATGCGCAGATTTCTTTAACAATAGTTATTGTGTCTACAGGCGTGTCATATGTCACCTGGTGCTGCTGCGCCTTCATCTGGCCTCTCTCTATCAAAACTCTTGCATCTGACAATATTCCAGATGCAGTCGCGCCTATGTGGTCTTCCATCTTGAATATCTTTTCAACAGATTCTGGAATTATCAATTTCTCAACAATTCGTTTGTCTGCCACCAATAGAATTCCGTCCTTGCAAACCATTCCGATTGCAGTAGAGCCCTGCCTGACTGTTTTCTTGGCATACTCCACCTGCAGTAATCTTCCATCAGGGCTGAACATCGTGATTGCCCTGTCATATCCCATTAATTGATGAGGCATTGCTTGCATTTTATCACCTTTGTATATACTTGTCTGCTTTTTTTAAGATCCCGCTCATTCCTATTGAGCGTACAATAACATCAGCATCATTTATCTGCTTTATTGTTGCTAAAGCAGCTTTCAGCAAATCAGCATTCTTGTGATTCACCTTGATAATACCTTTCTGGCTTGTCTTATTAAACTTATCTCCTAACAGCCAGATTCCTGCTTTAGAGGCTCCTAAAACGCCGGAAAAGTCCAGTATTGCCTTCCAAATAGCCTTGGAAATAGCTGAAAAGTCCTTAATTTGCTGCCTTGAAATGATTTCAAAGGCCAAATACCGTTTTTTTTCTCTTAAACTCGGTAAAACCGGTTTTATTTTTGCCATCTAAAACACCATTCATTTGGTGAGAAAAAAGCTCTTTTTTTCACGCTTCCTCTCTCCTCGAGCAATAAAGATTATTTGCTCATTTAAAAAGCTTTCGGATTTTAGTCGTAGAAGGCTTAATTCCTGAAAATTGCAGATACATCAGCTCATTAGCTTTAAATAGTTTCATCCCGTATTTGACACTATCAGGGGATTAATTTGCAGAATACACCAATAATACAGATATGGAACGCTTTTGAGCCTATTAATATAGAGCCAGACAATGGGAACAAATTCAAGATAGAAGTACGCAGTCCTGAAAAAGAGCTTCCAGAAGAGCTTGAGAGAAAAGTTGATGAGAATTGGAGGCGGTTCTGCATTAGAAACTCTCATGTAAAAGGGGGCAAGATTATTTATTTAAGAGAGCCAGTAGCATCAGGCAGGGAGCCTATCACTGCTGTTACAGAAGAAAGGCATTTTAAGTATACTCAAGCATTTAACAGGGATGAGATTCTTTCTAATCCTACAGAAATATTGCGCAAATACAGGCTTTTATCCATAAGCACGCACTGCCATCTTGTGACAAAAGACGACAAGATTCTTTTTGGGACAAAGAAAAACCAGTCTAACCAGATATCTGGCTTTAGCGGCTTTCCAGATACAAATGAAGATACTGTTGAAGTTGACGGGAAAAAATATTTGAAGATATATCAGACAATGCTAAACAGACTGCGGTCAGAAATCGGCTATCTTGTTGATGCAATTGATTCTATCAATGCAGTCGGCATCACTTATGTCAATATACCCCGCCTGAGAGGATTAGACTTTAATTATGTTGTCCGCCTGGATGAAAAAGCTGAAAATGTAAAGCAAAGATTCCAGGAAACATGGCAGTTTGAAAAAGAGCTATTTGTCGCCGATTTTGAGCCAGAAAAGATGGTTGAGTTTGTCAAAGATATCCATAAAGACAAAATGATGTCAAGATACGCTCTTGGGTGCATGTATCTTGAGATAAAGGCATTCTTCGGCGAAAAAGAAGCTGAAAAACTCCGGAAAACAATCCAAGAGGATATTGGCGTAAGCATGTCAACAGAGAATGAAACAGGTTATTTCTCATAAATATATTCTCAAAACCAGCAATCAATTTAAAGGGATTCTATTTTCTTATCTTCATGGCTGGAACAGACAAGTATGACACTAAAAATCAAAGTTTTGAAAAACGCTATGTAGTGCAGGGCGACAGTCCTAAAGACCAGATACTTGCTGCAACTGGGCTGAGCACAATCTTATATGCTTTTGATAGAAAACTAAAGAAAAACATAGTGATGAAAATCCTGAATCCATTCAGGGAGGCAAAAAAAGGCAAGAAAAAAGTGAGGATTTCGTTGGAAGGCGCTGAATTAGAGTCCTGGCAGCAGCGATTTTTGCAGGAAGCAGAAATCACTTCCCAGCTGAATCATAACAACATAGTCAATGTATATGATTTTGGAATACACCAGCTGCCGGACCGCAAATTATATTATATCATAATGGATTATATTCCTGGCCAGGACCTGCAGAGCGCTGTAAAATTTGTAGATACTGGCAAGAAAAGCGCAAATCCTAAAAAGAAAATATTCGTGACTTATGAAGAAGCGTGCCTGATGTTTGAAGAATTCTGCAATCCAATAGGATATGCGCACAAGAAAAATGTTATTCACAGGGACTTAAAGCTGGGAAATATTTTAGTCAGCAAAAAAGGAAAGTTTTACATCTGCGATTTCGGGCTTGCAAAGATAAAGGCAGGAGATGGGGAAGCATCTGAAAAAAAACCAGGGGACATTGATTCAACAGCGCAGATAATAGTTGAAAATCCTGTTGTCACTGCAGAGCACACTGTACTGGGAACATTTGAGTACATCACGCCTGAACAGATAAGAGGAGATCCTGCAAGCAGGCACACAGATGTTTATTTGATGACTGCTGCATTTTATCATTTTTTGAGAGGGAAACCGCCGTTCTCAATTAAAGATTTTGACAGACGGCGGTATGACAATGACCACAGTTTTGATATGCCAAAATTCCCAAGAGGCCTGAAGAAAATCATAGCAAAAGGCATGCAGGTAAAGCCAGAGCATAGGTTCAAAAGCATCCAGGAATTGCAGGAGGCAATCCGGGAATACAGAACAAGAAAACCAGGCATGTTCAGCAAAGCGCCTCCAGAGCAAAGAAACCTTGAAGATATCCTGAAACAACTGGCAACTGTCGGGTAAGCAATGCTGCGCTACGTTCTGCTTCTTAAACCGCCTGCAAACCAGATTTGTCAGAACAGGCGTATTAAAACTGAGAACTTCGCAAGGCAGCAATGCAGCTGGTAACTGCGGAATAAAAACGCAACTTTTAAATTCAAAACACAATTTTTCTTCTTCAGATGGGTCCATAGCTCAGCCTGGTAGAGCACTCGGCCAAGCTTTACAAAAGTTTGATCAAAGATGCTAGGACAGTGGGACGCAAGGTCCCACGGTTCCGCTCGATCAAAATGCGAAGTTTGGGGTGAAGCTCTTAATACCAGAAGAAACCGAGTGGTCGGGGGTTCGAAGCCCTCTGGACCCGTATATTTTCTTTTGCGAATATAGGAGAAATATGCAGATTCGCCTGCACGACCTTGGGTCGTGCTTGTTTTTATCAAATCTATCAAAAATGCCCTGCATTTTTGGAGATTCAAAAAACAGAGGTTTTTTGTAATTTTATTAAAAATTTGCTCAGGACCCGTTTTTATTCTTACAAATATTCAATAAGCACGAATTACAGATTCAAAGAAATTTCGTGCATGCAGCCTTGTGCTGCATTGTTTTAATCAAATTTTTTTTAAAAATTTGGTGGGAAGCCCTCTGGACCCGTTTATTTTTATTTTAATGCCTGATCACTTTTTCCTGTGCTTCTTTTTCCTGACACTAATCTTCTTGATATGTTCGGTCTTCTTTCCTTTATGGGAATTCTTATAATAGAAGAAAACAATTATAGCTATTGCAAGCAGGCCGACTGCTAATAACAAGACTGGCAGCCAGGATTTGTCTGCGCCCGGCAGATAGACACTTGGTTTTTCAAGCGATACTTCTTCTGCTATTATCAAGTTACAATTCTCATCGCAATTTGCTGAGAACGGCGGCTCGCAATCCTCTCCAAGGCCTGGCTGAACAATGCCGTCTCCGCAATATTCTATGAAGCACTCTGCAGAACAGCCGTCTCCGCTCACCATGTTGCCGTCATCACATTCTTCTGCAAGGAATTCTTGTATTATTTCATCTCCGCACTTGTACTTGCACTGCCTTCTTGATGCAATAGCAAGGCATTCCATAGGAGTCAATGCCCTATTATAAATCTGAAATTCGTCAAGTCCTTTTTTGAAGAATCCTCTTGCTTCTGAGCCGATTAATGCTCCGATTGTGCTTGTCAAAGACTCTTCGCCTGCAAGATCGCTGAACCAATATCCTGGCGCGCCAAGCAAGTCAACTGTCTTAGAGCCATACGGCACTCCATTGACATACCATTGATAAATTCCTTCTTCGTAAGTCAAAGCAAAATGAACCCATTTTTTTGCATGATTTCTGAAATCTATTTTCTTTTCAGGCTGAACAATCCTGTAGCCATCGTTATCCTTGTATGCAAATTCTAGATTACCCAGCGGATCAATATACAATTGCATTAGTTTTGCAGATGGTGATCTGGAAGGTGATGCATAGCTGAATATGCCGGAATAATCATTTTTCGCCCTGTAATTAAACCATCCTGCAATTGTGCCTTCTGTAAATTCATTGTAAGTATCATCTGGAGTGATTATAAGATAATCCATGAGCCCGTCTAATTCTATTGCTGCAAGGTCAACTCCTTTGATGAATTTCAGTGTGCCTTGCGGTATACCTTCGCGTGATTCATCCCACCAATCGATTGTATTCTCATCAAAAGTCCACCAGCTTTCTAAATCATCTAATGGCCGCATGCAGATGTCAATAAAATCCGGTTCTTCAAGCGCAATAATTTCTTCTATCTCTGGAGGATACCATCTGCCAGCTCCTCCACCTCCTCCGCCAGGCGTAGGCGACGGTGCTGGCTGCCTGATTATGAATGTGAAATCATTTGGCGCTCTTTTTGTGAGGCCTGTGGATGTAACACCCTCGCAATTCCAGATATAAGTTCCTAGAGGAATGTTTGAAACATTAAAGGTTACTGTGTGCGGCGGCAGTCCTGAAACATTGGTTACGTTTGTTATCACAAATGCTCCGGAGATATCTGTATAAAGCCGCACCTGTGTTACATTTACAGCGCCTGTAAGGTTTGTTACGTTGCAGGTAAAATTCACGTTTTTAGTAGCGCCTGTTACAGTAAATATGGTGTTGTCTGGCGGGTCTATAAGCGTAACAAGTATTGTTGCAGCCATAGTGAACCTTATTGTTCCTTCTGGATTTGTTGCAGAAGTGTTTCCAGAATAGATGCCTGCACCTAATGGAGAATAGACAGATACTTTTAAAGCTATTAAGGAGAAACTTACAAGTAACAATAGCAAAATCAGCTTTTTGCCTACGTCCATTTTATCAATACTCTTTTTTATGGAATACTTTACGAATGATTATGATTAGAACAATTACTATAATTATACCTGCAAGCACACGTATCAGCATCTTTCCGCTTATTGAGAAGCCAGATGATTCCTCTGTTTCTGTCTTTGATTTTTTGGCAATATCTGGTGCATTAAACTGGAATCCTCCCCCGCTTTCTTGTATTTTAGCAAGATCCTCTTCTGTCAAGGTTATGATTGTTTCATAAGTCTCCTTTTTTCCTTCGTATGCAAGGATTCCTTTCAATGTGTATGTTCCTGGAGGGGCGCGCAGTCCCTGCAATAGCTTTTTTAGGCTCATTTTTTTTCTTGTCATCGGAGGAATCTTACGCGCAGGTATTGAATAATGCGCTATATCCTTCTCACCCTCATAAAATCCGAGCATCGCATAAGCAGAAATCGGCGCGAGGAACTTGTTTTCAACATCAAATTCAACATTTAATTTGCCGTCACTTTTGTAGGCTGTGAAATCATATACTTCTAATTCTTTTGCATGGTTTAATATTTTCTTTTCAAGATTAAAAGTATTATCTGGGCATTGAATGGTTGCTTTCAAAGTATAATAGCCAGGAATTGCATTGCTTAATGTCTTTGTCTCCTTGATTGATTTAGATTCAAATGCAGGCACTTTGATTTTTTCTTGTTTCCAGGCAATTACTTGCTGTCCTTCTGCATCGTATAATACAAAGTCTGCAGAGGCGACAATATTTTTGTTTCCATTATTCACTATATTCAAATAAGCATTAATAGAATTCCCAGTCATTACTGCATTAAACGAGCCTATATTGCTGTTATACTGTATATCAGTATTTATTATCTTAAGCTGAATCCCCACGCCAGGAATAAGCACAAATGTGCCTTCTGGCGCATCTGCAGGCACTTCTGATGCAGACACCTCTAATGAATGTATGCCTTCTGGTATTTGTTCAGGCAAATCAATTATTAAAGATATATCTTTTTGCTCCCCTGGATTCATATCAAATTTTTCAGGCTCAACAGTTGCATATTTTGCAAAGTCTCCCTTTAATCTAATATCTACTTCTGCAACTTTTTCAGCTTCAGAAACAGTGAATGTGAGTTCTTTATGCAGGTTAGGCTCAAAATAAATTTTCCGGTCAAAACCGCCATATCCTATCTTAATTGCAGAAGCATTAAGTGCAATCATCAATACAAAAAGAAGTAGCAAAAAAATAAAAAAATGTTTTTTTTTCAATTTTCATTCCTTAAAACTGAATGTGATTTTCCCGCCTGCAGTATCTGATGGATTTGCAAAAGTCATTTTTATCTGGCCAGGTGCTGTCGTGTCAGATGGCATCAGTGTTCCTGGCGCCTCCAAAACAGGACCTTTTACAAATACAGGTGTAATTGCAGGTGCTTTCTGGTAGCTTATGTACAACAGGCCTCCTATTGCTATTACAGCAACCAGTGCAATCATTATCAGCATTGTTTTTTCCATTTTTGTTCTCACCCCTGATTTTAAAATTGATTAAAAAAATAAAAAAAATTTAGTTTGCAGTTGCTGTTATGGACTTGTTGACGACGAAGTTCTGTGTTGGATCTCCAATAGACCATGTTCCTGTTATCTCGCAGGCAATCTGCTCACAGGTCGCGTCTGGCTGCAACTTGCCTAATCTTATGTCAATACTACTATTTGACATATTTATCAAGTCAATTTCCAACGCATTACCAACAACTCTGCTGTAACCTGCTGTTGCTGGGCCTGGTGTAAAGCAACCCGTCGCAGTATCAACATAAGGCGACAAACCAGAACAGTTACTATTAAGCTGCACCGTCTCATTAAAGCTTCTACATACCATCAGCAACTCAGTCATGTTAAGGACGTCGTTTGTTGACAAGTTAATGGTCAAGTTGTAGCTCTCAAACATGCCCCATACCTTCTCAACTTCGGCCTGACACCAGCCAATATTAGAACCATCAAAGGAACAATTAGTGCAAGTGCCTAAGGTCGTATCAAACGTTCCATTGAAATTCTGGAAATCCAGCTGGAAGTTCAAAATGTTGATATCTGGAGCAAATGTCTGAATCCTTACTGTCTTGTCTGTCGTGAACCTCATTGTTCCGTTAGGATTCTCTGCATCCAAGCCTAAATCTGTGTTAAACCAGTCAATGATTATCCAGTCGTCTTTGCTGTCTCCCATCATCACGCCGCCAGTAACAAACTCCACATAATCTCCTGCATGTCCACCAGTATTCTTGTATGCACTAAGCGCAACAGAATCAATAGACATATTAATCACGTCAAAAGCACTCACTACATCGTTCTTGTTTATGACATATATACGTGAGCCATTCATGTAAGATCCATTAAGCTCTGCTACAACTATCGTTGGATTGCTCCATTCAACATCTACTATATCTAGTACAACTCCTTGAGGGTCTATGAAACATTGCCGAATGTTTTGTAAAGTGTATTGCCAGGCACAAATGAGCACGTCTCCTTCATCCGGACCTGTGCCTCTTGCAATTGTTTTCCAATCATAATAGTCTGGTGCAGATGATCCTGCAAAGACTTCTGCAGTTTGGAAAGGAATTTGGCTAGCTTCACCACCCCAGGACATGGTGCCCAGGTTTGCATTTGCTGCAATAGCAGCAACCAGATTAGTAGTGCTGATTCGAGCTCCTGCAGCTCCTTCATTCTCGCTGCCGAAAACAGGGGCTGAACTCCACAGAACTAGGCCCTCAGTTATGGATGCTGTCTCTCCTGCTGCTGCTTCCTGACCAGCTGCTTGGCGTTGAAAAAAACCACCAGCTAAGCCTGCACCACTGTTATAATCACCAAAAACCGCAAAATCTCCATTTGAAGTTACTTCAACATCCTTTATACTTACTGTGGCTGGCGGGCCTGGTTGATTATATTCTTTGCCTCTGGCAAACTCTAAAACAGGTATATTGGTACTGGCATCGAAAACTAAATCATAAGCGTTAGAACCGCCTACTTCGCCTATAAGTATCTTACCAATATCGTCATCATCAACAGCCACGTTAATCGTAATTGTTGGCTGTGGTGCCGCGGCAGGCGGGCTAAGTTTCCAGCCTTTTTGCGACATTATTATTCTAGGATTAGCGCTATCTGTATCTATCATCAATGCTGTTGGTATGTGCTGAAATGGAGGAATTGATGCTACGTCATCCAGTCCTAAGAGTACCAATGCTCTTTTTCCTGTAAGAGTCACTATTTCAAAATCTTGTATAGCCAGTCCTGCTAAGCGAGGCACAAGCACTGCTCCTTTTACTGGCTGATTTTCATACGCAACTCCAACAGTTAATCTGCCTCCTGCGCTTGGCGCTACAAAAACAGCAGAACCATTTGCTACTTCTACACGAGTTACATTACTGACATTTGTTCCATTAATCTGCTGGAACATGAATTCGTATGTCTTGCCATCACAGAATAAATCTACAGTATCATTACACACCGTAGTAACATCAATCGCTGTAGAATTAAGGCAAGTAACATTTGCTGTGCCGTTTCCACAGAATGCAGTCCATGTAATGAAATTAGTAGTGAAGGTCTGTGATGTGTTTGTGCTGAACCTTGTTACGTTTTTCGTGGTCGGAACAACGGAAACAGCACGGCATCCCTCTCCGTTACAGTTTAAACCGCCTGCATATACTACAGTGGCAACTGCACTTAAAACAAATGCAATTGCAAATAATAATAGAATTTTCTTGTTCATTCTTAAAATCACCTCGAAATGTTTTTCTGTTTCGAGACCAGGCAAAACTTGTTTTTTGCCGCTGCCTCAATACGTTCTTTTTTTACTGTATAACATCCCCATCCAAAGATGGTACTCAACCCTTTTTTAGCATGATATGCCTTATTCTACGTTTTTGGAGTTGGCATATATAAATTTTTCGCTTAAATTCCCCTTTTAAAGCACATCTTGGCAGTAGCAATTTTTGCAAAAAACAGCAAGTATTCAGTAAAGTCCGCATCAAACTACTTAAAATATTCACTCCCGAGTGGTGATAACCAAAACCTTTAAATAGGGCTAAATATTAATACGACCGAGATGGTTGAGTGGAATATATATAGTGCGGATGAGGAAGTCAAAGAAATAGTTGGACGAAATGTCCTAATCAAGGCAAATGCATTATTTGACCGTGCTCCAAAAAAGTTTGCAAAAAAAGATGATCCTACACAACCAGATGCAATTAAGCTCTTTCAATTTCTCTTTCAGAAAAAAATCATAAGCAAATCTCAGATAAATAAGCTTGCCAGAAGACACAGGGAGCTTGAAGAGCAGGAAGATGCTTTGACCATGCATAACCAGCAGATTCCTGTAACAAACCCGCCTGTTTCTGAAACAATGCCTTATGTCCCTAAAACAAAGGCAGAATCTCCTGAAACAATAGAAGTCAATGGTTTAGGCGGAAAAGTGCAGGAAGAAGACAGCAGCGGCGCAATAGATATTTTTGGAATTGTTGATGAAGAAGCTCCACTAACAAAAAAACCAGCAAAAAAAGCTCCTGCAAAAGCATCAAAAAAAACTGCTAAAAAAGAAACAGCATATCCTTTTTTCCAGGAAAAATGGTATAAATTCCAGCGAAAGCTTGGCAAAGGAGCAATGGGCGAGGTTGACTTGTGCCTTTATACAAAACTTGATCCAGCAATACCTGTCGCAGTAAAGAACATATTGAAAAACCTCGCGACAGACATGTATAAGAAAAGATTCTTGAATGAGCAGAAAGCTGCAACATTATGCATCAATAATCCAAGAGTCGCAAGAATCCTGGATGTGGGCTGTGACAGCAAAGGAAACCTGCGAATGGCCACAGAATTTGTTGAAGGCAGGCCTCTAACAGATCTGTTGAATGACGTCAAGGAAGGCAAGCCTTCTGCAAGAACAATGTATCCCCGAGCAGTCCTGCTGCGGCTTGTGCAAGAGATATTATACGGGCTTGACGGAGTGCATGAACAAGGCGTTGTCCATAGGGATGTAAAGCCAGACAACATCATGATAACTGACAAGAACGAGGTTAAAATAACTGACTTTGGCATTGCAAAAATAAAAAACAAAAAAGACATATTGAACGCGATGAAAAACAAGCTGGGGCTGGAAGATGATTTGACCAGCGAAGGATTCTCAGAAACCTCTGCAATGGAGACAAAAGCAGGCACAACTGTGGGAACACCAAGGTATATACCGCCTGAACAGATAGACGACTGCTCAAGTGTTGACGGAAGGGCAGACCAATATTCTGTGGGAGTGATGCTGTATGAAATATTGACTGAAGAGCCTCCGCACGCAGGAAGAACACTGCAGGAAACACTCAAGAAAATCCTATTTGACATGCCAGAATCACCTTCAACTGTCATCAAAAAGAAACAAGAAGCAGCAAGAAAGCAGGCAGGAAAAAAGAAACAGAAAATGCGACCTTTAGAGAATATCCCTGCAGACCTTGATGCAATCATAATTAAAGCTCTTGAGAAAAAGCCTGCAAAAAGATACAGAACTGCAAAAGACATGGCAGATGATATTGAAAGATTCTTGAACTATGAGCCAGTAAAAGCAAGAAAGATAGGACTTATTGAAAAGGCAACAAGATGGATGGCACAGCACAGGCTTGCAACAAGTCTTATTGGTCTGCTGCTTGTAGGCGGAATAGGCGCAGGTTTTGCTGTCCAGCATCAAAGTGCGCAGACCAGGATTGAACAGAAAGAAAAAGAAAGGGCAAAGGCAGATGCAAGAGCAGCAAAAAAAGAAAAACAAAGAGCAAAGGCAGATGCAAGAGCAGCAAAAGCAGAAGCAAAAGCAGAAAAGAAGGACAGAGAGATCGCTGAGAAAAATGCAAGATTAGAGGCACTTGCAAGAAAACTTGCAGAAAAAGAACGAGACGCTGCTCAAAGAGAAGTAAAAGGGCAGAGTTTGTCTGAAGCAATACTGCTTGGCTTAAAACGTATAAGGCCTGATAAAGATTATTATAATGCTGCACTAAACCTAATAAATGAAGCAATTACAAAATCAGAAGACTTCTGGATGCCTTATCTAAAAAGAGCAAAACTCAAAGCGACTTTCGGCAAGCACGAAGAAGCTGAAGAGGATTTTGAGACGGCAAACGAGATGTTCAAGAAACAGTTTGACAAGTATTCTATTGAAATCTGGTTTGAAGCAGGGATGCACTATGGCCTTCCATTTGAATTAGGAGGCCGGGGAGAAGAGGATCTTGCACTAGAATATTTCGAAAAAGCCTTTAAGGCAGATCCAGACAGCAAACACGGAAAGCTTGCAAAAGCAGTTGCATTGTTGATCAAAGCAAAGAACAATCCAAAGAATGCAGAGGAACAGCTTGAAAAAGCAATTGAACTTGCTGAAAAATTAACAGAAGACGTCTATATGCGAAACATAGATGAGACTTGGCTTATCAAAGCATGGGCCAATGGCACCTCTGTCTTTGCAGAATACCAAAACAACCCTTTATTCTTGAAACACGCAGACCTGCCTGAAGCAGAGGATGCATTGTTAAAAGTCGTGACTCCAACCAATGGCGAAATCAGCCTCAGGAACTTCCTTGCAGCAATCTTCCTGCAGCAGGGAAAACACAAAGAAGCAATAGCAGTATACTCCAACATTCTTAAAGTCATAGAAAGAGACTACATATACAACAATCTTGCAATTGCGCGCATACAAGAAGGCAATTTAGAAGGTGCACTGACAGACATAAATAAATCAATTCAACTCAATAATGAATACCCGCTCGCGTATGTAACAAGGGCAGAGATATTTATGCGCCAAGGAGGCCATAATAATCTTGAAAAAGCAATACAAGACTGCAATAGAGCAATTGACCTGGATTCAGAGTTGGAGGATGCACACATACATCTAGGAAGAGCATACCATGTCCAAGGCAATATACAAAAAGCAATAGAGAATTTCAATTATGTTCTTAAAAAATTAAATCCGAAAAATGCAGAAGCACATTACAGATTAGGAAATACTTATGCCCACCAAGGACAATTAGACAAAGCAAAATCCCATCTGGATATTGCAATAAAATATAACGACAGACATTTACTTGCGCATTGCGACCGCGCAATCATTCATGGACTGCATGGCGAATGGAATAAGGCAATAATACACTGCAAAAAAGCAGTGGCAATAGATCCTAGAAGTGGCCAAGCACAAAACGGCCTTGGAGACTGTTATATCAATTTAAAACAGTATGATAAAGCAGAAAAACCCATTCAAAATGCAATGGCTGTAGGATATGAATTAGCGTATGTAACCTGGGGAGAATTATTGATGAAAAAAGGAGAATATAATAGAGCAGAAAGAGCTTTCCAGGATGCATACAAGAAAGCGCCTAAATTCAAGCAATTGATTGATAAAAATATGGAAGAATTAAGAAAATTAAAAAGAAATAATTAGAATTCTTAGTTTGCGGTTGCTGTTATCGACTTATTAATCACAAAAGACTGCGTAGGATCACCAACACTCCACGTCCCCGTCAACTCACAAGCAATCTGCTCACAAGTAACATCAGGCTGCAACTTACCCAACCTAATATCAATACTACTATTCGACATATTAATCAAATCAACAACCAACGCATTACCAACAACCCTACTATAACCCGCAGTCGCAGGACCAGGCGTAAAACAACCAGGCGTAGTATCAACATAAGGCGACAAACCAGAACAATTACTATTAAGCTGCACCGTCTCATTAAAACTCCTACACACCAACAACAAACTAGTCATATTAAGAACATCATTAGTCGACAAATTAATAGTCAAATTATAACTCTCAAACATACCCCAAACCTTCTCAACCTCAGCCTGACACCAACCAATATTCGCACCATCAAAAGAACAATTAGCACAAGTACCCAAAGTCGTATCAAACGTACCATTAAAATTCTGAAAATCCAACTGAAAATTCAAAATATTAATATCCGGAGCAAAAGTCTGAATCCGCACAACCTTATCAGTCGTAAAACGAGTAGTACCATTAGGATTAGTCGCGTCTAACCCTAAGCTTACGTTAAAATAATCCAGCCAGGCAGAGCTGTTTGTTTTTTCAGGAAAACGTCCACCCAAGACATAGGTCAGGTAATCACCAGCATGCCCGCCTGTGCTCTGCCAGGCAAGTGCACTGCCAGAATCTGCAGTAAAATTATATATTTTAAATGCAGTGGCAAAAGAGCTTCCTTCTAATACAATAACCCTTGTTCCAACATTATTGTTCCATGATTGGTTAAAGAGTGAAACATAAACAGCTGGATTTATTTTTTCTGATGCATCATTTATTGCTCTTAAAGCATTAACTGCAGTGCTACTGCCGTCATTGCCTGAAGTTGTCCAGGCCTGTACAATATTGCTAAACAGACTATCCCACACTAAAATCTTGTCTTCTCCATCTGAACCCGCATATCCCTGGTAAATATGGCTTCCTCCAGGAGTGGTATCTGGATTGCCCATGATTGCAAAAGTTTCTAAGGAGTCAATCTGGCCAATTGCGCCTGTAACCTGCTTGGCATCTATATCTACACTTCCATCATTCTCAAATTTAAATTTTGCAGCCATTGCATATTTATTATTGACTGGATCCGTGTATATTCCCGCGCCGGCAAGGTTTATGCTGCCAGTATGTTTTTCAACTAATTCTCGTACACTGGCTCCTCCGACTACAGGACCCCAAGTTATCGGCGCTGTGTTCATTACGCCGTCTGTATATGTCCAGGCAGTAAAAATCTCCTCATCACCATCTGCAATCCTGTTTACTGTGCCTACAATAAATGCTTTAGTATACTCCGTGCCTGCCTCTTCTTCAATAGCCGCATCCTGAGACATGAACACTCCTGCAATATCCAGCTTGGTTGTTCCGCCTGCTGCGCTTAAGCTCCTGCCAAACAGAGGCGCATTAGTTGCTTCATCATATCCAATAATTGCCGCTCCATTTGAATATTCAATAGGCGAGGTTGATGGATAGTCAACAATAATGACCTTTCCATAATTAGCAGGCTCCCATTTAAAACGAGGTTTTGGAGGGGGTTCGAATCGCGCTCCAGGAAGAGGAGACACTATATTCAAATCGATTTCATTAACTTGATACACTAAATTCGTGTTTGGAAAATACATAAAAATCAATGTAGTCAGCTTTCCAGTGATAGGATTTCGCTTAAGCACAAAAACCTTGTATGTGCCCGGTGCTTGCCCTGCTCCTGGATCTAATTCGTCTATCAGCACATCCTCTACTACATCAGGAGGGTTTACTGTTATTTTTGCGCCTGCATTAGTACCTGCCTTATCGCTGCCGCTTGTAAGCAGAACAGTCCCTCCTCCTAGAACAGTATCATCTCCTATGACTGCTGCCACCACAGAACCTGTCTTAACAACAACTTTAGTAATATTTGTCATATTAGTGTGATTCATCTGCTGGTTAAGATATTCCCATGATTTTGCCGGGCTGTCACAATACATTCCATTTGTCGCATTGCACACCACGTACTGAGTTATATTTGTGCTGTTAAAACAAGTAGCAGAAGAATTGCAAATAACTGTGAGTGTCAAGGTGTTTATAGTCAAAGTGCCTTGCTGAACCAGATTGATGACTTGCGTAGATGCATTTGTAGAAGCCAATTCAGTTGGTGCACAACCGCCTATACCGCAGGCAGTATCGCCTGCAGAAACAAAAACAGCAAATATACTAATCAGGCATAGAAATATAAGCAATAAGACTTTTTTGTTCATTTTTAAATCGCTGCGAATTTGATTTTCCTCTTTTTTATCAATATTTTGCATAAATGATATATAAACATTTCTATCATATCGCACTAACTGTTATTGACTTGTTTATTACAAACTGTTGTGTAGGATCACCAACACCCCAGGTTCCTGTGAGCTCACAAGCAACCTGCTTGCAGGATCCTGTCGGCGAGATTGTTCCCATTGGTATGCTTAAATTCGTGAAGCCAGTCAAGTTGATATATAATGTATTGCCGACAACACTGCTTTTTCCAGGAGTGGCAACCGGCGAGAAGCAGCCTGTTGCTGAATCAGCATGCGGTGAAAGCCCTGAACAATTTGAGTTTATTGCTACTGTTTCATTAAAGCTCCTGCAAACTAATTGGAGATTAGTCATATTTATCGGTGTTGGCATGGTCAAATTTATAGTAAGATTATAGCTTTGGAACATACCGAATACTTTTTCTACTTCTACCTGGCACCAGCCAATATTACCGCCGTCAAACGAGCAGTTAGTGCAGGCACCTGTTGTCGAATCAAAAGTTCCATTGAAGTTCTGAAAGTCCAGCTGCATGTTAAGTATGTTTATATCAGAAGCCAATGTCTCAATTCCAACATATTTGTCTGTAGTGAAAGTCAATGTTCCATTAGGATTTGTCGCATTATTTGTCGCGTCATAGACTGTGAATTGCTTGTTTATGCTGAAGCTTTGATTATCTCCAGGAACCCACTCTCCCTGCATATAGCACACAACTGTGCTGCAATTATTTGTAGGTGAAATATTTCCAAGTAATACTGAAGTATTGAAATTGCTGCTGTTTGTCAAGTCAATCGTGTAATTTGTTCCGCCGCCCACCCAATTGGCGCAGGCAGAGCTATTGTCATTTGAGCCTGTGCAGTTCGGCCCGCCCAGCACATTGACTGCATAATCATACATCGTGCAGACAAGCTGCATCTTTTGCATGCTCACAGCGCTTCCATTCAAGAACAACGACATATTATATGGTCCTGCGCCGCCAGTTATCACTTCCTGCTCCAGTTGGCAAACATTTTCTGAATCATAACTGCAGTTAGTGCAATTGCCTTTCAGTGTCTCAAACCTGCCTTCAAAACTCTGCCTGTCTGTCTTGAAATTGAGGACACTTATATCTGGATATGTTGTGCTGACAGAGAGAGCGCCTCCTCTCAAAAAGAAAATTATTTGGTTAGGTGCGGCCTTATTATCAAACATGTCCAGGCAAGTAAAGTTCAAGGTATGATTGCCTTGCGCCAGTGTCCTGTTGACCTGCAGTGTCTGGTTGGATCCGTCTGGCAGCATTGTGAGATTTGTTCCGCTGTTTATACCATCAATCACAGCAGTGCATGTTGATGTTGTATAATTGAAGAGATTTGTTGCATTGTATGAAAGCAACGGCGTACTGTCTGTTATATTAGAACCATTTACAGGATTCAGGTTCCGGATACAGAAGCTATTGTTGTGGAAACCGACTGTAGAGTATGTTGCGCCATTTGCAAACACGATGCCTGCCTTGTTGTAACAGATTGTGTTATTGAAAATTCCCTGATAATCAAGATCTCCAACATAGATTCCTGCAGTATTTGCCTCGTATATCTCATTATTATAAATTGTATTATTCGCATGGACAGTATTTGGGAAATAAATTGCATATTGAGAACCATTGAAATAATTTTCAGTTATGACGCTTTCCAAAAGATTGCCCACAGTAATATAAGTGCTGGCAGCCCCTCCATTCGTGAAAGTATTGTTTTTGATTAAAATATCTGTAGGTTGATTTACATTGTTCCAGTATATGCTGTAAGTTCCTGTGAAATTATCAAACCTGTTTGATTCTATTGTAACATTGCAGACTCTGCCTGGGAAGTATATATCATATAGTGTTGAGCCATTAAACAGGTTGCCTGTGATGTTTAAGTCAACGCTGTAATGCCCTGTATACGCCCCTCTGAAGATTGCCTCATACATCCCAATAAAAGTATTGTTATATATTGTATGATTTTTCTTATACGCAACTTGGTTACTTGATGCACTATAATAAATACCTCTAGGATTTGTAGTTGTGCTGGCAAAGTAATTATTGGCCATATAGAGCTTCTCTGCAGGCTCATCTCTTTTCATGAAACCAATTCCAGTGTATAAGTTGGTGAAATTATTATTTGTTACATTTGAATTGTTTGAGTTTATCAAAGACAATCCAGCTTCATCATTCAGGAAAGCACCCCCAACACCGATAAAAGTGGCATTATCAACAAGACAATTATTCATATCCACTAAAGTAAATCCTGTTTCCGTTGTATGAGACACATTAATTGTCTGGCCATTTACATCAGGACAAGGCTCTCTCCAATAATACTGCACAGGATTGCCATTGACTATATTGCCTCTTGTTATGTTGTTTCTATAGAGAGAATTTCCCGGGCCTCCAAGATAAATACCGAAATAAGCTGGGTTGATAAAGGTATTATTATGCACATCATTGCCGCCATTAAGGAACCTAAAACCATATCTGCAGCTATTGACAGTATTGTTTGATATCCAGGCAGTAGATGTACCTGCCGTTGCCAAGCCATTGGAGCTTGTCTGTGTACAAGTGATAGAATTATTTGCAAATGTGACGCTTCCTCCATTAAAATACACACCATATGCTTGATTATCGCCGACGTTCTTGATAGTGTTGTTATAGAATGTTACATTGCTTAAAGTGCCTGCTGTCTCTACAACTCTTCTTCCTTGAGAGATATTATTATTCCTGATTGTGCTGTTGGCTGCTGAACCATCAATTTTAAGAGCATATGTATTCAACGCTGTTGAAGTTGAATGTATCTGGTTGCCGTCAATGATATTATCTCTTCCAGAGGTCATTGTAAACGGCGTTGTATCACCAGAAACAAGATTAGAACTAAAAACAGTATTGTTTGTTTCATACAAGCGCACAGTCAGTTCAGTTGCAGGATGATTCGTGAAATTACTATTGTTAATGGTCAGATTATCACAAGCATAAATAACTAGCTCTGCCAGGTTAAGCACCCTGACAGAACCGTCGTTATTCAATCGCTGTACAATTTCATCGGTCCTGTTATACATAAAATAATTAGTTGCATTCTTGCCGTCAACTAAGTTAGTTTTTCTTAAAGAGACCGGGGTGTTGATATTAGCCAAGTAATATCCCCAAGAGGTGCCAACATTGACCATTGTGTTATTCTCAACTATTGCTGAAGTGCCTGCAAGAAAATATATAACTCTGCGATTGCCATTATTATTCTTGTTAAAATAATTATGCTTTACTTCATGGTTTGCACCCCGGACATATAAATCATATCCAGGGATATTTGTGAAATTGTTGCTATAAACCTTGATACGGTTAACATTATTAATAAATACGCCATATGTGGATGTAGTATCTGCGTTCATAATAGTATTGGATGTGACATTATTAACACTTGCACTTAATGCAATTGCCCGGGTACGCGTGCTGTTGAATGTATTGTTATAGAACAATGAACTCGTGAAGTCGTCATTCACGCCGTACTGGAAGTCCTGCACAAAGCAGTGCTTTAATACAATATTGGTTGCCAAGCCATTTGCATAGAGCAATGTATTTGTAGCAGCAGGACCTGTTACCTTATGCCCCTGGCAGTTTATTGTAATATTTGCCAGGTTGCTGACATCCCAGCAATTTCCAGCTGAAACCAGGTCATTAAATACGGCATATTTCTTATTAGACTGCAGCGCTGTGCCGCAAGTGATTGGAAGGTATTGCTTTATAGTAATGTTATTGCTGCACAATTCCGGAGTATCAGTAACAGCGTCTGCAAGTGCAACACAGGCACGCCATGTTTCATTTACTCTGGTTTCCTGCGAAACAATTGTATTATAATTAGGGTGTCCTTTGTTATAGTTTGCCTTGATCTGTTCAGGAGTCAAAGTCCTATTGTAAATTCTTACTTCATCAATTGTTCCGTTAAACAGATTAAAGTTTCCAAGTGACTGCCTTCCAATAGTTAAAGGATATGGATAATTTGGAGGGCCAAAAGCCCAATTGCTTGTTTGATTTGCCTCAAAAGAACCATTCAAATAAATACGCATATCATGAGTGGAATTGACAAAAGTACCGACAATATGATACCATTGATCTGGTTTAAGAGTTGTTACAGTTGCGACCCAATAAGCAGCCCCCGGAGGGTAGGCGCCAGTACCATGTATCCCAAACACAGTCCGGTTCGTGAAAGAATTTATGAACAGAGCATAATTATGACCCGGATTTACGCCGACGCCAGAAGCATCACCCTTATCCAAGATATATTGGGTACCTGCGCCCCCCAGTTTTCTTGGCTTTATCCACACCTCAACAGAAAAGTTTTCTGAAAGATTCAAGCTATTATCCGCTGGAACAGATATCCCGTCATCAATTCCGTCATAAATATAAGCACCTCCAGAGATGCCTGCTGCGGTCCAGACAGAACCATTAACAGCTCCATTATTTGCAAACGGAGAATAATCTTTTGCAGTTGTCGCGTTGTTAATGTTAAAAGGCATCTTCAAGACCATCAAGGACTGGTTGTTGACAAACCAGTCTGTTATGTTTGTCACATCTGGCTGGCCTGTCACATTCTGCGGATAGACTGTAAGATTCTCATAAGTTGAGTTTGCTCCTGCAGAAGACTGAAGCACAGGATTTGTCTGGTTAGGATAAGTGTAATTCTCACCTAAAGTAAAATTAGAGAATCTGGTCGTATTGAATGTATACGTTGTTCCAACATGGCTTATCTCTGTGCAGATACTACCTGGACAAGCAACAAAAGTGCCGTTATCATTCAAATCAACAAGAGGGTAAGGCACAAAAAAACTTACGCCAAAGAACGTGATGTTGGCAGACTGGTTCAAGCCAGCAACAGCAGAAGAATTGACAAATGCGGAAATATTTCCGAACTGCACCTGTGTACTCAAATTAAAGATATTATTCAAGGCAGGGAGCCAGGCAATTTCTGCAAAGTTGATTTTTTCTATAGTTAATCCAAGACCATTAATATATGTTGCACCGATATCTGAAAAATTTGCATATGCCACATCAAGCCTTCCGGTCATATTAATCACTGAATCAGAATCAAAGGAAACAACCGGTGCATTGATTGACGCTGTCGCATTGGTATTTGCAAGGGTTGAATTAATCAAGTTAAATGAGTTTGTTGCAGTGGCTGTCACGCTGTTGTTATATCTTGCCAAGGCATTTGTTATGTTGAAAGTAGTTCTGTTCAAATAACCAATTGTTTCATCATTTGTCTGGAACTGGAAGCCTTTGACTATGTCAACAACATCATTTGGTCTGTCAATGAAAGCAACTGTTCCTATTTCGCCAATGCTGCCAACACCTGCCGCTGTAACAGGAATACCTCCTGAAACATCTGCCTTAAGGAAATCATTTATTGTCCAAGATGTTGTGTTATAAAAGACCGCGATTCTTCCTCCTCCGCCGCCAGAACCCGGCTGGTTAACACCAAGCGCATTCTTGGTGCCGCCTCCTCTTGCAGTCAAATTAGCAAAACCTGTCAAGTTATATGCAGAGATATATATTCCTCCACCAGAACCTCCGCCGCTGATCTGTGGATTGGCCACAAATCCAGTAGCATTTCCACCATCTGAAATCAAATTACCATTAAGGTTCAATACATTTGAAGCAATGATGCTAATCAAACCACCGCCATGTCCGCCTTGTGAAGCTAATGCACCCGTACTCCTGCCTCCTGAACCAAAAGTTATTGGCTGGAATGAACTGCTATAGATATTTCCGCCCAGACTTCCTCCTCCTTTACCACCATAGCCGCCACCGCCACCGTGCCATCCTGCACCACTAATTGCACCAACACCAGGACCATTATCCCTAGAGTATCCAAACTCAGAAGCATCGATTATTGATGTGCTGTCCATAGTTATATTAACTGCAGTTATGTTTGCATTGCCGATTATTCTTGAATTGTTTTGTATGAAAATTCTTGTAGCATTTAATGTAATCATATTCGTTGCATTTTGAGGAGTCTGATTAATTATTGTGTTTATAACAAACAAGTCAAGCGGATCTATGTATAAACTGTAGTTTAAATTCTCCCAAACAGAATTTGTGATAGTGCAGGTTGTTGAAACATTAACTTTTGCAGTAGTTGATGCGGGAGTCATGTTTGTAAGCATTGAAGCGTCATATATTGTCAAGTTAGTGAAGTTAAATTTACTTGTTTCCTGATTCTGCCACTTGAAACCCCAAGGAATATATGCTGCATCATTTGGATCCATAAAAATTGCAGTGCCTACTTTGCCAGGATAGGCTGCTTCTGGACCGCCAGAAACATTAGCTGAATTAAACCTACTCATATTCCACGTAGTTGTGTTATAATAAACAGCGATTCTTCCACCGCCTCCACCACCACCACGCCTGCCACTATTAGGCTGTAAAATACCTGCGCCACCTTTTGCAGACAAGTTTCCAAATCCAGTCAAGTAGTCTGCAGTAATCCATATGCTTCCACCTGCACCGCCGCCAGATGCATAACCATTCAATGCGAAATAGGTTTGTCTAGCATCAATTCCATCTGTAACAATACTTCCATTTATAATCAAATTATTTGTAGCATTAATTTTTATTGCTGCACCGCCAGGACCGCCCGGAGCATTGGCATTATTTGTTGAACCGCCGCCAGAGCCAGGAGTTGTAGGGTTGAAAGATAAGCCATACCATGAATTTGTATTGCCTAGTCCGCCATCACCGCCATGACCTCCGCCAGAACCTTGAAAGACTCCACTTACGCCTGCTCCCGGTCCGCTAGCTGCAGGATAACCAAGACCTGTTCCATTGATTACAGAGCCAGTTGCAATAGTAATGTTCTCTGCCTGTATCAATATCGACTTGTTTCCTGCGCCATAGCTGTTCACTTTAAGTATTGCAGAATTATTAATTGTGATTGCCTTGCAGATAATATTTCTTGTTGTTACATAATTAGAATCAATTGTCAAAATACCTGTATACTGGCTGCCAGGACAGTTGGGATATGGCGCAATAGTGAGATTATTTGAGCAGACTGTTGGAGAATCTGCAACTGCATTATTTGGGGTTACACAAGCCTGCCAAGTATCTGCAACCTTTGTTTCATCAGAAGTAATCACATCATATTTTGGAGCACCATTGTTGTAATTCTGCCTTATTTGCTGTGCAGATAAGGTCCTGTTGTAGATTCTTACTTCATCAATTGTTCCATTAAAATAAAAGTGTGGCCCGATAATATTGTCCGGAGTTCTGCCGATATATAGATTTGTATTCATTGTTGGAGGATTTGCAGCAGACCGGATAGCACTATTATCTAATGTTCCATTAAAGTAAATAGACATATTCCTTGTGCTGTTATCGTATGTGGCGGCAATATGCGTCCACTGATTCAGAGTTAAATTAGATACGGATGTCACGGTAAATGTTCCTATTCCTGCCGGAGGATATACCCAGAATCTTACTTTCCTATTGCTCAATGCCTGCAAGTAATAATTATACTTCGGGCCAATGCCATCGCCTTTAACAAGAATAGGCCCTGCATAAGATCTGGGCTTGACCCACACCTCTACAGATAAGTCTTTTGATAAATTGAGCGTATTGTCTGAAAGAACCCGGATATAATCCCCGCTTCCATTAAATACGTATGCTCCGCCTGAAACTCCACTGCTTGTCCAATTAGGGGTTCCGAAAATAGTGCCATTATTCTGGTAAGGTGTATAATCTCTTACATTAGATGAACTGTTTGTGTCAAAAGGCATGTTCAAGACAGTAATTGAAGTTCCATTATGATACCAATTGGTTATGTTTGTTATCGCGCCTACTGAATCCTGCGCATAGACTGTCAGGTTCTCGTCTGTTCCATTAGTTCCAAAAGTTGAATTAAGTATTGGCGTCGCCCTTAAAACAGTCAAATTATTGCTGCACTTTGTCACACCATCCTGCACCCTGTCATTTGGTGTGAGACAAGCCTGCCAGACATCACCACGACTTGTTTCCTCAGAGACAATCAAGTCAGTCCTGTTATCGTAAATTGCCTTTATCTGTGCTACTGACAAGGAAGTGTTCCAGAACTTGAATTCATCAATAATTCCCTCGAAATCCTCCCCTGCGAATCCATCCCAGCCAATCCTTAAGTTATTTATTGCAGGGAATGCTGCATTATGCGTGGCAGTTCCTGCAGAAGCACCATCAACATAACATCTTACCTGATTTGCGCCGCTGCCATCTCTAGCCCACGCAACATGATGCCATTTATTATCATTAACAGCAGCAGGAATGCTACAATCCAAAATAGCACCATCATATATTCTTAGTATATTTCCTCCATTTATGTACCAACCAGGATCAAAACTATTGACTGCAAAGATACAATTATAGTTCTTTGCAGAACTGGTCTTTATCCATGCCTCAACAGTATATTCATCAGATGCAGCAAGTGAAGGGAAATTAGTTGTATTCAGATTTACGGCATCATCATTTACGCTGAATGTATAAGCACCCCAGCCATCATGGCCGCTTGTCGGCGAGAAGACAGGATTGAGATTCAAGCCTATCGCATTATTGTCAAAACCAGCATAATCGGTTGCATCATACGGGTTTGCAGAAACTTCAAACGGCACATAAATAAGCATCAAATCATTATTATTCTTGCGCCAGACAGTAATGTTCTTGACAGGCTGACCTTCTGGATCTGAAACATTCTGAGGATACACAGTAAGGTTATCATTAACATCATCTGTTCCAGTTGTTGAATTTAATATCGGCGTGTCTTGAGTCGGCGGATTATCAATTATTGTAAGATTATTACTGCACTTTGTCACACCATCCTGGACCCTATCATTCGGTGTCAGACAAGCCTGCCAGACATCATCTTTTGCAGTCTCTTCTGAAACAATCAAATCAGTGCGATTGTTATAAAGCGCAAGAATCTGTTCATCAGACAAGGAACTATTGTATATTCTCACTTCATCAATCCAGCCAGGGAAACTATTTGCTGCTCCACCACCATACTTACCAATCCGCACAGGATTTGCAGAGCCAGTGACTGCAACACTGTATGATTTAGAGGCATTTAATGTTCCATTAATATATATCTTCAATTCAGAGCCATCCCAGGTTCCGACAACGTGCGTCCAGGCATTAGTAGGAATAACATTATTAGCGGTCTGTACAAAATTCGCAGTATTAGTATCAGTATCCATGCCAAATGCAATACCTCTACTATTAGCTCCGGACTTGCCTCCAAGGTAATAAGACTGGGCCCAGTCTTTCTCAACAATCCTTTGGAACTGGCTAAGAGTTGATGTCGGCTTTATCCAAGCTGAAACAGTAATAGGCCCTTTGATATTCAGGTTAGCAGCATTACCACAATTAATCTCGTCCGTGGTTTGAGGAAAATAATAAGCGCCCCAGCCATCATAGCCTCTTGTTGAACTCCATAACGCACCAGTCACAGTTCCATTATTGCCCCAGCCAGAATAATCCCTTGTCCAGGTTGAATTACTGCCGCCATCAAAAGGCATGTTCAGGACCATAACAGGATTTCCATCCTTGTTCCAGGACGTTATACTCTTTACAGGATCTGCATCAGAAAGATTCTGAGGATACACAGTGATATTTTCACTTGTCAAATTGGTTCCAAAAGTTGAATTAAGTATAGGACTATCCTGTGTTGGAGGATAATTGTGCAGTGTAAGATTATTACTGCATTTTGTCGCGCCATCAATAGTGCGATTATTAGGGGTCACGCAAGCCTGCCAGACATCATCGTTATACAATTCCTGCGAAACAATCAAATCAGTGCGATTGTTATAAAGCGCAAGAACCTGCTCTTCAGAGAGTGAATAATTATATATCCTCACTTCATCTATCAATCCAGGGAAGCTATTCCCCACTCCGCCACCATACTTACCAATCATCACATTGTTTGCAGAGCCAGTAACTGAAACAATATGTGATTTAGAGGCATTCAATCTTCCATTCAAATAAATCCTTAATTCAAAGCCATCCCAAGTGCCCACAACATGAGTCCATGAATTAAGAGGAATAACATTATTAGCAGTCGAGACATAATTGCCAGGATTACCATCAGAATCCATACAAAATGCAATGCCGTTTGTTCCTGAGTTAGAATTCAATACATAAGATTGGGCCCAATCTTTCGTAACAATCCTCTTGTATGTTCCAAGATTTGCAGTGGGTTTTATCCAGGCTGAAACAGTAATCGGCCCTTTAATGTTCAGGCTAGGATCATTTCCGCAATTTATATAATCATTATTAGTAGGGAAATTATAAGCACCCCAACCGTCATAACCGCCGGTATCATTCCAGACTGCTCCGCTTACTGTGCCATTATTTCCCCAGCCAGAATAATCCCTTGTCCAGGTTGAATTACTGCCGCCTTCAAAAGGAGTATTCAACACCATAACCGGCGTTCCATCCTTGTTCCATGAAGTAATATTCTTAATAGGCGAAGGATAAGGCTGCACAATCGGATACGCAGTGATATTATCAGCTGTCAAATTATTTCCAGAGCTTGAATTCAGGATAACCTGAGATATTGTCGGCGGGCCCCAACGGATGGTCAGGTTATTAGAGCATTTTGTTGCACCATCCTGTAGCCTGTCATTGGGGGTCAAGCATGCCTGCCAAACTTCAGTTGGATTTGTTTCTTGAGAAACAATCGTGTCAGGGCCGTTCTGGTAGAATGACAAAATCTGCTCGTCTGATAAAGTCCTATTAAATATCCAGACTTCATCAATAGAGCCGTTAAAAAAAGCAGTGCCTAATGCATCTGTTCCGATCTTTGCTGCTCCTCCTCCTTCTGGAAATCCAGTTAACAATCCTGTCTTGACCAGCTGGCCGTCAACAAATAATTTAATAGTTGAATTTCCTCCAAGCTTATTACCAACATAATCCCGTGTCACTGCAACAAAATACCACTTATCAGTCTGGTTAAATACGGCTGGAGAAATTATTGTTCCTCCACCCAAAAAGCCCGAAGTATAACTGAAAGAAAGATTTGCATCAGTTACTCCAAAAGAATAAGGCGACTTCTGCATCATGATAGTTGTCTGCTTTACAACAATCGGCTTACTGCCGGATAAATCACTTAAGTTAATCCATGCAGCAATAGACATATCATACTGTAAATCCAGGCCAAGGTTTCCTGTTAAAGTAATATTAGCTGTGCTTCCATCAAATGAATAAGAACCCCAGCCGTCATAACCGCTTGAATTGCTCCAAACCGCGTTTCCAACAATTCCATCTCGATTGCCGCCAGAATAATCTTTAGTATAGGTTGAATTGCTTCCGCCTTCAAAAGGCATATTCAGAACCGCTATTGCGCCCCCATCCAAGTACCAGTTAGTGATATTCTTAACAGAAGGACTCATAGGGCTCTGCACATTCTGCGGATGCACTGTCAGGTTCTCATGCGACCTGTTTGTTCCAAAAGTTGAGTTCAAGATAGGCGTGCCTTGTATCGGCGGCATGCTTGTATTAGACGTGTATGAAGTAAAGTAAGACACATTAAACACAAATGTTCCTGCAGCATAGCTCAGGTTGCTGCAAACAGGAGCAACACATTGCTCTTCATATTGCCCGTCATCATTCCTGTCTGCAAAGATGTTCGGCGTAGAAGCAAATGGCAGCCCTTTCAATGTTATGTTTGCAGAAACATTCAAGCCAGTGTGTCCAGAAGAGTTGACAAATGCTTTATTTTTCAAGATGCTTATGTCTGCATCCATGATTGTGCCGTTTGCTGTTATGCTCTTAAGGAACCTTATGCTTCCATAAGTCAAGTCCTCTACTGTAAATACAGTCACATTGTCAAGAGTGTAATTTGCCGTGGTGCAGTTTATTATCTGGATATTAGTTGAATCAGTAACGTACAATTCAGTGATATTTGAATCAGTCACATTGTTTCCATTTGAATTAGTTATGTTGATGATTACATCTGTACTGGCAATCACGCTGTCATTTGTGTTATCAAACAAGATGTCATTTGTGAAATTGATGAATATGCAGTTAGTTATTGTTATGCCTGTATGACCGGCAGATACTATGCCTGTTCCTGTATTATTGCCTATTATCCTGTTGCCTGCACAATCAATCGTGATATCATCTGCGCCCATTGTGAGGCAGTCTGCTGAAGTTGTCAAATCAGCTGACAGCGTAGAATTGGCTGTAATTGTATCTCCGCATGACATGCCTCTCAAGACAGTGAGATTATTTGAGCAATTTGTTGTTCCATCATTGTATCTATCATTAGGCGTAAGACAGGCCTGCCAGACTTCTCCGACTGCAGTCTCCTGCGAAGCAATCTTCCTGTAGTTCGGCGCGCCTGCATTATAATTTGCCTTTATTTGCTGTGGAGTAAGGCTCTGATTATATATTCGCACTTCATCGATTGTTCCATTGAAATATATGCTGCCGCCATTATCTCCTCTCTTGCCGATAAACAAATCACCTGCCTGGTCGCGTATGCCTCCCCCTATTGCGCTGCCGATTGTGCCAATCTGGCTGCCATTCAAATAAAGAATAGCATTTGTTCCATTGAACACTCCCACTATATGATTCCATCCAGGAATCGCCAGCGAGGCTTCGCTGAAGTTGGCTCCACTGACTGCATTGCTCGTGTTCCAGACGCGGAATTTGACTTGACTATTCTCGCCAGTATACAGGATATAATTGTAGGAGTGCTTCCAAATCAGGCCTGTATTACTTCCTGCATTCTTGTAATAAAACCATCCCTCAACTGTAACCTCTTGTCTCGGACTCAAACTTGGAGAGTCAGGCACAAGTATGTAATCATTCACTCCATTAAAGCTATAAGCGCCTCCGGAAATTCCATTGCTTGTCCAGCCAGCATCATTTACTGTTCCATCGTTGTCATATCCAGAATAATCTTTTGAATTCAATTCATCCTGCTTGTCAAATGGCGAATTTAACACTGTAAACGAGGTGCCATTAACATACCAGTTTGTTATGTTTGTGACACTGGCTCCTTCAGGGTCATTGATATTTTGCGGATAAACTGTCAGGTTCTCATCTGAATTATTTCCACCAGAAGTAGAATTAAGTATAGGCTGAGACTGCGTAGGCGGCTGATTGGAATTCTCTTCCAAAGACCAATCGCTTTTTTCAAGGCCTGTATCCACAGTCTGCACAGAAGCAAAGAACACGCCTGTTATACCGCTGACATTCAATGCAAGATTTTTTCTCTGCATCATGTTTCCAAGATATGAATTTGTTGAATGCGCGCTGCCGCCAAAAAATCCGCTGAACACATCATTTGAAGCAGAGCTTGTACCAATGCGCAGATTATAGTATAATCCGCTTGCAGGAGTCTCTGCATCAGCACCTGCTGACCAGGACAGATTCAGGATATCTCCTGATAAAGACACGTTTAAGCTGCCTGAGGCATTTGGCTGGGTGTTTGCAGTTGCTGTTGAACTTAAATAAATCAAATTCACAGGTCCTGCTGTCCAGCAAGATAAGTCCTGGCCGCTAGAGCAAGAAGCGCCAGAAGAATCACACACCCAGCAGTCACTATCAGCAGAGCATGGCGACACTAATGAATTCGTGCATTCTGCAGGACACTGCGATGACCAGTCATTTTTTGGCGTGCAGATTGCCCCGCCATTCTTGCAGTTGCCCCAAAATCCTGCATCCTCGCACCATCCCCAGCCAGGATTTGCAGGGTCATCATTACACGTGTCTGTGGTATTGCAAAAGTCTGAGGTATTCGCATATCCGTAACCTGTCAAGTGCAAATCTAGTTTTTTATCATTATTCACATCCACAAAAGTTACAGAGCCTGCCTTTGCTTCTGTCACGTTCTGATTCCATGCAGGTCCTGCATTATTGAAAGTTGTGCCATTGTTAAGATAAATAGTAGTATTCAATACATTGGCGCCGGTAACATCGCCTATAACAACAAGGTCCAGATCACCATCATTATCAACATCGCCGAATGCCTGCTCAGAATTCAGAACACCCCCAATATTAGTAAACCAAGAAGCTGTTCGCTCCAGGGACGTGCCATTATTTATGTATATTCTTGCTTTTCCCTCGTATCCTGTCAGGAATAAATCAGTGGCTCCATCATTATTAACATCTCCAGCTATCAAGGAGCAGCTGTATACTGCATCTAAAGTAGCTCCCCAAGCATCATCTTTGTTTAATGTTGTCCCGTTATTTAGCAAGAATTTTGTTACAATCTGAAAAGACTCGTTTCTGCCGCACATCACTGCATCCAAATAACCATCATCAGTAAAGTCAGCAAGGACCACAGAGGAGTATAAAAGACCGTCTGTACTGATATGCTGACTCCAGGTATTGTCATCCTTGAATTTTGTTCCATTATTAATATAAACCTGCGCAAAATTCTGTCCTGAAGCAGAACCTGTCAAAATCAAGTCCAGCAGACCATCACGATTCAAGTCTCCGAGATCTATTGAGCCGTAATAAACACCAGACATGTTGTCACTCCAGCTTGACTCATTGTTCAAAACACCCGAACCATTATTGATATACACCTTTATAAGCGCAAATGATCCATCAAGTCCTGTAATCACTGCATCTCGATCCCCATCGTTATCAACATCACCCAATGCTATAGAACCGTAATTAACACCAGTTATATCTGAAGAATCATCCTCTATCAAAGTAGTTCCATTATTCATATAGACCTTGCCTATTCTAGCTGCGCCAGAGAAACCTATCTGCACAAGATCCATGTCACCGTCATTATCAAGGTCTCCCCAAGCGCCTGCACCGTAAGTATATACGCTGGACAGGTTTTGTCCCCAGGTCGCATCAGGACCGCCCCCATATCCAGAGAAGTGGTCCACTGTGAAATTTATGTGCGTGTCTGTCTTGCTGAAAGGCAGATTTGTTATTTGCCATGCGCTTGGACAGGTTTGCGTAGCCAAATCAAAGTCAGGACACTTAAGTATTGAATTTACATTGCCTGTCCTTGGAAGCGTTATAACTGCCTCTTCCATGTCTATTGGGTCTGCTGCAAATATCTCTGTTGTCAACACAGAACTGCTTATCCACTCAAACAATCCATTGACATCTGTTGCATTAACTCCTTTTATGTAAACAGAAGCGTTTTCTTTCTGTATCCTTACATCAACCAATTCATCATCCCGGTCAATAATCTCATAACCAGTCTGGTTCTTTAGCCATTTCCTGAACTTCTTGCCAAACTTTTTCTTTAGCTTTTCAAGCATCTTCTTCTTGAACTTCTTGATTTGTTTTCCTTTAAGGAAGATTTTAGGCAACTTCTTGCCGAACTTGAATTTTTCAGAGGTTTCGCCGACATGCAGTTCAAATTCAGGGACAATGCCATCATCAAGCATAACAATTAAAGTGATGTTTTCATATGGTTCTGCAAGATTCCTGCTTAATGTGTAATTCACATCTCCATCTACATAGATTTTCTCATCATTGTCAGAATCATGATAGAATATTAATGTAAGGGTCTCATTGTCTTTTGTGATGTCTGTAAAGTTGACTTCAAAGCTTGGCTCGTCTTCAATTTTCTTTCCTAATGTCTTGTTTTCAAGTGTTATTTCGCCTGCTTTTATTTCTTCAGAAGCTGGCTCTTCTGTTTCTTCCTCTTCTTCAGTTTTTTCTTCTTCGTCTTCACCAACTTCTTCATCTTCTTCCTCTGCCTCATCTTCTTCATCTATTTCCTCTTCGTCTTCTTCAGCTTCTCCTGGAACTGTTATGATGAACAGTTTTTCTTCAAACTGATCTCCTGCTGAAGTGACTGTGACCTGCTGCTCGCCTGCAAAACCAGGATAAGGAGTTATGTTCATGATGTCTTCTTCAATGTCAATGATAAGGTTAAGTCCGCCTGTGGCAAAATACTGGTTGCCTTCAATTTCAGTAAAATACTGGCTCAAGTCAACTATCAAAGTCTGTCCAGCAGGCAGTGTAAAACTTATTGCAGGAATTTCCTGCTCTTCTTCTGGAGCAGGAGGTTCTGGAGCAGGCTCTGGCTCAGGTTCTGGCTCTGGCTCTTCTTCCTGCTCTTCTTCAAGCACCTGGACAATAGACTGCGATTTTCCCTGGACCTCAACCCTGAACTTGAGCTCTTCAACTTCCTCTGCAGCGGCATAGACGCTTATCAATCTCTCTCCCACAAAACCTTTGTCAGGAGTGATGACAAGCAAGTCCTTTTTAATCTCAACCTGCAGGTTGCTTGCAGATGTCGCAAGATAAGTCCTTTCAAAGCCAGGCAGATAGCTTGTCAGATTAACTGCAGTAACCATGTTCTTCTCAATGAGTATCTTATGCTCCTGGTCAAGTGTTGCATAACCAGTCAGTTGGTTTATCTGCGGCAAAAACACAAGCGCAAGGAGCATTGCTACAGCTATCAAAAGCATCACAATTCCTGTCCTGCGCTGCATGCTGCTCATGTTATGACCTCTTGGAAAATAAGAGGCCAGGAAGATAACTCATGCTGTCGAGCTGTTACAATCCCCCCAAAGAGGGGAGTGAAAGAATCAGCACAAGCATCTAACCCCCCGGCCCCATCAAATAATCGATGAATATAAATAATGAAAAGATTACAAACTAGAATATCAGTAAATAACACACCCTTTTTAGTATTACAAATAATAATCCACCCCTCTTTGGACTATAACAGCTCTATATATACTCCAAAAACTTCTTATTTATAAATTTTTCTATGAATCCAGGCGTTATACTGTGACAAAAAAATCATAATCTTTATATAGCCCTCATTCTTTAATCTCTTGCATGACAACAAAACAAGCACTAGAAGAGGTGGTTGAGAAAAGAGTGAAGCCAATGGTAAAGAAAGCCATGCACAAATACTTGGGGGTAACTATCTCTGAAGTGCAGGCAGATGTCTCAGACAAGCTGAAAAGATCCCCATTGCTTGAATATGACATCAGCACAAAAGTGCCTTTCAAGAAAGCAAAAAAATTGTTCAAGAAATTATATCTATCAAGATTATTGCAGGCATTCTCAGGCAACATAACAGATGTTGCAAAAGCAGCAGGCCTTGACAGGAGGTCTGTGCACAGGCTCATAGAAGAACTGAAGATAGACATAGAGGATTTCAGGAAAAGCATCGCCCAGACAGAATACATAAAGCAGGAGGCTGTGAAGAATATCATCCAGTCAAGCATTGAGACGTATAAGGGTTCTTTGAGCCCCACAAAATTCAAGTCATTCTACCAGCATGCTCCAGAGTTATCAAAAGACATTGTCAAGGAGCTTCCAGCAACGCCGATGACATTAAAAACAGCAGAGCACGAGTTTGAGAAGCAGTACTTGAGAAAAGCACTTAAAGAAAACAACAATAACATATCAAAAACAGCGAAAAAGATTGGGTTAAGATTTGAGACACTGCACAGAAAATTAAAATCCTTAAAACTTATCTAAAATGAAAATAGTCTCTGATTTACACATACACAGCAGATTTTCAAGAGCATGCTCTAAACAAATAACTATTCCTAATCTTGAGAAATATGCAAAGCTGAAAGGGATTGGTTTGCTGGGAACAGGAGATTTCCAGCACCCAGAATGGCAGAAAGAGCTGAAAAAAGAATTGACAGATGATGACACAGGCATTGCAAAAACAAAAAACGGATTTTCTTTTGTTTACTCAACTGAAGTCTCATTGATGTACACAGACGGCAGAGGAAGAAGGGTTCACTTAGTTGTACTTGCTCCTAATATGGAGATTGTCAAGCAGGTAACAGAAGCGCTTGGAAAAAAAGGAAGGCTGGATTATGACGGAAGGCCGATATTCAAAATTCCTTGTCCTGACTTTGTTGAGATGATGCGCGAGATTAGCGAAGATATTGAAGTCATACCTGCGCACATCTGGACACCTTGGTTTGGATTGTTTGGTTCAATGTCTGGATTTGATTCAATGATAGAAGCATTCAAGGACAAGGCAAAACACATCCACTCAATCGAGACAGGATTGAGCTCAGACCCGCCGATGAACTGGAGATTGTCGCAATTAGAGAACAGGCAGATTGTCAGTTTCAGTGATGCACATTCATACTGGCCCTGGAGAATAGGAAGAGAAGCTACAATATTTGACTTGAAAAAACTGACTTACAAGAACCTATTGAAAGCAATTAGAACAGGAGAAGGGCTTTCAGAGACAATTGAGTTTTTTCCAGAAGAAGGAAAATATCATTATGACGGCCACAGGAACTGCCACGTGTGCATGTCGCCTAAAGAAGCGATAAAGCACAAGAACATCTGCCCTGTATGCAAAAAGCCATTGACAATCGGAGTCTTACACAGGGTTGAAGAACTGGCTGACAAGCCAGAAGGATACAAGCCAAAGAATGCAAAGCCATTCAGGCACTTGATTCCATTGTCAGAACTCATATCTGCAGGGATTGGCTCTGGAATCGCAACTCAAAAAGTGTGGAAAGTGTATCACGAGCTCATGAAAGAGTTTGGTGATGAGATGAAAGTTGCACTGGATGCAGATGAAGAGAAATTGAAAAAAATTGCGCCTGAAAAAGTCGCTGACTTGATAATCAAGAACAGGGAGCATAAAATAAAATTCCAGCCAGGCTATGACGGAGAATATGGAAAACCAATATTTGATGAAAGCAAAAAAGAGAACATTAAGCCGGTCAAGCCTGCGCAAAAAGGATTAGGAGATTTCTGTTAAAATAATGCCGCCTGCGTAGTTCGCGGTTTTTATTGCTTTTTGTTCATAGATCTGTACGTAAGCAGTATTGCACGTGGAACGAAGCGCGGCATTAAAATAAAAATAAAAAAATTATGTTGTGATATCATCACACGCACTGCAGGTCCATTGTCCTATTCCTGCTCCATGAGGGCAGCAAGGGTCTCCTGCATTGCACAATAAATCTCCGCAGCACTGCTTGCCAAAGAAAGATGCTGGAACACCGCAGTTGCCATCTTCTTGGCATACTCCGCTCATACAGTCAAGTCCTGCGTCACAGCTGTTGCCCTGCGTTGCACTGCCGTCTTGACAGTATCCTTGTGAATTGCATCTTGTCTGGCAAGGTCCGTCTGTTGCACACAAATTACCTGCAGTTGCAGAATCTGGAAGACATTCTGTACCCTGGCAGGTTGAGCATCCACTGCCTCCGCACACCTGTCCTTGCTGCAATTGATCTGCAATACAAGCAGCTTCTCCATTTTCTTCACCGCAAGTCTGGCAGGTGCCGCACTCATCAAGACTGCCTGAAAACTGTGCAGAATAACCGCATGCTCCTGCTGTACATACTTCGCAGATTGCACAATCAGTATCCTTGAATCCGTCATCTGCCTGGACACAACCGCCATTCTCACAGATCATGCAAGCTCCTTCACCACACTGGTCACCATCTTCCTCAACATCTGGCAGACAAGCAGGCAATCCATTTGCATCTAATCCACAGGTCGTGCAGTCAGCGCAAAGACTTGAATCAATCTGCGTGAAATCCTCTGGAATCTTGTCGCAAACTGCCTCTGCACTGCAGACATAACAAGGCACTGAACAAGCATAATCTTCTGCAAGGCCTCCTTCTCCTAAGATGCATGCCTCAACACCTGTGTTAACTCCGTCACAAACCATGCAGTCTTCTGGACAATCATCAGGCATGCCTAATGGAGCCGGCAGGGTGCATGCTCCTGCATTATCGCAAATCATGCAGACATCTTCGCCGCATGCAGTGCCCATCGGAACATTCACGCAGGCCCATCCTTCGCCTTCCATGACACACATCTGGCACTCAGGACATTCAATAGGACAAAAGATATCCCCTTCAATGCCCATGTGCTTGTTGTGCACCAAAAGGCCGTTTGCATAAAAGTTGTTGTAATAATCAATCTGTTTCAGGTTATAGGTCTGCACAGGCCCTTTGACATAATCCATGCTTGTTATCTCTATCCATTCATTATCTTCAGTAAACAAGTAATCACCAATCTCTAAATCATAAATCAGCTCTGTAATCTCTGAATCCTGCTTTGCATGCTCTTTATCAATAGCAGCCCAGCCGATTGTGTTGTCTGCTTTCTTTGCCCTGAATGGATGCTCATCTGTCACTTCAATCAAGCCATTGTTTATTATGTAATAGCCTTCTCTTATCGGTGCTTCAAGCTCTGTCACTCTTGTAACAACCTGCTCATCATTCTCAAGGTCATAAGCAATGACTGCCTGTCCAACCTCAACATCCTCAATATTCATCTCTCTGCCTGGTGTCAGGATCTTTGTTCCTGCTGTAAAGCAAGAGCTTCCTCCGCCGCCTCCGCAGATAAATGAATCCTGCTCATTTCCATTGACAAGTATCATTGAAGGAGTCGGGCAGTCCATCCTGACACTGACTCTCAGACCAATCTCTCCTGTAAAAGGCTTTAGGCCCTCTGGAGATTCAATGGAAACACTTGGGTCTGAACAAGCAAATGTCAATAACAATCCAAGCTTCTTGTTCAATGCAAATTCCTCTACATGAAACAATTCAAACAAGGTATTGCTTGTGCACTCTCTTCCTTCAAACTCTCCTGAGATAGTCTCATCAACATCAACATCAAGGTTAATCCTCTGCTCCCTGTAAGTCGCGTCAACCTGAGAGTCTGTTGTAGGGCATCCTCCAAGCTCATCCTGCCCTGGATTTGGCAAAGTGAAATCATCATACCATATCTTGTATTCATAATCATACAAAGTCTGGTCCCAGTCAAGAGTGTCTGTCTTTCCCTGGTCCAAGTAACTGTTTGCAGTGTATGAAAAAGATATTTTTTCCTCATTCTCAATATGATATTTCTCCAGCCTGTACTCGCAGGTTATGCCAGTTCCCTCAAATTTCTGGTTAAGCTCTGCCAAAGACTTGTCTAAAGCTGGATAGACATCCTCAATCTTCAAGCTCATCTCTTCGATTGTCGCGTTCTTGATAAATCTTCCATTCTCATTGCCAGGACAGTCACAGTCAGTGCTGATTGCCTGGCACGCAACATTCTCAAAAACTTCTGTGTATATGTTTTCAGTCAGGTGGCCTGCATTGTCCTGCATCCAGTCATAAAAATTAGTGAACATCAGCCACACCTTGAAAGGATTTGTGTAGCGGTTGCTTATGTCCTGCTTTTCTGTAAATTCGTCTGTCTCAATCCCCACAATATACTTGCTGACATCATAAGTGATGCTGTCTGGATTCAAAAGATTCATGTCAAGGCTGTTCACATCATTCTTTATCTCAGGCATATTAATGAACTTGCCTTGCTCTCTCAATGCCTGGATGTAATTCTTGATCCTCTCATTCACAAACCAGTCAACACTCTCATTTGCTTCATCTGTATAGGGCGGTATCGGATAATTGCAGTACCAATACTTGTTGTACTTTGAAAACCCGTTCAATGCAAAATCATTTATTCCCAAGCTTATCGCTCTTGACAATGTTATTGCAGCTTCTGTGCTAATCTCATTCTGCCTGCTTCTGTCAACCTCAAACTTGTCATAGCTGTGCAAGGTAAACAATGCTCCGGCAACAACTGCCAGCAAAGACAACAAAACAAGGGCGGCGGCACTGGCTTTTGTGTTCATTTTCTTCATTTTAGGCCACCTCGTTCTTGTTTGGGTATATGAATAATTTAGCGTCAGTCATGAGCTTGTTCGGCAGGGGCAAACTTCTTTCTGAAACAAACCTTGTTGCATGCTCATACTCTGCACCAAGCCTGAACTTATACTCTTCAATATTGTCATCAATTGTCGTGCTGATGTCATACACAAGATTCTGTATGTCTTCAAGATTGATGACTTTTCCAAAAGTCTCTCCAGCAATGTGGTTCATCTGCTCAAGTATGACATCTTCGCATTCTGGATGAAAGCAGACACCGCTGTTCACAGAGCATCCTCCGCATACTGCCTCTCCGCAGGCATTGCTTGTTGAGCGGCCGTTGACTATCTCAAAATAAGTGTTGAACATCGGCTTGTAATCATAATCACAATTAAATGAATATATCGGATTCACGATGTGGCCGTTTGCCTTTGCAACCTGCAATGCTTTTTCAACAGAAGCAGCAGAGCGGTCTGCAGGACAGGTTGTGTCGCACAAATCGCACATCTTCTGCCTTGGTATATCACTTATGTGAAAGCATGCATCTGGAATAGAGCTTGTTGAGAGCTCATCACTAACAGGAAAAAGAACAACCAGTTTTGCCATTCCCTTGTTGTGCGCAGATGCATAAGCAACACCTGCGCCCCAGTCTGCCTCATAATAATCTTTTTCACCCGCTTTCCTGATGTTCCTCACATAGTTCACATCAGAATATGGCGCAGTCACATTAAACTCAACTTTATATTGGTCCTTGCTGTTCACATCATAAGTCTCATTATTGAAATCTTCAGGAGGAGCATATAATTCATCTGCGCCGATGATATAGCAGGATATGTCTGCCCTGTCTGTATTATAGATATCGCACTTCTGCCTGTCATTCAAGTCATACTTGTTTCCAAGGATGTAAACATTTGCAACAACAATCTCTTCTCCTGTCTCATAAATCTTTTTCTTGACACCCTCAATTATACTGGGCAGTTCATCTGCAAGCTTCTGCCTTTCATCAAGCAAAGAATCAGAGCCGTCAATCACAAAATTCAGGCTCACTTCAATTATCTTTGGCTTTATCTCGAGATAATACCTGTCTTCTCCAATCACTGCATCTAATGTACCCTTGAAAAAATCCCTTACATTGACTGTGGTGTTGCCAAAAGTCATATTCTCCTCTCTGTAATATAATGCATCTGTCAATAAATCTGCAAAAGATCTCATTGTGGTCGGCTCTGTTGCCTGCAGAACTGCATTGAAGTCAGAGCTGTATGCCTCTTCAAGATACTTGTTCTTTGTCAGATCAACCTTGCTCACTGTGTGCTCAGTAAGGTTATGTATGACAATAGCTCCTGCTATCAAGAAGATGAACATCACGATTACACCGCCCATTACATTTTCTGTCACGCTCATAGGAAAATCTTAAGCCTCCCCAAGCAGATCTTTTTCTCTTCTTGTATCGGAACTACATAAACAAAGCTCTGGTCATACCTTGAATTGTTCAAGTAATCATGAAAAGACTCATTGCACTGGTTTATCCCTAATTTCTCAACAGTATAGCCCTTGATTTTAGATATGTTGCAGGACTCATTCAATTTGTTTTCATCCAATACTTTTCCATAACAATTAAACAAGATATTTTTTGCATCTGTCACAACAGAGTATTCATTAACGTCATTTTCAATGCTTCTTTCAAAAGTGACAAGCATGTTCTGATAGAACAACACACCTATTGTTGCAACTAAAGCTATGATTATAAAAAAAAAGCTTGTCAAGACCGCGTATACTCCGCGCTTACTCCGAGTATAGTTGAACAGTTTCATTTTTCTCTATCACAAGATAAGTTATGTTTGACAAATCCAATGTAATGTTGAAATCCTCTTCACAAAAAAACTCCCTGCATTCATGATAAGTTGAGTTTATGCATGCCTCTCCATCCTTTATCGTGAGGATGCCTTCCTCAATCATTGGATTGAATTTTGTCTTGTAATAATAGCTGTTGCAGGCATTGTTTATGTTTGTCTGCACTTTTGTGAGATCCTGATGAATGACTTCAACAATCAACTGCCCTGGCTTTACCTGGCCTGCCACAAAAGTAACGCAGATAAGGACAGCAACAAGCAATCCAACCCAGGCTATTATGTTGCTGGCTGAATCCCCCTTCCTGTTCTGCATTAGTTTCATCCCAGACACTCCATCCTAACATTTGGATCCATCTTCTCAAAAAAACAATTATAATAATGCACCTTGAACTTCTCTGCAAGAGTGGTGTTCAAGGCAAGCTCATAAGGCTCCATGTCGCAGTTGCACTGCACGCAATAGCTCAGGTCCTCGTTGACCTCGCCGCAGATATTCCTGTTATGCGTAAAGATCCGCGCTTTAGTAGGGAGTTCTGCCTTTATTGACAAGTAAGTCTCCTCACCTGCTGCGCAAACAAAATTGCACTGGCTCTCCAGCTTGTCAAGGCTCTGCTTAAGGCCCCGCATTATGGAATCCTCCTCATTGAGATAAACAACGTGGATGATTATCCCTAGGCCTATCAAAACCGCGACAATGCCGAAAAATAACCAGATTGGCTGTTCCATTCTTAGCAGTGCAAGTTTTCTTCAAGGATAGTGTACCAGTGGTATTGCGCGTCAGCACCTGCTGAGCATGTTCCTGGCTGGATAAGCTCTTTTAGTCTTGTGGTTGCTTGTTCTGCATCAAAGCCAGACTTCACAAATGAATTGCACAATATCGGTATGCAGTCTTTCATTGTCCTTATAGGCCCGCATTCTGTGACATGAGGACAATATATTGCATCTTCGCAGGCAACCTGCCCTGGAAGAAGATTAGTTACAGCATCATCAAGCAATTCGTTATTGTTGAAATCCACCCCTATGCCGTCAATGTCGCTTGTCACCTGCCTCATGCAGAACCTTGCCCTGTCTGTGAGCGAGCTTCCTCTTGAACAGAGCATGTCGCACTTTTCTTTTGCTTTTGTGGTCATCTCATCGAGCTTTCTCTCTGCCTCAAGGTCTTTCAGTTCTTTTGTCTTGTCAGAGATCTGTCCCTGAAACATCTTCAACAATACCAAGGCAACAGCAAGGATAACGAACAAAGCTATGAAAATCTCTATCGGCTTTTCACTTCCTTTTTTATTCAATGCCAGTTTTGTGTCAAATATTTTCATTTTTTCCCTCCATTAGCCTTTTATCTTGATTTTATTCTCAACAAAATCATAACCAATCCTTACAGCATTCTTTGCATTAGACAGGTCAACATCAATAGTGGATTCATTGTATGGATAAGACGCGATTATCTCTGAATCTGAAGCAGAGACTTCTCCTAATACAACAAAACACACCTTTGATTCAAATTCCTGGTTATAGTATTTCTTGTAGCACTCTGCAGCAAGATTTGCGACAGAGGTGCTGAGCACTGAATCCAGTTCAATTATCTTGTCATCATCAAGGTCTTCATCATTCCAGGTGTCCAGCTTTGATTTTGAGTCAGTTATCATGTCTGAAGCAAGATTGATTATCACAATACCAACTACAACAGCTACGAACAATGTTATTATCACTCTTATTGGCATCTCCATTTTACCACCCTATAACGTTAGCTTTAGTTTTTCTTCTTCGCATCTTGCATTTATCACAGCAGGCAGGGTTATTGTATCCATCTCAAGGTCTTCCCTTGTTCCGCACTCAAACTCTGCGCTCTGCAAAGACCTGCAATAATTCAGTTTTTTCAGCTCTGTGAAAATCTCTTCTTTAGTGAGTTCCCCTGGCTCTGAAACATAAAATGTGACAGACTTGTTCAGCATGCCAAACCCGCAGTCCTGCCAGGCATGATAAATCTCTGCCATGAAACCAAGCTTGTCAACTTTCTTGTACTGTATCTCCTGGTCATGCTCCTTGAAGACGATGCTTTTCACATCCTCATAAGTCTGCTGCACATCCCAGTCAATCAAAAATGTCAATATGAAACCTCCTATCAGTACTGCGATGCCGATGAAGACCACTATTTCCACAACTTCCATTTTTAATTTACTCCAGGTATTCCTGATTTCAAAACATTTCTTACTATCATTATCATGAATGCAACTGCTGCAATCGTGATTACAACACCTATGATCTTGAACAGTGTCTTATTCATGCCAATACCCCCTGGAAAACGAAATTTCTGAACAAGATGAATCCAACAAACAGGATTGCTGTGTAGATTGCAAAGCCCAGCAGGTTAGACTTCATTGACTTTATTGTCTGGTATTTGTCATTGCCTATCTTGATATTAGATGCAAAGATGCTCAACACAAGCATCATCTCAATCAAATAGATGCTTACAATGACTTCAATCACTGTAGGCGGGATTATCTGCGTTATATCAACAAGGTTCAATGCAGTTCCCTGGGTAACACCAAGAGAGTTTTGTATGATTTCCAATTGCTGTGTTATGAACCTCAAGCTCATGACAATCGCCAATGACATTATCACTGCTGCTGCACTCAATAACGGAGCAAGCATTGTAACTGTGATATTAATCAAGCTGACTGTCTCTGCAAGCAATGACTTTATGTAATCATCAAGCTGGAAGATGGAGAGAGTCTGTTTTCTCATCATCTTTGCAGCTCTTCCTGCACTTGCCTGCGAAACATCTGTAAAAGAGATTATCTGATAGATGTTATTGCTCACTTTTTTTGACGGGCAGATCCTTGGCAGAATCTTTCTTGTGAGCTCTTTTATTGATTTTTTTGTTGTCCTTAATTTCTGGAAAAGTTTCTTGAAGACAGCAACAACAGGATGGTCCTTGAAGCCGTGAGTCTCGTAATCATCAACAACATCTGGCAGAACGCTTTCCAAAGACCTGTTAAGATTAAGATATGTTGAGAATATCTGAAGCAAGTGCGGAAAGTCCTGTTCAGTGTCATAGACATCCTGCCACAGCTTCTTGTACATCTTTGTATGATAATAAGCATACAAGTATATTGCAAGAATAACACCCAGTGCAATGAGCCAGCAGATAAAGACAGAGCTTAATGCATATTCTCTTGCAGCTGTCTCTAAAATGCCCAAATTGATTGTTTTCAGATGCATTATTGTAGGTATTGCAAACAATGCAACGATAGCTGCTCCTGCTGCATATATCCACCAGGGGACTTTCTTGTATTCAGGAGCATCCTCTATTCTTATTGTATTGACCTGGATTCTTGAAGATGCAAAATGCAAAGCCATGACCAGCAGTATTGCCGGAAAAAAAACATTGTAGACAAACGCAATTACAGGCGGCTGCACAATATGCGGCATGAAAATTGACAATAATGGAAGTATCATCAAGGATATGATTGGCAGCAAAACTCCCACTGCAATAAGTGTCTTTGCCTGTGAAGCAAGCTTTTCTGAGAATCTTTTGCCAGACTCGTGATAAGCAAGGATTATTGTTTCTAAAACTTCTTCAATTATAGTATCTCTTTCTTTTGGAGGGCTCATGGATGCTGTCTGCAAAAGCTTCAATGCCTTGACAAACTCTGGATTGTTCTCATTCCAGACACCAATGTAATCTTCAATAGCACCTCCTAAAGTGCATTTTTCCTTTATCCTCAGTTTTTCAAAGATATCCTCAAACTGGAGCTTCAGTGTCCCCCTTAATTCATCTTTAGTGTGCAGCATAGCATACTCCAAGCTTGAGTTCATGGAGACATAAGTGGAAATCTTCATGAGCGCCCTGAGCATCTCTTCCTTGTAATCAATTATCTGCTTGGTGTAATGGATGCTTGTCGGGTAGATGTACAAGGCAATCGCAAGTATGATTCCCAAGAAGAAAAATGCATACAAGAAGAACTTTGTTATGAATGACAATGCAAATGCAAGAGCCATGCAGGCAATCAATGCAGCAAGGCTTGTTGAGATTAATTCCTTGGAAGTATAAGGAAACAAGATAAATTTCAGTTTTTCATCTGCTTTCTTTATGCGGAATGACGGGATTCTCTTTCCAATTGAATAGATTTTGGTCCAGTCCATTATTCGTTTTTGCTCCTGAATTTATTCCATACACCCTTGAAATAATCTGTAAGATATTCAAGCCTGTCCATCAGGCGGTCTGACAAGCTGGATGAGGTCTGCAAAGCTGAAATCTGCGCAAGAATTCCTGTGCTGTCAGGAAGCCTTCCATCTTTCCGGCCTGTGCCTCCTGTATAATCTGAAAGAGGCTTTTGCGAGATTCTCTTCTCCATCTTTGCCTCTTCTTTTTCCTTCTGCTTCTTCAGCTGCTCTTCTGCTTTTTTCTTCAGCTTTCTTGCTTGAGAATCAGCATCAAACATTGCCTTCAAATGCTTCTGGAATTTCAGCATGAACTCTTTTTCTTTCTTTTTTGATTCCAGAGGCTTGACGACCTCGAATAATTTTGCAAACAAGATATTTGCTCTTGAGATGTACTGTGCTTCAAGCTGCTCTGTATCATGCGCTAACTTGATGTGCAGTTCTTTTGCCCACCCTCTTAACTGGATGTCTCTTATGATGTCTTTGTAGCCTTTGTAGCCTCTTGTTCTTTCAAGAATCTGCTTCAATAGGATTGATTTTCCGCCAAGCAATTCTTTTGTCGGCACTAACTCATCTTTCTTTGGGTTATATACCATCAAGTCCTGGAACTTTGGCTCATCCTGCCAATCTTTCAGGACTTCTGTAACCTGTATGACTCTTCTTTTTCTTGAAAGGCCTGTTGTAGACTTGATCTGGTTGACAATTATGATTAAATCTGTGACCTTGAAGGAGCCTTTAGGGACATCAAGGTCATTTACAACCCTGTCATAAACACCATAAGGAGAATCAGAGTGCACTGTTCCTGCAACAACATTGCTCATGGCACCGACTCTCATAGCTTCATACAATACTTTTGCTTCCTTGCTTCTGATCTCTCCGATTATTAAACAAGAATCACCTAACCTCAGGCTTGTTCTCAGGCCAGTGTCAAACGGAAGCTCCATACCTTCTTTCAGCAGGGCTGAACGGACCTTTAATGGCAGAAGGTCGTAGCCTAATTTCTTGTAAGCGTTTATTGGAAGCTCCTGCGTATCTTCAATTGTTATTATCCTGTATTTTGGAAGTATCTCTAGCAATAATGAGCCAAGCAAAGAAGTCTTTCCAGAACCTCTAGGGCCTGCGCTAAGGAAAGTTCTTCCATGAGCAATGCATAATGAAAGCAGTCCTGCAAACCATGAATTAGCCATCTTATTGTTCATGAACAATGGCAATGTCCACGGGCGCTCCCTATGTTTTCTGATAGAATATCCTATTCCAAAGACAGAGAATGGGTCTGCAATTGCAGCAACCCTTGCTTTTGTTCCCTTGCCGACAAGGATTTCTCCGTCTAATTGCGGCTGCGCCTTGTTCAAAGGACGTCCTGTATTAATCTTTAATCTTGTTGCTAAATAGTTCAGGAAATCTTCGCTTGGATAGATATTAGTTACACATTCATCATAATCTGCGTGCACAATCCTCATAGGAGTCTTGTTTGCAGGCGGATTGATGTTGATTTCCAAGACTTTTGGGTCTCTTAGCAAGTGCTCTAAGATTCCATATCCTAAGAACCATTTCTTTATGTATTCATTATCAGTAACATTTGATTCCTTGAATCTCTCAAACTCTTTCTTTATGTCCATCAATTCCTGGAACGTTACATTGATTTCAGGGATTTTCATGAAATAAGTATAGCCAACATCAGAACTGCTTTCGCAGATGTCCACTTTTGCTCCTGTGCTCAAGAAATAAGTCTGTCTTGGCTTCAAATCTTTTGGCTTGTGGTCAAACCTTACATCCATGAAAAACGGAAGAACAGCCAATAATCTTCTTTGTTTGTCATATTCTTTTGTGAAAAGATCATTCTTCAATCTCAATATCTTGAATTTCTTGCACCCGATGCAGTTTATGCATTCCTCTGACAAAGTGCTTGAGCTGATTTTTTCACATTCTTCACAATCCTTTGTAATTATTTCTTCTTCTGCCAAGATAATCAATCCCCCAACTTACTTGACTACATAGAGTAGAGTGATGAACAGCGCTGCCAAGGCCACAGTAGAACTTAGCAAGCAGGTAAAGACCATCATAATCAAGTTGTCTTTCTTCAAAGAGCGGAAAAGCTTCAGGTAGATCCTCTTTGTTATCTCTGCTCTCTGGCCCTCTAAGACATGATGCATGTTCTGTGTTGCATCAGCCATGTCCTGGCTCAATGTCTGCGCAGCATTGTTGAATGCATTGACATGATGGTTCAAATTGTTTAACCAGTTCTTGTCAAGGCCGTTCATGTTCTGAGTTATCTGGTTCAGCCTTGCAATCTCAGCCTGCAGCATCTCTTTCTGCTCTCTCAATCCTTCTGGATTATTTTGGTTTGTTTTTAACACGTTCTTGACGTATTCCAGGTTTTGTCCTAGCTCGTCAACTTTTTCTTTCAGAGCAGCTTCTGCTGGATTCAATGCAGCGTCTGGATTTTGGTTAAGCTTTTGATTTAGTATCTCTAGATTTGTAGCTAATATCCTGATCTGCTGCTGTATTTCCTTGTCTTTTCCTTTATCCCCCAATAGTTTTTCAAACATTGTTACCCCCTCACATATTTGTTTACAAATTCGCTATAACTGATATCTTCTTCGACGATCTTCTTGATGTCGTGTTCTGATAGTTTTATTGAAACACCTGTTCTTACATCATCGAGATAAGCATGAACCTGAGATTTTTTTCCAGATGACTGGAATTTTTTTACGAAAGTTTGATCCATCTGGCTGAGCTCTTTGTTTAACAGCTCTGCATCATCAAGAGAGCTCACTTCATTCACTATGTTGTTTATTTCTTCGCTTGCCTTGCATGTGATTACTATGTTGTTTCCTGTCTCTTTCTGCTCACAGGCATATTCTGGCATGCCGAGAGCTATTGTCGACAGTAAAATCACTAAAATTGCTGTTATGACCGCCTTGTTCATAGTGTTCCCCCTTAACTATCGTATAGTGATGACTATTTATAAAGATTCGTGTTTTTCTAACTGTTTGGTGATAAGTTTGTCGTGCAAAACATTCCTTTTCCTGTAATACCAGCGCAACAGGAATAAAAGCAGCCCTGCGACTAAAGCGAAGATTGTTATTTGCTTCCAGCCCACGGTGCTTCGCAGGATGTCTATCCTGTCTTTTATGCCTAAAGAGACTCTTTCAGTGATCTTTGGCTTCCTGCTTAATTGCTCAAAATCACCTGACGTTATGCTCATTGTATTATTTTCCCAAAGACCTGAACTTTCATTATATATAGGAGGTGCTGGCGCAACAGTGCCTGTGATAAACAGTTCTGTTGTCTTGCCAGCAACTCTCCAAGCCAGTTCGCCGTCCTTAATTGCCATTGGGGGCATGTTGAAAGTGATCCTGTCGATAATGCTTGTTAACTTGTTTTCTGGGTCTTTTAGCTCGTAGATAAAGTAGTCTTCTGTCTCTGGCTTTGTTATGGTGATTTGAATATCCAGAATGTTGCCTTCTAATGGGAGGACAGACAAGTCACTCTGGATAGTGATATTATCAGTGATGTTGAATGTGTTTGTGTTCGTGTAGGTTGATACTGTGATTGATTCAGTGTCTTCGTTGAATATCAGATGCGGGCCTTCTTGTGCTGAGACTCTAGAGCACAGAAAAACCACAAACATCAACAGTGCAAATCCAATGATTATTCTTTTCATGCAGTTCAGTAGGATTGAACAATATATATAACAGGGATAGAACAAAAGTGAACAAGAAATGAACTCGCTTGAATTCTAAAGAATTAGAGCCTGATGAACCATTCTGTGAGTTTAACAAAATGAGTTGTGTGAGTTCTGTCTAGTTCTATGATGTTCTTGTTTTCTAGTTGAGTTAAAGTAGAAGCTAAGCTTGATTTTGCTAATCTAGTTTCTTTCTCTATTAAAGATCTCTTTGTTTCGTTGTTGTTTTGCAACAATATTTCTACTACTTTCTTTTCGTTGTTTGATAGAGTTTTTACCACGTTGTTTTTGTGTGAGGATTGTTTGACTTGCTTTGGTCTTCTTATCATGAAATATAGTCCTGCAAGCAGGATTAAGCATAATGCTGCTAAAACAACGTAAGTCACTACTTTCTCAAACTTATGCTCGTCAAGATTGTCTAGATATGACTGCAGGTTGATGTTTTCTATCTTGTATGTTATTTCTGCACTGCCTTCCTGGAATTCAATTGTCTTAACATCTGTCTCCTGGACAAAAGAATGCGGATTTATTGATAAGATATTTGCAGACTTTGGCAATGAGACTTTTACCGGGCCGTCCAGACGGATATTTAATTTCCAGGCATCAGTTTTGCTTGTGAAATTATTTGTCTGGTATGCTACAATTGCTTTTTCTGTAGAGCCGACTGACAATGAAAGAATATTATCTTCCTGCAAATATAATGCTCCTCTTACTTCTGGAACAGCGTCTATCGGCAGAGTTAGAACATGCAATCCAGAGCCTTCTACTGAAGCTACAACTATGGAATTACCGCTCTCCTGCACCAGTACATCATAGCTGGCCCCCCAAACAGCTGGCAGCATTGCCAATACTAATAGCACGGCTACCACTGGCTTCACTAAATTCATAGAATGCTTGAGAAGCTGATTATTTATAAAGCTAATGACTTATTATTACTGAAAAGTGATAAGAAAAAGAAAGAAAATATTTATGCAGGTTTAGCTGAAAAACTCCTGCAAATCCATACGCTTCAGCATTGCTTTATATGCATTTCTTATCTCGCCATACAGCTCAAATGCACGGACTGCCTGATTTCTGTAATCATCACCCAGTTCTTTAGCTGAAGCCATGAATCCTTTGATACTCGGCTTAGGCAATAATACGTCAATCTCTTTTTCATCGAATTGAAGCTTTTCCCTTTTGTCCCAAGCATCTCTGATTTCTCTATGCTCTGCTGTTGCATCAGATAAGAATTCTTCTGGCTGCATGCTCAATAATGCACCAACAATAATCTGCCTGTGCTTTTGATGCAATTCTTTTTCTGCATCATTTTCGCACTTTTCATCATATCTTTTAACATGATCTGGCAAGTAAGTCATTGCCATTGCCCATGGGCTAGCAGTGATTCTTTGCAAACCTCGTCTGTTAATGTAATCCCAGTCGCTTACTTTTGCCAGGAATCTAACATCTTCAGGAACTTCTGAGAATGAATATCCTAAAGATTCTTTCAGCTGGTCACAAAAGCCTTCTAAATCACTTGGCGTGTATACGTCATTACCTGTAAGATGGTCTGAAAACAAGCCTTCCTGCTCGCATATCTTGTCATCTGCCTCACCAAAAGCATCATTAACAGCATCTCTTATTGATTTAGCATTAAAATGCAATTCGCCGCCAGTAGGCACGACATGTATTCTCTGCTCGATTGTTCCGTCTTCTGCCTGTGCTAAAGCAATGTAAAACTCAGGCATTTTTCCATCTGGCAAGTATTTTACCAGCTGCAGTTTATCATCAGCACTTAATGTTGTGGCTGGAGCTTCTATAGGGGAATAACTTGGTTTTTTATCGCCCACTTTTTTTATTGGATTATCAGCAAGTTTTACCAAATCATAGAAATCCCATGTAATATACCAAAGTCCTGTTTGGTCTATTTTTTGATTAACTCTATCTAACAAATCATTGTCTTGTGCATCTTGATTTCCTTCACTCATTTTTACACCCCACGAATGTGTTGATAATGGTAATAAACCACCCTTTATAAAGCTTGTGGTTTTAGTCACTCAGAAATAGTAAAAAATAAAAAAATTATTTAAATTTCCTGTAGAACTGCGCTATCAGGAACTGGGAACTGAACTGCAGTGCAGGGATTGTCCAGATCAATGTTATTATTGGGATTGAACAAAGCACCCAGAACAGTATTGTGACGATTGTCTTCAAGAAAACCACGATGTATGCGATGAAGTTTCCGAAGACCATCTTTGTCGCCAGTCCTACGTCAAAGAAGGCTCCAAAGCGCCTCTTTACAGCGTAGTTTGCCACCAGAATAGGGGTTATCAATATAACGTATATATAGATAATCCAGCCAACCAGCGGTATTCTCATGAGAATTCCCATGACAATAGCAAGGATTATTGAGAACAGGAAATAATAGAAGCCGTGTGTAAAGCTTTTCCAGTACCTGCCGAACTTTGGCATGGACCTGTCATTTCCTTTCACAATATTCTGGATTATGTCCATGATATATCCATACAATGGGAACCAGCCGAATATAGGTATTATTATCAGCCAGAACCAAAACGCCCTCTGCATCTTGGCCCATGGATATTTAAGAGCATCTTTAATTGAATCTTTTATAGCTCTTGAAGCTACTTTTTTAACTGGTTTTTTCTTAGCCTTTTTCTTAGCCATTATTACATCACCAATAGAGGTGGTATAAAATCAGATATATAAACTTTTCTAAGAAATAAAAAAATTAAAGGCCTGGCCCGAATGTTCCTGTCCTGCTCTCTTCTGCATTGGCCTGGGTGCTTTGCCGCAGAAATCTCCGCCTTGATGCTATCCCTGCCTGCTTGTTCTCATAAAACGAAATTATCTTCTCAATCTCTGAATCTCTTTCTGCAGGTGTCTGGGCAATGCTGTTATCCTGCCTGCCATAAACAGCAAATTTCAGGAAGTTCTTGTATGTCTCTGCAATCCTGCTTGCCTCGTCTAAATCATATGACACAAAAATTTTGCCGTCTATGACTAATTCATCATTAGAGAAAATTGCCAGCCTGCCCTGCAAAGCTATCTGCTCAACAGGCTCTGTCACTCCAGCCTCTTCTGAAAAAAATGATTTTTGCGGGCTCGGCTCTCTTTTTATACGGTGTTTTGAGCCGCATGCAGCGATATTATATTTATCAGTAGAATCAAAATAAGGTAGCTCTATTCCCAGGTGCCCTATCAATTCTGTTGTTGGACACCCCATCATCCTTGCTGTGCTTTGTCTTGCATCCCAGTGCGTCAAGCCAGTTTGTTCTATATTCTTCCTATCTTCTGTCATTAAACATCACCCAAAATACAGCTTTGTTATTAATTTTATAAACTTTATTGTAGTATACTATTATGATTTTTTTGTCACACTATCTTTATATCTGTATCTCACCTAATAGTACCTATGTGACATAAATGTCATATATGCAAAAATGGAAAAAACAGATGGGTTAGAAAAGGTAATTGATACATACCAAAAAATCAGCAAAGAGCTGGAAGACAAGCCAGAACTACAGCTTGCCTTGTACGGCCTGCTTGCAGAGCAGCTGCCAGAAGGGCTGAAAGCACCGCTGTATGCAGGGCTTGCAATGGGATATGCACAGCTTGCAGACCTTGCAGAAGACAATACAAGAGAGACAGCACTATCAATTTCTCAGATGTATCTCGCAAAAGCTGAAAAAGATTATGCTCTATTGACAAATTCAAAAAAAGTATACGGCAAGTCATACGGCCCTGCAAAGCTGAAAGGAAAATACGGCGCTGATGCAGGAAAATATGGCATTGCAGATGGAACATACAAAGCTGCAAAGCCAGCAAAAGCTGGAAAATCAAGCTATAACGCAGCAGCATGAGGTGAATTCAAATGGCAAAAAAAACAAAAAAAGCAGAAGGAAGCGAAGCTGAGCAAGTCGGCTTTCACAAAGGAGCGCTTACAACTCTTGCAAAAGAAAGGCAGGAATTGATGAGAATGCTCGGAATAGTCGAGCAATTGATGCAGATGCACATCAAGGCACTGAAAGATCTAGGAATCGACCTTGAGGCAGAAGCAAAGAAAGCTGCAAAAGGAAAGAAAAAGCCCTTAGAAGCAGAACTGAAGTAAGATGTACAACCAACGCTCTGGCGGATATGGAAGAAGCATTACCTCAATCTATGGCAGCTCTCCGAGGAGTATGTACGGTGCGCAAAATACTGGATATTCCAGCGGCGCGACAGGAGGTGCTTATTCCAGCCAAGGATATGGCGCTGGCCCAGGAAAAGCCACAAGCCACGAGGACTATGTCCAGCCAAGCATGCTTGAGGTTGCAGTAAAAGACGCAAAACCAATGAAGACAGCTGCAAACTACATGGCAAAAAAAGACAAGATACAATTATATCTCAACAACAGGAAATATATCTCTTCAAATGTATTTCTTGCGCCGCAGAGGCCTGCAACACCGATGATTGAAGATGAATCAGAGATAATGCATTATATCAAAGAGACATTTGAGAAGCTTGTCAAAGCGCCTTTCCCAGAAGACCATCTCAAGGTCCATGTATTAGATGACAAGGCATTTGAGAAAGCACACGGGCCAGGCGGAAAATTCGGTCCAGGAATACAAGGGTTTGCACTTAACAGGCAGGGAAAAGGAATCAATGAGGTCTTTGTGAGAAAAAACCACCTTGACCACATGATGCTCACAATCGGGCACGAGATAGGGCACGTGATGAGCAAGACACTTCCAGATGACAGGGATGAAGAAGCAAAGGCATTTGCATTCAGCGTCGCCTGGATGAACACAATAAAAGAGCACAACATAGCAGGAATCGGAAATTCAGTCATGCCAAACCCTGCAAGAAACGGTCTGCATGACGTTGCATTTGAATACCTGCTTGACCTGATTGAGAAAGGAAAGGGCGCGCTGCAATTGTTCAAAGAGCTTGCAGACGGCGCAGTGTCAATCACAAGAAGGCTTGAGGTGATTTACAGATGAAAGTGAATTACAGAAGCAAAAGAATAATCAGCACAGCAAGCTACGATCCTAAAATAAGCTATCTATACAGGAGGTCCTAATCATGGCAAAGAAAAAAACAGCAAAAAAGAAGGCAAAGAAAGCAGCAAAAAAAGAACAGCTGCCAAAAGAACTGGAAGAAAAGCTTCCTCCAGACGTGAAGAAAAAGCTGATGGCAGTCAAGCAGAAGCTTGACAAGTTCAAGAAAGAAATAACAAGCAAGTTTGACAAGTACATAATGGGCATAGCATTATTGCCGCCTCCAAAACCAGAGGCAGGCAAGGAGCTGAAGCCAGAAGACAAGGACAAGCTGAATGTCCTGGTCCTTGTGGATGATTCAGAGCCCCACAAGATGTCAAAAGCAGAGCTAAAAGACAAATTAGGCGCCATCATTGAAAATGTCGCAAAAGAGACTGACAAGAACATCATTCCAGACACAGTCCTTATCTCAGAATTATGGCAGAACTGCTATGACGGAAAATACGAGATGCTTAAGCTGTTTGCAATGGCAGCCCCTATATACGACACAGGAATGCTTGCAGCAATCAAGATAGCAGAAGTGCACAAGAACATGGTGCTGAAAAAGTTTGAGAAATATATCGTGGCTTATGTTCTTGCAGGCAGCCTTGTGCAGGGAAAAGCCACTCCTGAAAGTGACATTGACGTGTTCCTTATCATCGACGACACAGATGTCAAGAAGATGACAAGAGCAGAGCTTAAAGACAAGCTCCGGGCGATAATCATTGGAATGGGCCTGGAAGCAGGAGAGATAACAGGCATAAAGAACAAGATCAACATACAGGTCTACATCCTGACAGACTTCTGGGACAGCATGAGAGAGGCAAACCCAGTCATCTTCACCTTCCTGAGAGATGGTGTTCCATTCTATGACAGGGGAATATTCATGCCATGGAAGCAGTTGCTGAAGATGGGGAAGATAAAGCCAAGCCCAGAAGCGATTGACATGTACATGAGCTCAGGAGAGCAGATGCTTGGAAGAGTGAAAGACAAGCTTCGCAATATCGGAACAGAAGATTTCTTCTGGAGCACATTCACACCAAGCCAGGCAGCACTGATGCTTTACGGCATCGCACCGCCAGCCCCAAAAGAGACTGCTGACATGATGAGAGAGATATTTGTCAAGAAAGAGAAACTGCTTGATGAAAAAGACATAAAGGTCCTTGAAAAAGTGCTTCAGGTAAGAAAAGACTCAGAGCACGGCACAAAGAAAGTGATCTCTGGCAAAGAGATTGACGACCTGATAAATTCCTGCGAAAAATATCTGAAGAGGCTGAAAAGGCTTTTCACGCAGATAGAAAAAATCAGGCAGGAAGAAGCAGTGCTTCACATGTACGAGACAATCATAACCATTGTAAGGGATATCCTCACAATGGAAGGCGAGAAAAAGATCTCAGAAGCAAGCCTTGTAAAACTGTTTGAGACTGCATGCGTAGAGACAGCAAAGATACCTGCAAAATACTGCAGGATGCTGAGAGACATAATCAAGGCAAAGAAAAGCTTTGACTCAGGCAAGCTGACAAAGACAGAGATTGACGAGGTAAAGAAGAACGGAAGAGAGCTTGTCAAGTATCTTGTCGAGTACATGCAGAGAAGGCGCGGAAGAGAGCTTGAAAAAGCAAAGATAAGGCTCAAGTACGGCGAGAAATTCGCTGAGCTGACATTGCTTAAAGATAAGGCATTCCTCGTGATGAATCTTGATGCAGAAGAAAAAGACATCCAGAAAGCCAAGATAAAAGAAGACGGCTCGCTGGGGCCTCTTGAGAAGTCTAATCTTGAGGAATTAGAGAAAGCAATTTCAGACGTGAAGATACCTCCAAGGGTATTCATCAAAGAGCCTGTCTTTGAAAGCTTAAGAAAGATCTTTGGCAAGGACGTGGAAGTCCTTGTGCAAAGCTAATTTTCTTTTTTCTTTAAGTATCTTGTTCCTGACTTATATATAGCGCCGTCTATCACCACCAGCCTGGTTGACTGGTCAACTGCATCAACATTTTCTCCTGAATAATTTTTCTGCGCTTGAAGCGCGATATAAACAATCCTGTCGCAGTAAGGCTTCATGTTGTATCCTTTTCTTTGAAGCCCTCTTATGATGCGCATTGTTGTTGAGACCAGCTCTCTCACTTTCAGAGGCTTTTCTGGCGCGTAAATATCTCCAAAGATGCTTACAGTTGTCTGGGCAATGGCTTTTGCCTCCATATCAGAATCAACATCTCCGAGAATCTCTTCTATTGTAGGCTTTTCTTTTACTGCATTTGTCATGTCTTCACCTCACGAAAATATCACAAGCAAAGAACTGGTTTAAATACTTTTTGATTTGTTTTCACCACCGCAGGATTTATGGAAATGTTTATATACACAGTATCGCTTCTTTTTAATGGGGTGAGTAAATGGAAACCGGCTTAAAAGTTGGAGATGCAATGACAATTAAACCTGTGACAATAAAGCCAGATGTATCGCTGAAAAAATGCGCTGACCTGATGGCTAAAAAGCATGTCGGCTCTGTATTGGTGCAGGACAAAGGCAAGATACTTGGAGTTCTTTCTGAGCAGGACATCGTGAGAAAAGCAGTTGCCAAGGGAGTTGCAGGCAGGAAAAAAGTAAAAGACATAATGGAAAAAGACCTGATTACGATCGCTCCGGAAAAAGATCTTTTTGATGCAATAAGAACAATGCGCGATTACAACATAAGGCATCTTCCTGTGATGCACAAAGGCAAATTCGTGGGGCTTGTGACAATGAAAGACATCCTCAAGGTAGAGCCGGACTTGTTTGATCTATTGGTTGAAAAATTCGAGATTAGAGAAGAAGAGAAAAAGCCAGCAAACAAGATTAATGAGAACGAAGGTGTCTGCGAATTGTGCGGGGAATATGCAGAAGAGCTGTCGACTGTTGACGGCGTGCAGGCATGCCCTAAATGCCAAGAAGAGCTATGATTCTTCAACATAAAATTTATATATTAAAGTCTGTATTTTTGTGATAAAGAGGTGAAAATGGATACATCAAGAAAGATACATTACGCGATTCTCGCAGGCATATTGATTATAGCAATAATCGGCGCAGCAATAACAGGCAAGCAGACGCCCACTGGAATGACTAGTCTGGGCGTAGTGCACGATTATCCATATTATCTTAACCAGCCTGCGCACACAAACAGGCCTGCTATTGAAAAACAAACTGCAGGAGGGATGCCGACAAATCCAGAAAGGGCTCCTGCGCGCAGCTACAAGCTGGAGCCAGTTGATTACATAAGGAATTTTTTCGGGACAACAATGGTATTTTTCCCTGAATATGATCCCTGCGCATATGCCATGCTAAAATATGTCCGAAGGCTTGACGCAATAAACAGCGACAGGATAGAATTATTCTCTTCAGGAGAAGGAAACCATAAGTTCATGACAATGATTTTTGAAGAAGAAGACAAGTCCATGGGCAAGCTGACGCTCATAAGAGGATTTGACGACCCTAACAGATGCCTGCTGTTATATGACATTACGAAAACAGTGATAGGAATAAGCAGCTGGCAAAAAACAATGACCTTGCAAGTAGAGGCAGAAGGAATCCACACAGGCCAAAGCATACATGTCATAAGAGGAAAAGTGAGCGTGCCTGGATTTGGATTTGAATGCACCTTTGGATAGAATTATTTCTTTTTCTTCTTCTTGGGCTTTTCTTTAGATATTTTTTCAATCTCTTTTTCAACTTTTGCCTTGTGAGCCTGCTCTTTTTTCTGCATTTCTGCCTCTTTTATCACTTTCTTGGCCTCTTTCTTCTCTTCTTCCAGCTCTTCAAGCTTCTTTTCCTTGATCTTCTGCCCGAGATGGCGCTGGGTGAACTGCATCATCTTCAGCACAAGATATATCACGACGAAAAGAACAACTGCTGCCAGCAAAGTGTACCAGTCAAGCTTTATGTTTGTGTAGACAATCGCTATCGCAAGATATGCCTGGATATTGACAGATGCAGGAGCACAGAATATGAAAGTGACTTGCTTGGGGAGTGCCCTGAAAAAGCTTGCAAACATCAAGGTGATTGCCTCTAAAAGCACCAAAAGGCATATCAAGGCGCTGATAGGATGCAATTGATAATTCAAAATGCTGCCCGGCGTTGTAAGATTAAACACATACCTGAGCAAGTCAACGCCGACAAACAACAATACAATGCTGTTTGCCACTGCACTGCTATATCCCATCTCTTCTCTCCTGTAAGCGCCGAAATAGAAAGTCATCAATAATAAAGTGAATATCAATGGCATGATTATCCAGAACATATCTGGATTAAAAGCAGGAGCAAGAATTATTTCTATAAGCCTGTTCCAGAATACTTCAAAAAATGTCATTTTACCTCTTTTTTTAATTATTAGTAAGAAAGGAGTATATAAATATTACTGATAGAAAGCTTTTTAAACGCGTTGGCTTCTAATTGTAACACCAGGCGCCTTCTATGCGGGGGTAGCAAAGCCTGGTCAAATGCGCAGGAGAGCAACAGCTCTGCGAAACTTAAGACCAGCAGATGGTAAACCTGCACCAATCTCTGTGATTGGATATCCTGTCGGTTAGTCCGTCCGTGGGTTCAAATCCCACCCCCCGCACTATTTTTTAAGCCACTGGACAGACTCATTTCATAAGAACTTCTTGATATTCTGCTGGGCTTCTTTGAAATTCTTTTCAACCTCTGCAAGAGAATGGCAGCGTATCTCCAGCACTACAACGCCCTTGAATTCTTTCAATCGGGAGACAAAAGGAGATTTTCGCAGCATCCCTGTGAAAGGAACCAGGTGATCTGTCTCTATGACATCATGCAGGTGAATTACTTTTATTTTTTCTTTATACTTATCATAAAACTCGCACAAATCCAGGCCTGTAAGGACTGCATGACCTATATCAAATGCAATGTCTGCATCAGGAAGCTTGCTCAATATGGCGTCTGCTTCTTCAATAGATGCAAAGCACATGTCTCTCAGCAGGTTTTCAACGCAGAAAGATATTCCTGCATCCTTGAATCTCTTTATGACAGCATTGATTGCATCAGGATACTTCATCAATTCATCAGTTAAATGCTGGCTGATGACTTTTGCTCCGCAAAGCTTCATCATCTCAAGCTCTAATGCAGCTTTTCTCTTGAAACTGTCAATGTCCATCGCTGCAAAAGAATGAAACTCAACAAAATCCATGCCTGCTTTCTTGACAAAATCGTAATAATCCTTGAACACGTCCATTCTTGGACGCTTGTCATCATCTGGAATCACCTCTAAATCAAAACGAGTGTGCTTGTAGCCGAGCTTCTTGAAAATACTAATATTCTCCTTAAAAGGAAGATTTACATTGGGCCTGACGCATATTATCATATCTATAAGAAAAAGTTCTGCTTATAAAAAACTTTACTTTGCTATGATCATTGTTGAAGTCAGCTTTACTCCTGGAATGCTCCGGATCTTGTCCATGACAAAAGTCCCTAGTGCCTCTGGAGCAGTAAGCTCTAGCTTGGCTATTATATCCCATTCTCCAAAAAGTATATGAACTTCCTGGACCTCTGGATAGCCTTTCAAGGTCTCGTAGATTTCACTCTCTTTTGCATCATCCAATGCAACTTGAACATATGCGTGCATATAATCACCCCCTGCAAAAATAAGTAAGATACTCTAGTTTATAAGTTTTATGGCATAAATTATAAAAATCTTTAAATAGAAAACATAAATCTTAAATAAGAATAAGTGCCTCCGTGGCTTAGTAGTATAGCGCAGCCTTGGTATGTCAATCACAAAAAGGCTGAGGTCGCGGGTGCAATTCCCGCCGGAGGCTTTAAGCATAAAAGAGGTTAAAAAAATGAAAAAAGAGCTGATATTATTGATTTTGGTGCTTGTTGTTTTGGTTGGATGCAGCCAGAAGTTTCCAGCAGATGTGACTGGAGAAGCTGGGCAGCCTTTGGCGCCATGCAGGGACACTGACGGCGGAGCAAAGTTCTATACGTACGGAGAAGCAAAAGACTATTACACCACAAGAAGCGATTACTGCGTGGATGACAAGATGCTTTATGAAGGTGTCTGCGCAACATTCCAGTGGTCTGGATATGTCCCGCATATGTGTGAGCATGGCTGCATGAATGGAAAGTGCGTATAAAATCAAGCAATTAGACGCTGCAGAATAGAAAAGTATAAAACAAAGTTCTATTTTAAGCAGTAATATGAAAAAAGAGGTACACCGCAATTTTATACAGTTTCTAAAGACTAAAAAATACTCTGTCATGGATTTTGTTGAGCCGATTCTTGCGCTTCCTTTTGCTTACGGAATCCTGCTGCTGCCAGGCGGGCTAAACAAGACAGAGATGATAGTCTGGCTGGTGCTTGTTTTCGTGTGGCTGCCTTTGATTTACTTCCTTATAACGAGGAGGCGAAGAAAATGAGGCTGGCAGTGTTCATTTTAATGATGATTTTGCTTGCAGGGCTTGCCAGTGCCCAATGCAGTGATGCTTTGGACAGCATGACAATCACAGAAGACACAACTTTCTGCTCAGATACATACGATATACCTAATGGCATAAAGATAGGGGCAGACAACATCACAATAGACTGCGGTACTGCTGTATTAAGAGGCATAGGGCAGGAAGGAACAGGCATAACAATAGAGAACCGAAAAAATGTACTGATAAAAAACTGCAATATACTGACATTCCATGTTGCTGTCTATATCAAGAATTCCTCATTCATCACTTTAGAAGACAGCGCATTATTGAAAAACAGGATAGGAATTCGGATGCTGAATGCATATGAGAACAACATAATAAACATTGCTGACAAGAGCTCGCAGACACCTGTCAGCATGATAACCTCTAAATTCAACAAGTTTGACATCAACAAGCCGATTGAGGAAGAATACTGCATCAGCAATGCCTGCAATGAAAAGAAAGAATTTGAGATATGCACTGATGATGATTTTTACTGCAGCCCTAAATGCAGTGAAGAAAATGACAATGACTGCATAAAAAAAGAGATCATCAAGTATGAAAAGCCTGTTGAGAAAAAAGAGCCTGTCAAAGAAGAAATAAAAGAAGTCGTAAAGCCAGAAGAGCCTGACATAAGAGCGCCAGAGAAAAAAAGCAGGGGCTGGCTATTGTATCCAATAGTCTACATATTTGCATTCCTAGTGATTCAGTTTTATGAACACGTGAAAAAAGATTAAAAAAGGTGATTTATTTGAAAAAAAGCTGGTGGATAGCACTTATTTTAGCACTGCCAATTGTATTTGCGTGCACAGAGCCATTGAACGGCAAGATATACACAGAGAGCCAGGAATTCTGCAACAAGAATTACCTGCTGCAGGACGGCATAATAATCGGCATGGATAATATCGTTATTGACTGCAATAATGCAGTGCTCAGGGGAAGGTTCAAGGGAACAGGCATATTTGTGAAAGACAAGAAAAACATCGTGATAAAAAACTGCCACCTTGTAAATCATTATCGAGGCCTGCATTTAAAGAATGTAACTAATGCAGAAGTTTATAATAATAATTTTCTTCGGAACCTTATCGGTGTGCGGCTGGAGGACTCTTTTCAAAACCATTTTTATGACAACAGGGACATCAGCATTAAAAACATGATTAGAAGCGTTAATTCAAAGGAAAACCATATCAAATATACCAATAAGAACTTGGAAGGAGATTTCTGCAGGCACAACAGCTGCAATGAGCAGACCCCTGTTAAAGAGCTTGCTGGCTTTGAGTTTGAAAAGCACACACTATTGGGAATACTTCAGTCAGCAATAAGAAAATGGATCAGCATGGGTTGATATTCTCAACAACAATCGCTTTTGAAGGGCATGGAACAAGTGTTCTTCCCTGCATTATGACAGGAGTGAGCTTTATCTGCCTGATTTCTCCTACATCTGGATGCTTGAACATTATTTTTCTTGCATCAGAAGGCATCATCGGCTCTGAAAGCAAGGAATCTTTTGTTGCAGCATCTTCTGAACCCACAACAGTCGCCTGGATGTCAAAAAGCTCTGTGCTCGGCCCGTTCTCAAGGAATGCTTCCATCACATTGTTTTCCATTGAGCATATCTGCGGCTCTCCAGCCACAAAGATGATATTCAAGGATGTTGCATCACAGCCTGCAGTAGTCTCTTGTATTCCTCTCACAAACTCTGCTTTTTCTTCTATGTATGCCTCTCCCCAGCTCATCACAACAGCGCCTAATGCAATTGAAAACAATATTAACAGAATTGTTGCTATGAGAGGAGATACTCCTTTCTTGTTCATTTCATCACCTTTTTTTATAACTATATAAATACTCATTTATAAGCTTTTCTAATGACAAGCTTTTTATATTTGATACAAATAGAGAAAAAGTATGGACCCATCAGAAATGACTCCAGAACAGATGGCAGCATTAGCTAAACAGCAGTGCATATTCTGCCAGATTGCCTCTGGAAAAGTGGCTTCTAAGAAAGTATATGAAGACGAGCATGTTATAGCTGTGCTGGATATAAATCCTGCAAATCCAGGCCATGTTCTGCTTATAACCAAAGAGCATTATGTTGTCATGCCGCAGATACCAGATGATGTCGTTGCCCATATAGGAATGGTCACAAAAGGGATTTCTCATGCTTTATTGCGGGCCTTGAAAGCGCAAGGAACAACAATATTTGTCGCAAACGGCGTCACAGCAGGCCAGAGAGCCCAGCATTTCATGCTTCACATCATTCCAAGGATGGAAGGAGATGGTGTAGGAATTGATTATCCTGAGCATGAGATAAGCGCAAAAGATTACAAGAAGATTCTTACTGCACTCAGGAAAGGAGTTGCAAAATCGCTTGGCAAGGTAGAAGGCCTTGAAGAAGAAAGCGAAAAAGAAGAAGAGATGATTGAAGAAGCAGAAGAAAAGCTTGAAGAGAAAAAAGAAAAGAAGAAAGAAGAGAAAGCAGAAGCAGAGGAGGAGAAAGAAGAGCAGGAAGAGCCTGAAGAAGAAAAAGAAGAAGAGCATATTCCAGAAGAAGAGGAGCCTTCAGAAGCAGAAGAAGAAATGACGCTAGAGGCTGCTGCAAAAGGAGCCAAAGCAAAGAAAAAGAAGAAAGCAAAAAAGAAGGCAAAAAAGAAAACAAAGAAGAAAGTAAAAAAAGAAGTTGAGCCTGAAGAAGAGATAGATGAAGAAAGGCAAAAACTAGACCAGATTGCAAACCTACTAACATGAGCAAGACAAAATGTGAAATATGTGACTTGATAAAGTCAAAAAAAGGAAAACTGTATGAAGACAAGAAAGTTTACGCATTCTTAGCTCTAAAGCCTGCAACAACAGGCCATGTCATCATTGCATCAAAAGAGCATTATCCAATACTTGAGCAGATACCTGATTTTGTCGCAGCTGATTTGCTTGTAAAGGCAAACAAGATATCAATGGCTGCATTTGAGACAATCGGTGCAGAAGGAACAAACATCCTTATGCAGAACGGCGTTGCAGCAGGGCAAAAGCACAATCACGCGGTCCTGCACGTGATTCCCAGAAGAGAGAATGACGGCCTCAATCTCATGTGGAAGCCAAAACAGCTTTCAGAAGAAGAGATGAGCACAATTGAAATCACTGTCAAGAAAGAAGCAGAAGGAATAGGCGCTTTTGAAAAAGAGAAAGAAAAGCCTGTTGAGATTGAAAAGCCTGAAAAGATAGAGGCAGGGCCTGAAGAAGATTATTTATTGAAACAACTGGAGAGACTGCCATGAAAGACTTAGATATTCGCGTGGCAAATTTGATGGTGCCTGCAGTATTTGCTGAAGTATTGGTCTGCGGCAATACGGAAGTTGAAGACGCTTTTGCAGAAGAAGGAATAAATATAAGTGAACATGTAGATGTTTATAAAACTGAACTTGATTCTTTTGCAGAAAAAGAGGAAAGGAATAATATCTTTTATTATCGATTCAAGGAGTTCCTTGAAATAAATGCAGTATTTTTTGGAGAATATTATCCTGTGCTTTCAGCAATGACAGATGAACAGATAGACACTGTATTAGAGCAAGTAAAAGCAGAAAGAGAAAAATTTCGTGCATATCAATCATTGCAGGATTGATTATGCTTCGTATTTCTTTACAAAAGCAGCAAGCTTTTCTTTACTGCATCTTGAAATCTCATATGCTAATGCAGAAATCTCGCCCTGCTTATGTGCATCGCCGTAAGAAAGAATCTCATACTCTCTTCCAATCTCTTCAAGAGTTTCCAGATCATGCTTGAAATTAGGCAATACACTCAAAGACCTTGCCTTGCGACCGCCTGTTTGCTCAAGCAAATCTGCGATGCTCATGTCTGCAGGAAGCCTTACTTCATGCGCAACAAGTGTTCTTCTTTGCGTCTCCTTTTCTTTAGCATATCCTGTAACTAAAATAACATGTTTTGTCTGTTCTAATACTGCTTCTGTCATCTTCACTCACCGAATAACACGAAAAAACGCGAACCATTTATAAAACTATGGGTTTGTCTGCGTCTATTTTTTGATCTTCTACTTTATATTTCTTAATGCAGGACTCTAATGCTTCTTCTCTTGCAGTTTCTATTCTATATACTTTGCCAAACTGAAATCTGCCTTTAACTTCAATACCTAAGGAAAGCTTTACTTTGTCTTTTTCTGGTTCAGGATTGCCTTTTGGCCTAACAGAGACATCTGCAGAAACATTTGCAATGACTCTTGTCATCTTTCCGCCAGTCTCTTGCAGTATATCATCTATGTGCTTGTTTGAAGGAATAGCTAACCTGTGATAAACATGATTGCTGTCTGCAAGATAAATCATCTTAGGCGGCGCTATAGGATCAACTGACTTTGCAGACGGGATGTCATCTCTTGCAACAGAAGAAGGCCTTCCCCAATTGCCTACATTCGCTGATATTCCAAAATTATAATTATTATACATAAAATTGAGAAAAAAGCAGGCTGTTTATAAAGTTTCACTTCTTTTTCTTCCAGAAATCCGACAGCCTGTGCAGCCTGAAAAGCCTTGGAATCCTCAATATTGCCCTGTGAAGCCTTGAAAACACTCTTGTTGTCTTTGTCGTGCTCTTCAGTCTTGCGAGTTTTGTGAATTCCTCTGCCTTTGCAATCTTTGGGACAATCTCTGCCTCTTTAATTACCTTTGCAGCGCCTTTTTCCACTTCTGCACCAACATGCAAAAAGGTCTGTGCCTCGCCCACTTCAGCGACCCTGAAGAAAAGGCCTAATGGGGCGACTGCTATTATATCTAATATTGAAGTCTTTATGAAGCTTGATATTGTTTTTTTCTTGAAGAAATTGAAGTACAGGTCCACTACAAAGAAAGCAACTATTATTTGATCTAACAGGTTTACCTTGCTTTCATAATGATGAAAGAATTCTGAGACTTTTTCAAGCCAGTTCCAATGGAATATGTTTATGTAATGGCTGTATTCTCCTATCAAGACAAGCAGTAATATTAAGACAAGCCAGGGAATCATCTTTTCAACAAATATTTCAAGCCAGCCCAGGTATTTTTCATTGAAATTGTTCCATTTTCTCTTCCATGCGGGCAATCTCTCTTTTTTCTTTCTTAACCTGTGTAACTTAGTTAGTTTATAGCGGAATCCTTTTTTTGCCATAATATCATCAGATGATTAATGCTATTTATATCTTTCTAAGCAATAGCTTTATAAAACTCTGCCATTTTCTTAGCAATTATGAAGAAAATATTCATGCTGATATTGGCAATGATTTTGCTTACTTCATGCGTTATGGTTGAAGAGGCTCCGCAAGAAGAAGTTATTGAAGAGACTGTTTCTCAGACAGAGCCTGTGATGGAAGTCAAGCCAGCAAAACCAAAAGAGCTTGAAGACACTTTTGAGGAAATCAAGCCAGAACAAAATTATATCAAGGAATATCTTGCATTATTGCCAGAAGGATACTGGTATTATGACACTGGCAATAAGATCGGGGCAAAAGTTTTTGGTGATGACAGGGCAAGCACCTGGGAAGAAGTAAGCAAGAAATATGATTTAGCGCACTGGAATCCTGTAACAAAAGAAGTTTATGTATTATTTGGGGAAATATCTGATTACGGGCTTGCTAAAGTGCGTGAAGAAGACTTTGGAAAAACATATTCTGATGAATACCACATGGCTTATGTGAACATAACTATGGAGACATATCCATTTAGCCCTGTTGACTGGATGGAATTATTTAAGGATGAAACACCTTCAACAGTTGAGACAGCTGAACAAGTGATATCAATTGAAGACAGGTATTACACATCTAATCTGGCTCTGCATTATGATAAAGGCGATGAATCTGCAATATTAAGATTTGATTCTCACTACAAAGTGCCTGTTGTGGTTGAATGGAGAGAAAAAGGGCATCCTGCCCAGATATTCAAATATCATTTTGATACAGTAGTGTATGACGACCTTAATCGCCGTACAAAACCAGTGACCTCTGAATTGGTTAAGATGCCTGAAGAGTTTGTTGTTTTTGACATGGATGAAGCACGCGCCTATGTAAAAGGCGAATATTACAGGGATCCAAAGGAAGTGAATCCTGTTATAGTGATTGAGAGTGTCAAGAATGTCTTTAAGCCTAGAACAGGACTTGAAGCGACTTATTAATATTCGAATGTTTTTCGGAAATTCTTGAGATAAACATATAAAGATGAATTCTTTAAATTTTAGTAAAGTTTATATATTAATACCGTATTAATATGGTATTAAGGTGGTGTAAATGGTGCAGGCGATAATAAACATCGATGAGCATACCAACCAGGTATTGAATATTGTGAAGGCCAAATTTGGCTTGAAGGACAAAAGTTCTGCAATAGAAGTTGTTGTGGGACAGTATGAAGAAGAGATACTTGAGCCCAGGCTGAAGCCTGAATTTATTGCAAAGATGAAGAGAAGACAGAAAGAGAAGCCGATAAAAATAGGAAGCATGAAAGACTTCAGGAAACATTTTGGAATCAAGAAATAAAATGTATTCCATACAAATACTTCCTTCTGTTTACAAGATATTCCACAATCTGAAAAAGAAAAATCCAAAACAGATGGAGATGGTTGAAAAGAAAATAAAAGAAATACTTAAGAATCCAGAAAGATACAAGAACTTAAGATTTCCACTACAGCACCTGAAAAGAGTCCATATTGATAAAAGCTTTGTTTTAGTATTTTCTGTTGACAGAAATAACAAAACAGTGATATTTGAAGAATATGACCATCACGACAATGTTTATTAGATTGTCAGGAAATCCTTATTCATTCTTTTATGATGTAACAATATAGTCATTGATTCATCTGGAAAAGGTTCCAGGGTTACACTTCCATCTTTCTTGAAGACAGCTATTCCTGTGACTGTATTTCCTACCAAGAATATGACACGCTTGTCTGGATGGTCTTTGTCTATTGAAATCGGCAAATGGTAGATATATGCTCGATTGAACTGGAAGCCTGTTGGCAAATCTCTTTTTACTTCATCAACTGTTATGACTTCATCTGGCGAGCCGTATCTTGTGAGAATATCTTTTTCCAGCAAAACTGCTGGAGCGCAAGCTGTCAGCAGGATTAATAGTAATGGTAAATATCTCATTTAATACACCTCTTTTAGTCTGTAATTGGATAATCTGATATTTAAGCGTTTTGGTGTGAAACAACAATCTTTGCAGCACGCATGATAGCCATCTGGTTTGAATGGATAATATTGCTCAGTCTCTTGTATTCAAGCCTTCTTGCCTTTCCCTTGCCTGCAATATACCTTGTTCCCACTGCTGTCAATAAACCTAACCACCATGTCTGCGTTATTCCTGCAATTATTCCGCCTGCAGTATACGCGATAAATGACTTGGATGACCTGTCTCCGAAGCTGAAAGATTTTTGATAGATTGACTTGTCATGGTCAGTGAATTCAGTGAAGGCAATCAAGGCCAAAGAAGCCAAAGGAAGCTTCAGGTCAATCATGTCAGAAACATCATAATCAGCAGCATGCTCAACAGTATGCTCCAAGGCAGCATCTGAAATGCCTGAATTGACTATGTTTTCATCAGCAGCGTGCATATTTTTAATTAAAAAAAGAAAGTATTACAAGAACTAAACCTTCCTACACTATTTCTTTCTGCCTAAATAAGTAGCAAGAATACCTGCTCCCAGTCCAATAAGCACAAATGCAGCTACCTGCTCAGTAAGAATTCCTATTCCCAGGCCTATGAAAATTCCTGCAGGTATTGGCCATTTACGCATGTCTGATTTTTTCATATTAGTATATTAAGAAGCGTATTATTTAAACCTTACTCAAATAGCTGCCTCCCTGAAGCTTCAAACAAATACCCTCATTCGTGTCAGAGCATTTATATACTCTGCTACCTTTGTATGGTTATACAAGCACAGGATTCTAATTTTCAAAGGCTCATGATCAATGAGCAGATTAGGAAATTCTGGCCTAATTCTGCATTTAATACACGGGGTGATAATAATGTGGGAAAGAACTAATGATTACCTGTATGAAATAGATGAATGAGGTGGTTAAAATGAAATCAGCGTTTGAAGGCCGTCCTGGGCTGTTAAGGGATGGTTTTCAAGAAAGTATGGATTTTTTTAACAGCAGATACCTGGATTTCTTCGCCAGAGGCATATAAGGGGTGGAAAAAATGACACAAATCAATAGAATGGAGGTTGAAAGAAGAAGGGGCTATTTGCAATATGCCTTGTCTAAGGTTGAACGGGCAATGTTAAAACTGCAATCAGAACGAGCGGACATACAGCATAGAATGGCACACCTCAATGCCCTGCAAAAACAAACAGACATGCATGCATAGAGGCATGCATGTGCCTAATCAAAATAATCCTCATAATAGAAATCCTTTTCTTTCTGGGTGCAGCTGCCTTTTTCCTCAATCATGTTGCCTTCAAGGTATTCCCTGAATCTTCTGGATATTCTGTTGCAGTCAGAGCAGCGTTTGAAATCTGTCCCGATTTCAATATCATATTCTCGTTCATTGATCTTTACCAGCTTTACAGGGGTATCTAATTGCAGAGAGTGAAATATGGCAGAAACAAACGAAGCATCTGCAAAAGCCTCTGAAACTTTGATATGAAGAACGCATTTCTTGGGCTTGAAATCAACAAGCTCTTTCTTAATAAGAACACATTTTTCTCTTTTAAGCTTCAACTCTTTTCTTGCAATATTCGCAGCCATAGCGCCAGGAAGCTTTATGCTTCCATCAGGATTGAATTCAACCATGAGAAAAGAATAGCCAGCTTATTATTAAACCTTCCTACCCAAAATAATCAGAAGCATATTTTGTCTCTTCTTGTTTTATTATTCTTTCTTCTCTTGTCTCAGTCGATGAATATTGGATTATTCTGTCTCCGAGATTGAAGACGATTGTAGAAGTTTGTCCAGGCGGTCTTTCTTTTTCAATGATGCCGTCTGATATTTTTTCATTCAGATCCATCAGTATACAAAATAGTATACTACTATAAATACTTTTTGGTTTCTGACTCACTCCAAAGGCCTGTATTCACACAAGCACTTGTCTTCCATGTGTGAAGGAACACTTTCGCGCGGGCCTGTTGGCTTTACTTTTGTTTTCTTCAGGATGTAATCTTCGCGCTCCTGGCTTGGCTTGTCTATGCAGACAGGAATCTTCTCAGGACTCAGATAAGGGCATTCTGCCTTTTCTGCAAGACTTTCATTCCTGCAATATACAACTTCGCCTGTCTGCTCTCTTTGCGGGCATTCAACACCCTCTGTCAATGCTTCATGGATTCCTTGAATCCTTCTCTGCGTAGCTTTTTCGTGTGAATTCATTTTACACAGTAGAAATAAAGTCAATATAAAAAGCTGATGCAAGGAATCACCACTTCTCAACATTCAATTCAGTAATCTTCTTGAAATGTTTTAAATCACGGGTAATCAATACCTTATTATTCGCCATTGCCAAAGAAGCTATCATCAAATCTGCCTCAGGGATCTTTGAACCTTTTTTCTCAAGAATATTATTATTCAGGCCAAACAGGTTTGCAGAAGCAACATCAAAATCAAGCAGTTCAACACTCTTGTAAAAATCTGTTATCAATTGAACTGCTTTCTCCTTATTGTTAGACTTCCAGGCGCCTTTAAACAGCTCACATAAAGTAATTGAAGTGATTGAGAACTTCTGATGAAACTTCATCATTTTCTTCTTCAAGGCAGAATCCCCGCGAAAAATATCAATAACAATGCTTGTATCAAGGCAGAACATCAGAATTTCACCTCTCTTGTCTTGAATGCAGCTCTTTCTTTTTTCAGCTCTTTTGAAATCTTATCAAGCTCTTTCTTGTCAGGCCATGCCCCAAAAAAATCAAAGATGCTCTTGTGGGCTATCCTCCTAACTACTTCTGAAAAAGACTCCCCCTCGGTTTTCATTGACTTAAGGGACTCATATGCATCATCTGATAATGAAATAACTTTTGTCATATATGCATATATGTATACATACATATATAAATGTTTCGGTCAGAATCCCAAAGTTATTTATACCATAACAATCCTGAAAGCTAAAATGAAAAAAATAATAATAACACTGATGATATTACTGGTTCTTACGGCCTGTGTAATGCCTGTTGAGAAAAAAGAGGCAGAGAAGGGAGAGCCTGTGAAAGAGGCTGAAAAGCAGGAACAAGAGGTGAAACAAGCAGAACCAGAGGTAGTTGAAGAAAAAGAACAAAAGGTGGAAACAATGCCAAAAAAAGTACATGCAAAACATATTCTTGTAAAGACAGAAGAAGAAGCAAATGCTATCTTATACGATCTAAAGAACGGAAAAGACTTTGATGAATTAGCCAAGGAAAAATCACTATGCCCTTCAGGAAAGAAAGGCGGAGATCTGGGATGGTTTGGAAGGAATCAGATGGTAAAAGAGTTTGAGACAGCTGCTTTCAGCCTAAAACCAGGAGAATTATCAAAGCCAATCAAAACCCAGTTCGGATGGCATATAATTAAAGTTGTAGAAACAGATTAATTATCTGCTTTCTCTTTCATTAGCTTTTCTATATCTATATCAAAAACATCCTCATCATACACTGAAAGATCCATTTCTAACGGGACATAAGGCATTCCTAATTCCTCTAATTTTTTAAGAGGCGCCACATTATATTGTTTTGAAGGGCTTAATGAGTTCACTACAAGCCAGGTTTTTCTTTCCTTGTCTAAGATTATTGTGGTATCATGCAGTATTTCCTTTTTCTCACATCCCTGCTGAAAATAAAGAATATTTTCCAGGCCAAGGTTGTTGAGAAATATCCTAAAAAGGTCTCCTTGATCTTCGCAAACACCTTTTTTTGTCGCAAACTGAGACCTGGTATAACCTGCTTTCAAATGTTCAAAGCTTTGATTAGCAGTATCTTCTGCTTCTCCAAAATCATACTCAAAAGCAGACTTAGTTATGTCACTAAGTTCTTCCAGAAGCCATATCAAATCAACTTCTTGTCTTGATTTCAGGTCAACAAACCGCTTCTGCAGGACAGGATGCAGCGCATCTAATTCCGCAGGCAGTTCCCCGCAAGGATTAAGCCTTATCTGCCTTGAAGCAATGCTGTACTGCCCTGTGCCAAAGCCAAATTTAATATTAGGCAGCCCGCGGATATATTTCAGACGGAAATAACCGTCATCCTGTGGAGGAGCAAAGAAGTAAAACAAATTCTTTTCTTGGTCATAGGAAACTATGTGCGACAGAATATCCTTATATGAGAGATTGTCGCGAGATAACTCTATGCCTGCAGGGACTGCTAAAAAGTATTCATTCTTCTTTATCTTTGCTTCTAAATCCGGTGTAATCTCTATGAACTGCCCCATTTTTTCTTATAGAAGATATAATATCTTCTACTATTTAAATCTTTCTATTTTTACCACTCTTAAGTAACTAAAACCGAAAGCTTTATAAATGACCTAAGCTTATCTCCTCTATAGGTGATTTAAAGATGTTTACTGAAGATCAGCTGAAAGAACTGACTCCAGGCGCGCTTGCGCTTTGTATTCAGTCAAGAGAAGCAAGAGTCGCTTTATATGATGCTCTGAAAGATATTGAGAGATTTGTATCTGCGTATGAAGAGAGCAGGTTTTTCATGGAAGAGTGCGAAGCACCATACTTAGACTGGAAAACCCAGATAGAGCTGGTGAGAGACAGGGCAGGGCAAGATATTGTTGAGATGTTGAAGGCCTTTCCAAAACTTAAACACTATCTACAATTAGGACATATAATAGAGCAGGCAACAGAAGACCAAAAGGGCTTTGAAATGAGCCTGTTAACAGCATATGCAATAGACACATACAAGCATGGAGAAGACATAAGAGAAGATTTAGAACAATTAAGAGGTATGCAAAATGAATGATGAAAAGTATTTTTGCAGGGAGTTTAAATGCATCAGCGCTGAAGAATTAAAAGCAGAGTTTGGACAGGAAGATTGCACCGGCCTGCAGATAATGCATTCAAGAGAGCAAAAACAATTCTATGAAGCAGTTCTTGAAGATCCAAAAGTAAAAGCAGCTTTGCAATATGTTGAAGGCATTGACAACAGGCTGCAGTTTCTTGCAAGTGAATTGATGCCAAAGCTAATCAGGATTGTAAAAGCAGATGAGACATTAGCCAGAGCACTTATCGGAGAAGCAAGAATAGAGCCGACTACAGACCCGGCAAGCGCAACTCCAAAGTACTTATGCAATCTGTTAGAAAAGATGGCACTGGATGATAATTACAGGCAGAGACTTGCTGACTTATAATCCAAAACCTTTAAATTACGCTGATTATTCTTCCCCTGCATGGGGATTTTTCCATTTTCTGAAAGAGAAGAGCAGGATATAATAGCCACTGCAACAAGACTTGATGAGCCCCTGGCAGAATATTTCAATGATGCTTTCGGGACAACACATCTCATGGAATCAATGGAAAACATGATAACTGCTGTTGCAGACTATTACAGGGACTCAAGAAATCCAGAAATGGAAGTCAAGGCAAGAAACATAGGAACAAGCATATTAAGAAGATTTGATGAAATAAGGCACTGCAACAATTATGCTGTGATGATTGCAGAAATAGCTGCAATCGCTGCAAAAGACCCCTGGAATTACCGCTTCCGCCCGCTAAGCAAGGATGAATCAAAGAAAGCAGGAGAAGAAATAGTAGAATATCCTTCTTATCAAAGAGAGTTTGAAAAAATAAAAGGATTCCAGCTAATGCTTGGAAACAATGCAAGGCAGTTAGGCGAAAGGCACGGCTTCAGGAAACAGGACATAGACAATCTTGAAAAGATAGCAAGCAGGGCAAGAACCTTCCAGAACCCTATCGCAGTATTAGAAAGATTCACGCCAGGAACAAAGAAGCAGTACATCTGCATATTCTACAGTGACTTGTCAATTGCATCAATCTGCTTGTTCTCTAAAGCAAGCGCATTGACGCTTGCCCCTGAAAAGTTCTATCATCCTCTTGGAGGGGAATACATTACTGAACTGCTGGAGCAGCTGGATAATTAAAGAGTAAAAATAATCTTCATGTTCTGTAAATCTATCTTCACATGATAAGCATTTCCCTGATAAGGCCAGTTTCCTTCAAGTGTAACTGGGTTTATTGTTATCTCCTGCTCACCATCGCCTGGAAGGTCTATCTCAAGGATATCATGGTCAGGATAATATACAAGGTCAAAAGTGTCTCCTTCCATGTGCAAACTGCCAAGATATTTCTTGCTCTCAGATATCGCAACTTCCCAGGTCATCACAGGATGCTTAAGGCAGAAAGTGGCATAGCCTGGCTGTGTTTCAAACACATTCTCAAGCTGTATCACTGTACCGTCTGCCAATATATATGATTCGCCTGGCCTGAGAACAGTTGTTGTTTCTCCATTCACCTTGAATCTTGCTTCTTTTATTTCCTCTAAAATGACCATTGCTTCAACTTCATAATCTTTGCCTGAAATAGTATATGTCCTTTTCTGTCCTTCTTCAAGCGCGTCCTTGATGTCACCTTCGCAAGGCTCTATCTCTATGACATCAAGGCAGAAAGTAACCATCTTATCAAAAACATCTTCTATCTTGAGCACAAGCCCGTCTACCAGCACATATGAATCTCCTGCTCTCAAGACATCTGTTTTCTCGCCATTTATCATGAACCTGCATTCATTTTCCGAGACTTTTGCTTCAACTTCATAATCCTTGCCCTGGACAGTGTATGTTCTTGGCTCTTCTGTTTCTTTAATAGTATTCCTCAAGTCACCTGTGCACTCAGGCACTGGAGCTGGATAGACTGGAGCATTAAGGAAATAAAACTTAAGGCCTTCATTGCGAAAGCCTTCACAGCCAAGGTCTTTTGAAACCATGTGGTCATATCTTCCCTGACTTATCCTGTCTGGATATGCCCAGCACCTGTAGATTGTAATAGTCTTTTCAGAAGGGCTCGTAGGAATATAACCGATTCTTCTCTGAAGCTCTGTTTCAGCAGGGCATTCATTCAAGCTGACAAAAAGATCCCTGTAAGTCCTGTGATCATGCCTTGTTGCCCTGAAACATTCAAACAATGGAGCAGTTCCTGGCTGTTTTTCCTTGTAAACATAACCAATCAATCCGTCAACATTGTTTCCTTCGCAGTTAGCATCAAAAGAAACATAATGGTTCATCGCGCCATGATAAGCATACCAGCACCTATATACAGGCACTGTTAAAGCCGGCTTTTCTAAAGCAAGTTTTTCTGTCTTTATTGATGATGCTTGCGCGGCCTTTGCATATGCAGGCTGCTGCATGGCTTCACCGCTTTTTTGAACAGTGCCGCAGGCAGCCAGTAAAACTGATAAAATAAGCAATATTGGAATTATTTTCTTCATATTATCACCTTTTTTAAGAATTTAGACTTGATTATATATAAATATTATCCCAAAAACAGAAAACCATAAAAAGAAGACCTGATTATTATAAAATTGGGGGAGATACAATGGACTTACCAGAAAAATACAAAGGAAACCTGACACTAATGTTCTACATATCGCCTTTTGGAAGCAGGGACTTGGCAGTCACAAAAGCTGATGAAGATGTGCATCCTGAAAATTTTCCAGGATTCCTGGACAGCCACGATGGAAGATATATCTGCCATATTGAAGGCGTCAACCAAGACTTCTATGAAAAAGCAGACGAATGGGCTTTTCGCCAGACAAACACAAATATAGAAAACGTGGACATATCAGACATCTTAGGTGAATAAAGATGGAGCTTCCTGAAATGTACAAAGGAGAGAAAGTGATGTTATTTTACATCAACCAGCAGGGAACACCATCAATATTCTTTGTAGGCGAGACGCACTCTGCTGAATTTTTTGCAGACTTTGTGAACCATAACGGCGGAAGAGCATTGAATTATCTTGAAGGAGTCAATTCAGATCTTTACGCAAAAGCAAATGAATTTGTCAAATCGCTTCCAAGAGAAACAAATATTGAAAAAATAGACATATCAGACATCCTCAAACCAAGAACAGAAGAGGATTCCCAACAAGAAGAGTGATCAAGAAAGCGATCAAGAAGCTTGGAACAAAAGGAATCCCTACTTTTATCAAGACTTTCTTTATTTTAAACTTAATCAGCTTATTTATCTGCTTCTTGTCTATGCCTAGATCTTTTGGGCCGCAGATTTTCTTTCCTTTAACAAAAACATCATCTGCAATCCAGTCACCTTCTGTAAGCTCAGAAGGACTGACTTTCTTGTACATGCATACGTTTTCAACTGACTTGACAGCAAGAATCAAGTAAATCATGACAGGAACAAACAAGGCAACAAACACAAGCAATAATCTTGTGAAAGTTTCTCCAATAAAAAAAGCAAATACCAATGAGCCAAATGCAAATCCAAGACTTACTGCGCGTATCTTTGTATACTTATCAAGACTCTTCCTGAACTGCTTCCTGAATTTTTTCCAATTCTTAAAAGCAAGAGCAGCGCTCCAGATGATTCCATAGATTCCGCCAAATATCGCAAGATTGACAATAAAGCCTACTGTGAAAGAGTCAAGGCTGAATCTTAATCCTAACAAAGCTCCTAAAGCCATCAATAATTTAGAATCACCGCCTCCCCACTGGCCAAGGTAGAACATTGCGACAGCAATGCCGAAAAACACCCCAAAGCCCAATAATCCTTCTAATATATAGTGCCATTCAAAAGAATAAACAGACCACATCAATCTCAATCCAAGCCCTGCAAATATACCTGAATAATTTAGCCAGTCAGGAACCTCCCTTGTCTTGAGATCTGTCAAGGTCCCCACTATCAATAAAACTATACATACAGCGTATATAAGCTCAATCATATACCTCTGTAAATTGAAAAGGTTTATAAATATTAGTATATTAACACCCGAGTAGCAAATAAAAGGTGCTTTGTGGGAATCATAAATCTTTGGGAAGGCGTGAAAAGCAAGATACAGATAAGCAGCCAGAATATTCCAAAACATGTTGCGATAATCGTTGACGGCTGCGAGGAATTTGCAGAAAAAAACAAGAAACCGCTTAAAGAGACCTACCAGACAGAGTTCTTGAACATCAAGAACGCAATAAAAGTAGGTGTTAAACTTCATATTCCAATAATGACTTTTTTCTCAAGGTCAAAAAAGCCGAGTGATGAAGAGATTGACCAATTGATTGAATTCTTCAACTTATTGCTCAAATGGGAATTGATCCATGAAAACCAGATAAAGATCTCTGTATTAGGAAAATGGTATAATTTGCCAGACAGATTAATAGAGCCTATCAAAAAAATAATATCAGACACAAAAGAATATGACAAGCATTTCATAAACTTCTGCATACAATATGACGGGCAGGAAGAGATTGTTAATGCCTGCAAGCTCATAGCGCATCAGTTAAAGCTGGACAAGATAACGCCTGAAGGCATCAATGCAGCATTGATAAAAGAAAATATCTATGCCTCTTATTTCATGCCACCAAACCTGATGATCGTGAGCGGCAAAAAGAAGACAACAGGCGGATTATTATTGTGGGACGCGCCCAATACAAAGATATATTTCTCAGATGTATTGTGGCCAGACTTTGGAAAAGAAGACTTTTTAAAAGGAATCGTATTTTACCAATCAAATTAATTCGGGGGGAGAACAAAAATGGGAATTGTTGAAGAAACATATAGAGCATATCTAAAATCTGAAGAAGACAATGCTTGTGTGCTGGAACATAATGCTTTGACACAAATCTGCATAGAGTTTAATGCATGCGCAGCATCACGCGGAGACCGGCAGATGAGCATAGAGACAGACGCCCAAAACCTATACATAGGCCGCGCAATGCATCTTTTCAAGCTGTTAAACAAGAACGTGGTAAAAAGCGATGAATTCTATCTGACAGAAGTGGCATTTATTAGAGACAGGCTCCAGAGACAAGGATTAGAGCTTGTGCAAAAAGGGCATGGCGGAAGCCTGGACAAGCATGACTGTTTTAGATTAGATGAAGAGACATTGGACGAATTGACTTTTGCAGAATCTTTAGAATTTGGCTTTCCCACTTTTGCAGGACGTTCAGGATTACTGCCATTTATCATCCGCACTGGAGTAGATGAATATGGAGAGGTGCCATTAGCATTAGTAAGAGAAAGTTACGATGAAAGAGAAGGTTATTCAGATTCTTATTGGTTCGGTGCAACAATAACAGACGGTTCGCGCGAGATGTTTGAGCGCATAAAATCAGTAGAAGCTGTTCTGGAAGAGTGGACTGGCAAGCCTCTGCGCAGAGTGGAAGATGTTGTAAAAGAAGAAGAAGAGGTATTGTGGGGATAATTTGCAGGAAGGCCATTGCCTCCTTTTGATGAAATCCTGCTGACTGCGCGGAAATAATCGAAAATTTTCCGGAAAAGTCTTGTAAACGCATGTCAAGAAACGCCAAAATTTATCTATATAGCGGCGTTTCTTGAGCACGTTCAGAAATACTTGCTATTGGACATATAAAATAAGTATTTCTGACGTATAAAGAATAGAATCAGCACTACTTCTATGAAAACAAAAACTTTAAATATTATTAGTTATATAAACTTATATAATGAAACAAAAAGCAATACTGCACTATCCAAGACTGGACACTGTAATCATGGTAGAAAAAACAATAAAAAAGATGAAGAAATACCCGACAAAAACAGAATTGTGGAAAAAGCTTCCAAAGAAAATAATGTATCAGACGTTCTGCCTGATAATAGATTACCTGCAGGAAACAGGAAAAGTGGTAATCAAGGACAAGCAGATAATCTGGGTATGGGATCCAGAAGGAGTAAGAAAATACCTTGCAAAAAGCCATTTGATAGCAAGATAATACATGTGGCTTTTGCAGATGAAAAACTAAAAAAGGCATTTGAAAGATTAAGAACAGGAAGACATGAAAGCAGGGACTTATTCAAGTCAATAAACAAGGCATTTGACGCCTTAAAAGAAGATCCTTTCTGCGGAATACAGATACAGAAAAAGCTCATTCCAAAAGAATACAATGCATCAAACCTCTGGAAATACAACCTGCCAAAAGCATGGAGATTACTCTATACAGTTAAAGAGGACCAGATAACAATATTAAGCATAGTACTTGAATGGGTGAATCATAAAGAATATGAAAAAAGATTCAAATACTAGGCTGCTTTCTTATCATCACAAAAGAATACTGCTTTTCAATCTCTTTCATGTAATCAAAAACAGTGGACTTTGGGATATCTAGATCCCGGGAAATCTGCGTCACACTTTTCCAGCCATGCCAGTATAGATAACCGATTATTCTCTTCATCCTTTCGTTTTTTATCTGCCTTCTCATTTTGCAATACGCATTCTTCTTCTTACCAGCCTGTTCCTGAAAATCCTGTCTATTTTTCCTACTGAAGAAACATAGTTGTAGTAAGCATATTTTCTCATAAAACACCTCCTTCATTATTTAGGCAGTCAAAAAATAATAACATGCCCCATATGTTCTAAATATAACATAGGCAAAGAAGGAATATATATTTTTCAGACACAACGTGTACATCTGTATTTACGTGTGTACTTTGTGTGAATAAATATAATAAGTTTGCACCACTATATACCTATTAGAAGTCGCAAGTCTGCTGGCAGACAATTCTTAGAAAATGGACAATCTAGACCAAAGACTGGAAAAAGCAAGTGACTGCCACATCCACACCCCTATCGGCTCTGATGGCAGCACTAGTCTTAAAGATATGAAGCCAGAGATAGCAAAGCTGGACTTTGCAGCAGCATTGGACCACAACAACATAATCTGGCATGAATGGCATCCTTTCATACAAGAGCTTAACAAGACAAGGACAGACAACAATACAACATACACTTTGCCTGGAGCAGAGGTCAGCCTTGCGCAAGGCAAGACAATACACATTGCAATCTATTTCACAAAAAGAGAAAGTACAGAAGAGATGCTTTCAAGAATGGCACGCGTACAAAATGGATTATTGACAGAGATAAATGACCGAATAATAACAAAATTTGATGAATCACTTGACAAAGCAATAAAACACTTCAGCAAGAACGAATACATAAGGCAGAATCCTGACAAATATCTTATCAGCAGGCACATGGTGCTTGCAGCAAGAAGGCCTAATTACATACTTGGAGCATATGGCAGAAAAGGCTTTTATTACACAGACATAAGCAGGACAATGAATGCCCTGAACAAGCGAATGCTTGAAGATAAAGTGATAGAAAGCCCTGAACAAGGCTATGGAACCCCTTTAACAATTGAAGGATATTTCCAGAAAAAAACAGCAAATGCTCCAGAAACGCAGGGAATGCTGTTGGCAGACTACAAAAGAATGACCTGCATGCAGGCACTGCCTTTCCTGAGCGATGTTGCAGACATTATTGCAGTCGCCCATGAAGACTCAAAAGAATTCGTTGAATGGTTCGCAAAATGCAAATGGATAAATGCAATCGGATTCAATAATAAAAAGCTTGCAGAACAATATGGCCTTATGATACTGGAAGGCTCAGACTATCATGGAGGAGAGTTCAGAAAAGAAAGAATCGGCTATGATACAGAAGGAAACAGGCTTAAAAGCTGCGTTAAAACCCTTAAAGAAAAAGGTTTTCACCTTTTTTCCTAAAAAAAATGGCCGTCCCAAGAAAAACTGACTTTGCAATACCATTGACACATCTAACTAAACTGGCCCATTCATTTTCTCTTGAAAAGCTTGTTGAAAATGCAGCAAGGCAATACACGCTGAAAGAAGAGGTTGCAGGCAGGATCACAGCACAGATAAAAAAGCTTGTTGACTCAAAAAACGAGAACATACTGAAAGACCTCGGCGACATCTACACCCATCATTTCAATTCACTGACAGCGCCTGCAAGAATGATCCTTGCAAATATCTGCGCAGAGCAGGCCAAAAGAAAAATAAAATGGCTGAAAGCAAAAAAGCTTCCAAACAAAGAAAGAATCAAGAGAACAGAAAAACTCCTGCAGCAGGCAAGAGAAAGAGAAAGAGCTGCTGCAATACTGTGCTTTCTCAAGCCGCAAAAGCAGTTCATTGACAGGTTAAATAATGGCAGAGAATTTAACAACCTGGAAGAACAGATAGAAAAACTGATTTCTGCCGCAGACAAGGCAAGAAAAATACCAAGACTCGCTGAATTTGTCATAGAATCACCTGAAGAGAACTTTATGGAAGAGTTCTATACTGCCTATGACTCGCTTCAGTGCGAGGACAAGGAGAAATGCAGGCAGATAAATGAGAAAAAGCTTGAATTGCTTCTAAAGCACGTAAAGCTTCCTGCAAATTTCAAGAATTATTATTACAGGTATGCATCAACAATGCAGAAGATTGCAGAATTCTCTTCAAACAAGAGAGAGATACTTGAAGAAAGCGTTGATTTCCTTGAAAAGATAAGAAGAAACAAGAGCTTCAATGCCCTTGCTTACATCGGCCTTGGAAACACCCACATGGAGCTTGCAAAACTAGGTGATGCAATAAAGCATCTTGAGAGAGCAAGCGATGCTTATCACGGAGCATTAAAATCAAAGAACATCAAGGAAATAAACCTTGCAGTCATAAGCTCAAAGCTGTGCAACTGCCACATGAGCAAGCTGCGCCTGACAAAAGACAAGAGCATAAGCGAAAGATTCCTTGATTACCTGCAGGCATTAAGATACGGTGCAGAGGCGCATTTTGCTATGAGCAAGTTCAAGAAAGAAGAAGAGCTTGCAGACTACAAGAAAAAGCTCGGCACAACAATGTTTTATCTTGGAAGAGACCTTGTAAAAGCAAGTGAAGAAGAATTCAGCAAAATAGCAGACCTGCTGAAATTCTATGATCCTACGTACCACGAGCACTTTGGAAAAGCATCTGACACTGTGATAAAAAGAGTCAAAAGCATACTCTTGCCAGGCAAGTATGAAAGCCAGAAAGACCGCCTGCTGATAAAGATATTTAACCGAGCAAGAAACCATCTCAAGAAAGCACAGGCAAAAGAGCGCAGATTCTATGACAGCCTAAAGATATCAGAGCAGATAGCAAGAAGCTGCCTGCACATCGGCAAACTGATTCCCTCCTCAAGAAAGGCTTTTGCAGAAGCACTAACCACTCTTGATGAAATGATTGCAAAAGCAAGCCAAAAGAAAGAAAACAAGAAAATCACCAGGAAACTCAGCAAATTCCATAATTTCCGCGGAGAAGCTCATTTCAGGGCATCACAAAAAGGAAACGTGCTTGACAGGATAAGAAACAAGGCAAAAGCAATTGCAGATTATGCAAAAGTAAGGGAATTAAGAAAAAAACTAAGCAAAAAAGCCCCAAGAGCCTGCTATTCAATGCCTGCAACAAACTACATAGAGATTGCAGAACTTGTGCTTGAAAAAAGAGTGTGCAATAATATCCCAGATATCTGCAATCAGTTGAACCTGCAGGAGCAGGAAGCAGCAAAGCTTGCAAAAGCATGCTATCAGGAAGCGATAAAATTATTAGAGCATGCAAGAAGCAAGGGAGACAACACGCCCTACTGCACGACAAAGATAGGAAAATGCTATTACGGGCTTGCAAAGCTCAGCAATGACCTGGAATTAATTTCAAAAGCAATTGAAGAATTTGACAAGGCAATTGAACTGGACAAGCAGGATGACCCGTACCTTCCTCCACACTGGTTCAAGGCATATCTTGCAGCATATTTCTTTAAGAATGATCTTTCGACGCCGCTTGACCCTGCAGAAGAATTATCAAAGTTCCTGAAGATAAGCAAGAGAGATTATTTCAGGAGCATAACAAACTGCAGGGTATGGCGGGCCAAAGGCAGGGGAGCTGAAGAAGTAAAGGCCATATTCAAGAGTCCTGTAGATGAAAAACAGACACTGAAGCTTGAAAAGCTGCTCATAGAAAACAAGAGCGATGATTATGACGTGATATGGAGGCTGGAAGACCCTGTTGTCCTCATACTTGAGGCAAAAGGAACAAAGACAATGAATGAAAGGATTGCTGAAAAAGCAGAGACAGTAGAAAGAGCGCAAAAAGAAAAGAGCGACATAATCACAGATGAATACAGGCACTTCCATGACGAGACAATGCAGCTGTACAAGGATGCTGTGACAGAACTTGTAAGAAACATCTATGACATTAAAGAAAAATATCATGACGGCACCCTGCGCAGGGCAGCAGAAAAAGAAGGGTTTAACCTTGATGACGAGATAATGCAATTTGAAGAAGAAGACTATTATGAATTTGCTGACAGCGCTGTTGACGCCCTTGACCTGAGATTCGGCAAATGCGCTCTGTCAAACCAGGCAATAAATGAAAACACTTATGTGAACATAGGAGACCAGTACACAAAAGAGCACCTGAAAGCAATCTTAAAAGAAATAACAAGACAGTGCATACTGCCGATGAAAGAAGGCTTTGACTTTGACCCTAACCTGGACAATGTCATGATATATGATGACGAGGAAAAAGTACGGGTTGCCTGCGGAATTGATTTTGAAAAACTAAAAATAAGGAAATATGTGGCAGGATTATGCATGTTATTATTTTACGACAATCCAAAGATATCTGCAGAGCTCTCTATCAAAGAAGCAGGAAACTTTCTCACACCTGCTCACAAGAAAGAGATAATAGACCACTTCATAGAAGAAGAGCTAAGAATAGAAAATGACGATGAAACAATCACGATTAATCGAGTAACACCTGAAGAAAGATATGAGATTCACAGGGACGTGACAGTCTACATGCCATTAAGAAGGATGGGGCTTGCTGGAAATGAAAAAAGAAAACTCCTGGAAAAAAGCAGGCCACTGACACAGGAAGACATTGATTTATTGAAACAAAGGCAGACAGATGACATTGAATGGCTGAAATCAGACGTGGCTTATGCAATCAGGGGAGCTGCAAAAGAGCCTGGCAAGCTCTATGGAAGAGACTTGCGCCTGTTTGTAATACTGCATGACATAATAAAAGACATGGAAGTCATTCCATAAATTTCTGCACATCACAGATAGGGGCCATCTTCATGGTCAGCAAAGGCCCTACCATGTTTGTCACAATAACAGCCATCCTGTCAAGGCTGTCAAGGATTCTTGCATCATTAGGTGTTGCTGTCTTGAACAGCTTGTTTATCTGCTTTATCAGTTTCTTCTTGTCTTCAACCAATTTTCTTGTCTTTTCAATGCTGAACTTGAAATACAGTCTGAAAAAATCATTGAAAAGCTTGTTAAGGCTCTCAAATATCTTGAAAACCTCCTTGTTTGCTATTGTCAGGTTATTCTCAAGTATGTGCCTGCACAAGTACTTGTATTCATCGCCGAGGTTCTCAACCTCTTCAATGACATAATAAATCATCGGGACATCCTTTATCTTTGCAACACCTTTCTTGTTTATGATTCTCCTGCAGTAATTTGCAAACTTGTTCACAATGATGTCTCTCTCAATTATTTTCTTCAATAAATCCTTGTTTCCCTGCTTCAGGGCATCTATTGAATCATCTGCAATTGAAATCAGCAGCAGGCATGTCCTTTTCAGCATGCTTTGCATATCTTCCTGGCCAAATGTTGATATCTCTTTTATTGTACAGCTGTTGTTTGCCTGATGCATTATCTCAAAACCCAATAAATCCTTCAATGCCTTGTCAATCACCTGCATGCCGTCTGTCTTCTTGAAAGTCAAGTGAATAGAATCTGCTCCTCCTTTATACAATGCACCTATGCATCCCTGGCTTATCACGCCGCAGGAATCCATGTCCAGGTGGCATTCCTTGATTGTCTCATAGCCCTTGTCAGCTGCTATGATCAGCTTTCCCATATCCTCTTTTATATCTAATTCATCACCAGCTTTAATGCCGTATTTCTTGGCCCATTTTGCTGGCAAAGAAACTGTCAATGTGGCAGAGCCGTGCTTGACAACTTTTCGTTTCATGTGCACCTCCCAAGAAATATATAGATTTACAGATTTAAATACCTTTTGACATAAATGTGTATTTATGTGTACTTACTCTTCAAGCATCTTCTCTAGTTCAGAACTAATCTTGTTCAGCTCGCAAAAAGTGACAACACCCTTTACTTTCTCATAGCCGAACTGCGACTCCATGATGTATTGCGCTCCCTGATACTTGCATTTGAAATCAGGGTATTTGCAGAACTGCATTGCCTGCAGTATGTACATGTATTCACAAAATCTCATGCCTTCACCGACAATTTTATATAGAAAAAGTGCCTATAGCATGAGTGGAAGTCTGCTATGCAGCACTTTTTAGCCAGCTAGTTCTTCGGAATTAGTTGGCTACTTTCTATATATGTATGAATAACCCTCTTTTCTCAGGAAATCCTTTATCTTGCCTATCTTCACTATCCCGCCTATGCCGTCTGCATAAAATTTCAGCCTGCTGATGCCGACAAGCTCAAGCTTTTCTTTTCCATCTTCGTCTTTCACTATTCTCCACACTCCTCCGCCGCTGTTTCCTGGGTTTATCTGCGCAGAAGTGAAGTAGAAATTGTCGTCATAATCCCTGTGCGGGTCTCCTTCTGAAGTTATGATTCCCTGCGTCACCTGCTTGCTCAGGTCCAGTGGGTATCCTACTGCATACACTTTCTGCCCTGGCTTCACTGTCTTTGCATCAGCCCATTTTCCATCCCACGCATTATACCTGCGGATGGCTTTTTCATCAAGCTTCAGCAAGGTAAGGTCATCATTGTAGATGAAATCCCTGCCTCTCTCAGATGCATCAGTGTCTGCAAGCTCTGTTACTGCATCAATATACACTTTTTTTGCTCTTCCATTCTTGTCATAATCTGCTTTCCTGAACAATCCAAGCTTCTTGCTTTTCAATCGTCCGATGCCTACCCTGAAGCCAGGCTTTGCAACAGGCTTTGTCGCAACATAGCTTAATTCAGAATCACCTGCTTTCACTGTGCCTTCATAGAAGCTCTTGCCTGCTTTCTCTTTCATGCCAAGAGTGACAATCTGCTCAGGAGATGCAGTTACATGGTCGCAGCTCAAGAAAAGCATTGTCTTTTCCTCAAGGTTCTTGTAAACCCCAAATGCAGAGCCGACAAAGCAAAGCTCTTTTTCTTCTGTTGTCTTGTTGCCTTTCATGTCAAAATACTCAAACTCATAAGTTGATACATTGACAAGCTTTTCTGTGGCTTCAAGAATCTCTTCAAGCCCCTCTTTTTTCTGTTTTTTGTTCTCTGGAAGCATCTGCAAAATCTCTGCCCGCAAACTCATCACATCATGCGCATACCATCCTGCTGCAGCTGTAGCGAGATAACTGAAACAAATCGTGCCGACAGTCAATGCATTTACTAACTTGCTTTTTAATGACATATCAATCCCCTCCTGCTATTTTTTTCTCAAGATTAGAATACTTCTCGCGGATCTTTTCGCGGATCTGCTCATCAGTAGGGAAACGCAGCGGAAGCGCGCCTTTGCCTTCGTTCAATCTCTGGATGTTGAGATCATACAGCTTTTTCACAACTGTATAGCCTCTCAGCCGCACTCTTTCCTTGAAATCCTTCTCATCCTCAATGCCAAAGAAACTCAGCTCCTCTGTTGCATAGCGTATTATGTAGTTCAGGATGTTCATCCTATCTGGCTCGTCATAAAATTCTCTCAGAGAATTATAGTACTTGAATCCCCTGTCACCTAATTTTTCCATAAGTTCTTCATTCATTTTCTTCTCCAGAAAGAGCACGGCTAATTACGTGGAAGTCTGCTATGCTCCTTCATAATCCTTGTTCGGAAATATCTTGTCATACAAGGCAATCACTTTTTCTACAAATGCATCCATTGATTCCTTGCTGTTAGTGGAATATTCTTTTTCAGACAATTTTTTTCTCAATTTTGTGTCCATTATTTTCGTGGTGATTGAGTAAGTGTTTTCATCATAATTTTCAAGGATAACAATCTCTGCCTTGACATTCATGCCATACTGCTTGGTATAGCATATCAAGCCGACATGAGACCTGTCCCAGCCCTCAGGCAGCTTGTCATCAATTGACTGCTCATCATCATTTAGGTTGAATTCTTCCCATCCCATCTTATTCCTCCAGTTTTTTTCTTATCCACTTGTCCATCGCAGCAAAATCAAGCTCAGGAACTTCTTTTGAAGGCAGCATCTTTCTTTTCAGGACCTGCACCCTTGCTTTTTCAGGATCTTTTTCATCTATTGCGCACTGCGAGCAGCTGATGATGCTCTGCGGAAACTTTGATCTCACAAGGCCGTGGTGTCCGCAGCTTTTCTTGATCAAAGTCGTGTACTCAGTCATTTTGAAAACCTATTTTCTCCTTCTTGACAACCTGCATTGACTTGTTGTAGCGGTCAATCTGGTTGACCAAATCATTTGTAGAGACGGGCGGGGAATTTCTCAGCGTATGGACTTCATCGCGCATCTTTTTCCTGCAAACCCTGTCGATTATCTCTGCAATGTCAGCGCCACTATAGCCCTCAGAAATCTCTCCTAGATGCTGATAATTCATGGAATCCATGAAGTTTTCAACAGTCGCGTATCTTTCCCTGTATTTCAGCTGAGCCTTGAAAATCTCTGCCCTTTCAACTGCATTTGGATGACCAATGCAAAGCTTTATGTCAAAGCGCCCCGCCCTGATTGTCGCTGGATCAAGCTGTGTCAGTTCCAGATTAGTGCAGCCAAGCACATAGACGCCTGAATCTGCGCGCAAGCCGTCCATATTGCGCAGGAAAGTCGTTACAATCTTGTGGTCTTCTTCATGCAGGCCGCTTCTTTTAAGGACAATATCATCAATCTCGTCAAAGAACAAAATTGCCGCACCCTTTTTCTTTGCAAGGTCTCTTGCCTTGCTGAAATATTTCTGCAGGTTCCTCGGGCTCTCACCATACCATTTTGTCCAGATGTCTGACTGCTTCACTGGAATCACTGGAAAAGAACAGGCAGATGCAAAAGCCTTCACCAGCATTGTCTTTCCATTGCCCTTTGGCCCGTATATCAAAATCCCTTTCGGAGGCTTGCAGCTCCATCTCTTGTACAGCTTCTGATATGCCAGCTCCTTGCTTAAGTTAATCAACTCATCTTTTGCCCCATGACAGCCGCCGACATCTTCCCATCTGAGTATTTCTTCCAATTCTTCCTTTTTGACCTCTTGTTTCATCATTTTAGAGGCTCACCCGTATCATGTGTTTATCGCCGTGCAGCTTTATCTTGGGGCTTCCTTTTCTCATCATCTCATAGCCTTTCATCTGCCCGTAGCTTCCCCAATGTTCGAGGTAAGATCCGCCAAGAATGAAATGTTTCTCTCCTTCCACAACCTGCTTGTTTCTCTTGTCAATCCTGTAGAATATCCTTGTGTGATGGCTCAGCTGGTGCACATGTCCTGAGACATACACTTCCACGTCAACCATGTTTGCCAAATCAATTGCAGATTTTATTTTTGTGTGAGGCAGTTTTGCCCCAGAATGGCCGTGGCAGGTGTATAATGTGTAATTTTCTTTTCCGACCTTAAAATAATGCAGGACACCATCACCAAAATATTTCACACCCAGCATCTTTGAAACCATCTTTGTGATATTTGCACCAGAATGCTTGAAAATCCTGAACTCATGATTTCCTCTATGCAAGCCTAACAGCCTTCCTTTATTTGCAAGAGGCGTGTATAATTCAACAACATCATCAATCTGCTGCTGCACAATCTTTTCCTGCTCAAACACACCTGCCCCTACAGAATCTTTTGTTGCAGTCTCCATCAAGTCGCCGCCGTCAATCACATACACATTAGGTTGTTCCAAGCACCACTCAAGATTTTCCTTGAACAATTCCTTGTCACAATACTTGCTTCCGTAATGCACATCAGTGATGTAGACCAAGACCAGTTTGTCTAGATTGAACTTTGCAGTATGCAGCCTCATTTTTCCCCTCTAGAAAGAGCATTTAAATTTTGGAAGTCAGCTATGCCCTTTCTTGATTATTAGTATGGTCTTTAAATCATATATACTTATTCTATATGACGCATATGTTATATATTTTAGACGGGAAATGTTTACGTTTGTGTTTACGTGTTTACAAATCTCCTGAAAGCTTCCTGACAATCTTCTCAAGAACAACAGCGCCGACTGCTTTTGTAAAGTTCCGGATTCTTTCCGGATCTGCTTTTGCTATGCTGTCAAAAAAATCCTCAAAAAAATTAAAAGCATATATCTCGCAGTTCAGGTATCTTCTCTTGATGCAGTGCTTTCTCTCATATCTTGTCTTTTCTTTCTCAGACTCAAAGCTCTGCGCGCACTTCATTGTGTTATGATAAGGGCATTTATTTGGAATCATCTTTCCACCTCCTTAATTTGCAGTAAGAAATCCTTTGGATGACATCCTTCAACTGATAAGGGCACTCATAATTGTGCAATATGCAGTAATGCACATCTTTTTCCGGACAATCTCCGCCTTTTTTGATACATTCTTTTACCTTTTTTTCCAACATTTTGACCACCTTTTTACTATGAAGGTGCTGCACAATCGGGAGTGAAGCGCACAAGAACTATGCGGCCAATACGTGGGTAATACATATGGCGTGCAGCACCCTTTGATTATCTTTCATACCACCTTATCTTCCCGCTTTTTTCGAGATAGACCCCGATGCACCTCGCTTTTTTCTTACAGTAATCACGAAAATACCTGTATCCTGTTTCAAGCTGTTTTGTGAGCTTCTGCAAAGCCCTCTTGTGGCTGCTTGACTTAACCTCGACAAGCACCAAGTCATTGTTTTCCAGCTCAAAAGCAAGGTCTGGACAACAAACCAACTGACCATTCTCATCATAGCACGGCAATTCTTCTTCAGAAGCAACCACGCCCTCAAGGCCGATGATTCCAGGGTCCTCCCTGATCCTGTTCTTTAGCAAATCATGCTTTGATTGCTTCATGCAGCACTAAGGAAGAGGTTGGAAGTCTGCCTCTTGTACACATTATATGCACGGAAAATATATATACCTAACCCATATAACATATATGCAATATAGCGCGACTTCCCAACTATATATGAGGTGCTGCAATGGAATTCCGGAAAATAATCGGGTTTGGAAAATCAAGTTTTGTTATTTCTCTGCCAAAAAACTGGACTGTAAGAAATAACCTGCAGAAAGGCGATATCTTGTATCTGCGCGAAGAAGACCAGACACTTGTTCTCAGTGCAAAAGAGAAAAGACTTGTGAAAGAGCCGAAAAAAATCGTCATACGGACAGACAGCAAATCAGTTGAAAAGATACAGGCAGAGATTGTTGCTGCTTATTTGTCTAATTATGACATATTTGAGATTAAAGGAATCAATCTAAAGGACAATTCTCCTGAAATAAAGAAAATAATCCGGAATCTGGCCGGGATTGAGCTTTTAGAGCAGGACTCCAGCAAAATATTGGCAAAAGACTTGATGGATACGCGCGAGATTTCAATTGAAACTATAATCAGAAGGATTGATATTATAATAAGATCAATGATAAAGGATTCAATGAGTTCTTTGCATGAAGATTTCTATGACAGCATATTTCACCGGGACATTGATATTAATAGATTGGTGTTCTTGGTGAAAAGAGTTATTAAATCTGCTTTTTCAGACCAGCATACTGCAAAGAAATTAGGAAGGAGCAGCCTGGAATTATTAAAAGACTGGAATGTTGTCTCGCTTCTAGAATCAATTGGCGATGAAATCAAGAGAATCGCAAGAGAATTCAAGTATGCAAATGCAAAATACATCAAAGAATTGAAAAAGATGAACAATGCATTAGGCGAGCATTATTTTGCCTTGATGAAAGCATACCACACAAAAAAACCAGAAGCAGCTTATACTGTTGAACTCGGCCACAAGAAAAGAATTGAGATGCTTGAGAAGTTAGAAAAGAAAACAAAAGAGACAAAGTTGATCAATCATATGAAAACATTGGAAGCAAATCTGAAGAATATGGCTAGAGGGATTATGGCTTAAGGCTTCCAAGTAAACATCCAAAACCATCTTGTGTCTTCCTTGAGAAGCCTTTCCAAATCTTTTTCAAGGTCTGCTTTAGAAAGAGAGCCCATTCCAAAGTCTTTCAAAAGGATGCCCCCATCCAAAGAGTATACATGATGCGGGAGAAGATGCTTTGAAAAAATCTCGTCTTTCAAGGCGAGATATGTTATGTCTTCTTTACCAGATGCCCAGAGCTGGTAGCCCTTAAAACCAATGATGTCCAGTTCTGACCTTGACAAGCCTCTTACTTGTTTCTTGACTATGTTTCTTGTTCTCTGGAAATCAATTATCAGAAAAGGCGGCTCTTTGTTTGCTTCTCTTTCATGAACATAAGCAAGCTGGTCTCTTAAAGGAAGGCCATCTTCCCAGATAGGTGTCTGGCCAAGCATGTCATAATTAGCAGTCGGCATCTGCCTGTGCAGTCCTGCGTGGATAAATCCGCTGATTGTGGGATATGGGCACACTATAAGAACCCTGTTTCCATACGTGCGCTCTGCTGTGAATTTTAATTCAGGCTTATGCATCTCTGGTCTTGGTTCTGGCTCTGCCATAATTTTGCAGGAAAACAATCAATTATTTAAAACTTTTCAAACAGGTCAAAATCTTTTTAAACCACCGAAAACAAGTATATTATATGGGCTGGGATCTTGAAGACGCACTTAATTGGGAGCCAGATAGAGATTTCTATGGAAACAATAACTCAGGAGATCCTGCAGATGCCTGGAAACCGCCTGGCTACAAGGTTGTTGAGTGGGAAGACAAGCAGGAACTGGAAGAAAAAGAAAAAATAGAGGAAAGAAGAAAAGAAGAGAAAAAATACCTGATAAAAACACTTATCATCTGCGGAATACCCTGCGCAATCTCTGCATCATATCTTTTTTATGAGATAGTGGCGCACATGGTGAATCACGGATTCAAATAAACCATAAACCGCAACTTTTATAAATCAACTCTTAATTCTAACTTTTACCTATGACATGATGAAGCCATTATTGGCTGAATGAGGTAACAATTCTTACCTCACTATATATAATGAACCTAGGAGGGTTGAAAATGGTTGATAAAGAACTTGCTGATAAAGCACTAGAAGCAATTGAGATAGCCAAGAGCACAGGCAAAATAAAGAAAGGCGCTAACGAGGCAACAAAGGCATTGGAAAGAGGCAATGCAAAGCTTGTTGCAATTGCAAAAGACGTTAGCCCGCCAGAGATAGTGATGCATATTCCAGTTCTTGCAAAAGAAAAAGGAGTTTCCTGCGTTGAGATTGCAAGCAAGGAAGAGCTGGGTGTTGCTGCAGGAATAAAAGTAGGAACCTCAGCAATCGCAGTTGTTGCAGAAGGAGACGCCAAGAAAGTCATCAAGGAAATAAATTCAAAAGTGGGCGGCGAAGAGAAGCCGAAAGAGAAGAAGCCGGCAGAAGAAAAAAAGGAAGAGAAGAAAGAAGAAGAAAAAGAAAAGAAAAAGAAAGAAAAGCCGGCAAAAGAGGAAAAGAAAGCTGAAGAAAAAGCGGAGACACCAAAAGAAAAGAAAAAAGAAGAAACTAAAGAAGAGACAGCTGAAGAGAAGAAAGGTGAATAAAGATGGCTGATAAACCGCCGGAAAGAAGACAAAGACGCGGCAAGAAAGATGCAGTAAAAGAAAAAGCAGCAGGCGTCAGGTTCTCCCATGCAGTACCCTCAAGAGTCGAGGAAATAATCGGCAGGACAGGAACAAGGGGGGAGGCTGTACAAGTCCGAGTGAGAATACTTGACGGAAGAGACAAGGACAAGATAATGAGAAGAAACGTCAAAGGGCCTGTGCAAAAAGATGACATACTGATGCTGAGAGAGACTGAGATAGAGGCAAGGCCGCTGAACAGGTCAGGAAGAGGCAGAAAATGAAATGCTCATTTTGCAAAAAGGAAATTGAAAAAGGAACAGGCAAGATCTTTGCCAAGAATGACGGCAAAGTATTTTATTTTTGCTCTAACAAGTGCGACAAGAACATGCTGAAACTCAAAAGAAAACCTGCGCATGTAAATTGGGTAATAAAGAAAAAAAAGGCGAGTAAAAAATGACAGTTGAAAGAACTTTAATACTGGCAAAGCCCGATGCATTGCAGAGGGGGCTTGTAGGAGAGATAATCAAGAGATTTGAGAAAGTGGGATTCAAGATATCTGGAATAAAGATGATCCACGCATCAGAAGAGCAGCTGGGCAAGCATTACAAGGACGACCCTAACTGGAAAGAAAGCGTGGGAAAAAAGACACTTGCAGCAGCAAAATCAAAAGGAATAGAGATGGACGAGACAGCAGAGCAAATAGGCGACAGGATAAGGAACTGGAACATGGAAGGCCTGAAGGTGTGCCCGATAATCGCGATAATCTTTGAAGGACACCATGCTGTTGAGTTCGGAAGAAAGATAGTGGGAAACACAGAGCCGAGGCAGGCTGCGCCAGGAACAATAAGAGGAGATTATTCAATAGAATCATACCAGATAGCAGATACAAAGAAAAGAGTCATAAGAAACCTCATCCACGCATCAGAGAGCAAGGAAGAGGCAGAAAGAGAGATACAAGTGTGGTTCAACAATGATGAGATCTTTAATTATGATAAAAAATTATGGGAGATAATACACAGGTGATAATATGGCTGAAAAGATGGTTGACAAGGTCGTCAGGATTACAAAAAATCCAGAACAGATAAGGAACATATGCACTTGCGCGCATATTGACCACGGAAAAACAACATTCTCAGACAATCTATTGTCAGGAGCAGGAATGATGTCAGAAGAGCTGGCAGGAAAACAGCTGGCTCTAGACTTCCACGACGATGAAAAAGCAAGAGGAATCACGATTGACACAGCAGCAGTATCAATGGTGCACAAGCTTGAAGACAAGGAATATTTAATCAATCTATTAGACACTCCAGGACACGTGGATTTTGGGGGAGATGTTACAAGAGCAATGCGGGCAGTGGACGGAGCAATAGTACTCACTTGCGCTGTAGAAGGAATGATGCCGCAGACAGAGACAGTTCTCAGGCAGGCACTAAAAGAAAGAGTAAAGCCAATCCTTTTCATCAATAAAGTTGACAGGCTGATAAAAGAGCTGCAGCTTACACCAGAAGCGATGCAGGAAAGATTTGTAAAAATAATAGCAGATGTCAACAAGCAGATAGAGGCAATCGCCCCAAAAGAATACAAGGAAAAATGGCAGGTCAATGTGCAGGAGACAGTGGCATTTGGCTCTGCATTCCATAACTGGGCGCTGAGCATACCATACATGAAGAAAAAAGGAATAACCTTCAAGGAAATAATAGATGCATATCTTGCAGGCGGAGAAGAATACAAGAAACTGCAGAAAAAAGCGCCAATACATGAGGTGGTGCTGAATATGGTAATCAAGCATCACCCAAATCCTAAAGATGCGCAGAAATACAGGATACCAAGGCTCTGGAGAGGGGACCTTGAAAGCGAAGACGGAAAAGCAATGCTTGACTGCAATCCAAACGGCCCCATATGGGCATGCATCACAAAGGTCGTTGTAGACCCGCAGGCAGGAGAGATATCCTGCGGAAGAATCTTCTCAGGAACAATCAAGAGAGGAACAGAAGTCTACATGAACAGGCAGAAGCAGAACACAAGGATACAGCAGGTATTTGTGTTCAACGGAGCAAAAAGAGACATAGTTGAAAGCATGCCTGCAGGAAACGTCCTTGGGCTTGCAGGAGTGAGAGCATATCCAGGAGAGACAATATCACTAGAGCCTGCAGAGCCGTTTGAGGCAATAACACACATATTTGAGCCAGTCATCACAAAAGCAATAGAAGCAGCAAAGCCTGCAGACCTGCCGAAGCTGATTGAAGTATTGAGGCACGTGACAAAAGAAGACCCAACAATTAAGGTAGAGATAAATGAAGAGACAGGAGAGCACTTACTTCACGGCATGGGAGAGCTTCACTTAGAAGTCATAGAGAACAGGATAAAGACAGAAAAGAATGTTGAAGTAAAGACATCGCCGCCGATTGTCGTTTACAGGGAGACTGTGACAAAGAAAAGCGGACAGGCAGAAGGAAAATCTCCTAACAAGCACAACAAGTTATACTTTACAGTAGAGCCTCTTGATGACAAGACATATGACGCAATAAAATCTGGAGAGATACCTGCAGGAAGAGTAAAGAAAAAAGACATGGCAATGAGAGATGCATTGGTTGAATGCGGCTGGGAGTCAAAAGAAGCATTGAAGATGAAAGACGTGCACAATGGCTGTGTCTTTGTTGACCAGACAAAAGGTATTGTCCAGATCAATGAGATAATGGAGATGGTTCTGGACATGTTTGAGGACGTCATAAATGCAGGACCGATTGCAAAAGAGCCGTGCGTCAAGGCAAGGGTCAATTTAGTTGACTGTAAGCTGCATGAAGACGCAATCCACAGGGGGCCTGCACAGATGTACCCTGCTGTAAGAGACGGTATAAGAACAGCGATGATGGACGCAGGACCAGTCATCTTTGAGCCAAAGCAGATACTGCACATAGAAGCGCCGGCAGACTACATGGGAGAGATATCCAAGCTTGTCAGCAACAAGAGAGGACAGCTGCTTGAAATGAACCAGGAAGGAAACCTTGTCATCGCAAGGGCAAAGATGCCTGTAGGAGAGATGTTCGGCTGGAGCTCAGAGCTTAGGTCAGCAACAGGAGGAAGAGGAAACTCCTCACTAGTTGACCAGATGTTTGAGAAGCTGCCTGCAGAACTGCAGGAAAAGATAATCAAGCAGATAAGAGAAAGAAAAGGCCTCACAGAGGCACAGGTAGGAGCCTGATTATAGAGAAAAAGCGCAACTCACAAAAATCAAAGATTTTTGAACTTGCGTTTTATAAAAAAAACGCAAGCTTTATAAATCAGGCAGAAGTCACAAAGACTATAATATTAACTAAAAATATGGAGGGGTCATAAATGGCTAAAGAAAAACCACACATGAATCTGGTATTCATCGGACACGTTGACCACGGTAAATCAACAAGCGTAGGTAGACTTATGTTCGACAGCGGAGCATTACCAGAACAAGAACTCAGAAAACTGAAAGAGAAGGCAGAAGCGTTGGGTAAAGGCGGGTTTGAGTTCGCTTTTGTAATGGACAACCTGAAAGAAGAGCAGGAAAGAGGCGTTACAATCGACCTGAGCCACAAGAAGTTTGATACACCTAAATATTACTTCACAATAATTGACGCACCAGGCCACAGGGACTTTATCAAGAACATGATTACCGGAGCATCACAAGCAGATGCTGCAGTCCTGGTTGTTGCAACAGAAGGAGTAATGGCTCAGACAAAAGAGCACGCATTCCTGGCAAGAACACTGGGAGTAGGACAGATGATCATAGCTGTAAACAAGCTGGACACTGTAAACTATGACGAAGCAAAGTTTGAAGCAATCAAGAAAGATGTTTCAGCACTTCTGAAAACAGTAGGATACAAGGAAGACCAGGTGCAGTTCGTGCCAATGTCTGCTTACCACGGAGACAATGTTGTCAAGAAATCAGACAAGATGTCATGGTGGAAAGGACCTACATTGATGGAAGCACTTGACAATCTAAATCTGCCGGAAAAACCGACAAACCTTCCATTGAGGCTGCCAATCCAGGACCTTTACAACATCAAGGGAATCGGAACAGTCCCAGTTGGAAAGATTGAGACAGGCGTCATGAAAGTGGGCGACAAGATCATAATCGTTCCAGGAAGGGAAGGAAAAGGCGTATCTGGAGAAGTCAAGTCAATAGAGATGCACCATGCTGCTGTTGACAAGGCAGAGCCAGGAGACAACGTAGGATTCAACGTCAGAGGAATCGGCGTAAAAGACGCTGCAAGAGGCGACGTGCTTGGACACACAGACAATGTCCCTACTGTAGCAACTGAATTCACTGCACAGATAGTTGTTTTGAACCACCCGACTGTCGTGACCGTAGGATACACACCAGTATTCCACATCCACACAGCACAGGTCGCATGCCAGATAACTGCGATTGAGAAAAAGATCAATCCAGCAACAGGCGAGACACTGCAGGAAAACCCAGACTTCTTGAAGAATGGGGAAGCAGCAATCGTTAAAGTAAAGCCTGTTCAGGCAATGTGCATAGAGACTCAGAAAGAGATCCCGCAGATGGCAAGATTCGCAGTAAGAGACTCTGGCCAGACAGTTGCAGCTGGAATGTGCATTGACTTGGTCAAGAAACAGATGTAATTCGCGCAAAGCGAATTTTTTTATTTTAATTTAAATCACCACCCACAGAGAAAATGCAAAAAGCAAGAATAAAACTAGCAAGCATAGATATCGACAAGTTAAATCAGACTTGCGATAATATCAAAGACATAGCAGAAAAGACCGGAGTAGATATAAGAGGACCAATACCCTTGCCTACAAAGAAATTGAAATTAACCACAAGAAAGACACCCTGCGGAAACGGCGCAGAGACCTTTGAAAGGTTTGAGATGCGGGTGCACAAACGTCTTATTGACTTGGGCCTTGATGAGAGAGCATTGAGGTTAGTGATGAGAGTGCCTATTCCTGAGGGTTTGAATATCGAGATTGAGATGGTTGATGTTTAATTCTATTTTCTATTATCGAAAAGCATAAATACTACTTTCTAAGATATAGTCCTTATGACTGAGACATTAGATGTAGTGGATGAAAAAGATGAAGTGATAGCAACTGCTTCTCGCAAGGAATGCCATGAAAAGAAACTAAGGCATAGGGGAGTGCAGGTCTTTATCATGAATGAAGAAGGAGATTTCTTTATCCAAAAAAGAAGCGACAAGAAAGACATATTTCCCGGGCTTTATGAAGGCGGAATAACAGGACATGTGCAGACAAGAGAGACATACAAGGAAGCTGCTGTAAGAGAACTGAAAGAGGAATTAGGCATTGAAGTCCATGAAAATGATTTGCGGGAAATGTTCAGGTTCAAGATGCTTTTTGAGAACGAACATGAACTGATCACTTCTTACCTGCTGGAATATGACGGGCCCATCAAGATAGACAATAATGAAGTTGTCTCAGGAGAGTTTCGTTCTATTGATGAATTAAAGCAAAAGATAAAAAATGATGAGAAGGAATTCACCCCCGCTTTCCTGATTGGATTTGACAAGTTCAATGAGATGAAAGAGATTATTTAAGCAGAATCACCATTTCTTTAGCCATTCAATTGCTAATACATCTGCCTGACGCCTGCATTGATGCTTCTGGTCTCCACATACTGCGGGGTAACATGAGCGCACTTGCTCTTTGAATATCCTTTTTCAAGAGCCATTTCTTCGCTCCAGAGGCATTCAAAGTCATAACGGTTCAGGTCCTGCACTTCAGGGCACCTGCAGTCATAATACAATCCTTTATAGCCGATGTATTCTGTCTGCGGAGGGCATCCGCACATCTCACAAGGGCTCTGAAACCTGCCGGAAGTGAACTGAGGAGTCTGCGGAGCAACTGTCTGCATGACATAACCCTGATACGGCCGGTATTTCATAGCTGCCTGGCCTGTAATGTTTGTAAAGAAAATGGCTGCGCCGACAATAGCCACAGCAAAAACAATAATCAAGTAGTATGTTGGTTTGATGTTTATCACCTCTGCAAAAACAGAAAGAGTAATTATATATAAATATGTCGTTAAAAAATAAAAAAAATTAAAAAAACTCAGTCATAATCGTAGTCTTCGTCTTGGACGTCATCCTCATCATCCCAATCGCCCATTAGGTGCAGTTTCATTCTATTACCTCCGCCTATTTTTTCTTTTTAGTTACAGCTTTTTTCTTTTTAGCCATTTACCTTTCACCTCTTTACAACATTCTCTTATAATAAATAGTAAGAACTCTGCGTTGAATATACACTGGAGAAATCGACTGAAAGTAACAAGGTGAAATAAGTATATAAAGGTTTCTAAACGCAAAATTTATCGAGAATAAATTATTCGTACCTCAGCGCGTCCACAGGCTTAAGCTTAGACGCCTTGTAAGCAGGAACAGCTCCTGCAAGAATACCCACTCCAAGAGACACTCCTAAAGCAAGCATAACTGAACTTAAGGAGACCACTGTTCCGCTCCTGAACATTCCAACCTCTCCGCCCATCAAGGTAGGCAGGGCACCTGAAAGGATTATCCCTGCAAAGATTCCAAGAATACCTCCTATCAAGCCAATTATTGCGGCATTCATTAGAAAAATCTTCATTATATCCCTGTTCTTCGCGCCAATAGCTTTCATAACACCAATTTCCTTGGTCTTCTCAAGAACAGATGTGAACATGGTGTTTGCAATGCCTATAGCCCCAACAATAAGAGAAACCGCAGCAATCGCAATCAAGAAAACATTCATAGAAGACATCATCTCAGTCCTGGTCTCCATCATCTTCTTGCTTGAAGAAACTGAAAAATCCTTGTCTTTTTCTGAAACATGCCTAACCATCATCAATTTCTTTTCAATCTTCTCAATAACTGCATCAAGGTCGTCCTCATTTTTTATCTTGATGATAATTGAATCATAAACATCATTTTCCTTGTCATCAAGAACCTGATAAGCCATCTGGATAGGCATGTATATGCTGTTGCCAGATTCATCAAGGATTCCTACAACACGAAAAGCACTGTCTTCAATCGTCAGCATCTTGTTTATGCCAACAGGCTGGTCAAAATAAGACTCTGCAAGACGCGAGCCAATGACAACAACATTCTGGTCAGCAGCATCAAGAAACCTTCCTTCTTTTATCTCTTCTGTTGTCACCTTAGACCAAACCTTCTGGTCAACACCTGTGAGAGAGACAGAGCCAGACTTTCCAAGATAAGACACGTCAACGCTGTCCCTTATCTGCGTATCAATGTATGCAATATCAGGAATGCCTTTCAAGGCCTGCAAATCAGTCCTGTCAAGCACAATCTCTTCTTCAGTTGCCTGCGTACCTCCTCCTTCACCAGGAGGGCCTCCTCCTCGCGGACCAAACATTCCTCTTCCTCTAGAAAAACCAGCAGTAAGAGTTAATATGTCTCCTCCAAGGCCGCTCATCCTTTCATTCATCTCCTGCTGCATGCCTTCTCCTAAAGAGATTATTGCAATGACTGCAGCCACGCCTATGACTATTCCTACGATAGTGAGCCAGCTTCTCAGGCGGCTATTAATCACAAGATTAAAAGCATGCTGCAGGCATTTGGTAAGTCTCATTTCTTCTTTCTCTTGAACAAGTCCCTTAATTTGAACTTAGGATTCTCCAGCTTTTTTCTCTTGTACTTGCGGTAAAGAAAAAATCCAACTATCAAGACCGCAATCCCTATAATATACCATTTATATTTTGAGAAAAAACCCTCTTGCTGCATTCTCATAGGCCCTCTGAATCCATTCGTTGTTGTCTCGCCATCAGAAGACACAGAAGAGGTCATTGCCGAAGGATTCAATGGAACCATCTTTTCAAGAGTTTTCCTGTTGCCCATTGTATCTGTGTAATCAACCTGTATCAGGACTGTTTCAGCAGACTGTGAAGCGCGCTGCTCTCTCATCTCCTGCATCTCTTCACGGCTCATCTCGCTGAAATCCACAGAAGGCATCATTCTGCCGCCCTGCTGCAGGCTAAAGCTGGCAACAGTGTAATCACCTTTGTTCAGGTTCCCGATTATGACTGAATTAGAGCCAGACACTCTCCAGTTTTCCTGCTGAGGGACTATCACAGAGACTGAAAAAGCAGGATTGCTTCCGATGTTTGCAATGCTGAAAGATGTCTCTCCAGCAGAACTTTCAGAGAAAGCGACATCAAAATCAGTCTCTCCGCCAACATAAACCCCTGCAATTGTATTGATTTCTTCATCTTCTCCTGTAAGAGGGTCTTCATATTTCAATGCAAGATCAAGCTTATACAAGCCAGGCTCTGCATTAGAATCAGCAATCACCTGATAATCAAGCTCTGCAGACTCTTCTACATCAATGTACTTGATGTATTTTGTATTGTCAGAACCAACAGGAAGAATTATGCTGTCTTCATTTTCCCAGGAAAAAGAAAGATCCCTTAAAGGGGCAGAACCCAGATTAGTTATGACAAACTGCATATCTGTCTGCTTTCCAGGAACCAAGTCGGTCTTGTCAATATATATTACTTCTGCGCCTTCCTTGCTCTTGATATCAATGCTTATTGTCTTCTTGACACCGCCTGCTTCTTTTTGTCCTTCCTGATACTGCCAGAAAGTCAAATCATATGTACCTGCAGGAGCATTCCTGTCCACCTGGATCCTGAATTTAATAACCTTGTAATTATCTCCTGTCTGATAAGAGCCCAGCGTTCCTATATTCTTTATAGGGCTCTCTCCAGGAACCATGCTGAAAGGATACTGCTCATCAAGCTCAAGCACAGCATTTTCTGAAGAGATTCCTTCTGTGTTTTCAACACCGATCCTCACCTCAACAATGCTGCCTGAGATAGCAGGATCTGGATCCTGGTTCACCAGGCTCACTGTAAGCACGTCAGCTGCAAAAACAGCAGATGAAAAAATGCTCACAGCAATAATCAGCAACAAACTTAACAAAACTTTTGACTTCATTTTTTACTCCTCCTAGATTTCATTTTTTTATTCTGATATTTCCTAAGGACCTGGCCGTCCTTAAGCTCAATGATTGTGCGCGCATATTTTGCGAGCTGCAAGTCGTGAGTGACTATGATTATTGTCTTTCCATCCTGTTTCCACAATTCATAAAGCATTCCAAGGATTTCTTTTCCAGTGACGCTGTCCAGCGCTCCTGTTGGCTCGTCAGCAAGGATAATCTCAGGATCACATGCCAAGCTTCTTGCAATAGACACCCTCTGCTGCTCTCCGCCAGACAATTGCGTGGGCTTGTTGAACATCTTATCACTCAAGCCGACAAGCGCCAAAAGTTTCTTTACTCTCTCAGATGCCATTCTGCTGTCTGCTTCCTGAAACTCCAACGGAAGCCGGACATTATCAAAAGCAGTCATTGAAGGGATAAGATTATACTGCTGAAAAACAAAACCAATTGCGTTCCCTCTTCTTGAAGCCAGATCAGACTCATCTAATTTAGAAACATCCTGGGATTTCAGCAGAACCTTTCCTTTAGTTGGAATGTCAAGGCAGCCAATCAGATTCATGATAGTGGATTTTCCAGAGCCAGAAGCTCCTATGATTGCAACAAAATCACCCTTATTAATATCTATATTGACTCCCCGGAGTGCAGGAACCTTGACCTGCCCCATCTTGTATATCTTCCATACATTGTCCAGTTGAATCAGTGTTTTTAACTTCATTGCGGTATGTCCGGCATCTCACCAGGCGGCATCTCACCAGGTGGTGGCATTTCGCCAGGCGGCATCTCACCATGATCCGGCCTGTCATGCATTTCAGGCCTGCAAGAAAGCACGTCTTCCATCAAAGTGCATTTTCCCTGCATTTCTCCTCTTGGGCCTTCTGTTGTGCAGGAATCTCCTTCCTGCTTGTCTTGACAGGCTGCCTGTGCTTTTTCCTGCATCTGCTCAAACATTTGCTGCCTTTCTGGATCCATTTCTCCAGGCGGCCCCCTGAAATCTTTATCACCCATAAAACGGCCCTGCTTGGCAGAGCATCCTGCAAAAACAATTCCGATTAGAAAAATCATCAAAAACGCAATTGTTGATATTTTATTCATTTGCATCACCTACGTCTATTTCAACAACTCCTATTTATAAATAAGATGGACTTAAAGTGAACTTTTTACAGCTTCTGCAAGCTTAATATTGTCAAGCTCATCTAAGCTGCACTTTATTTCAATCCATTCTTCATCTTTCTTTTGATTTTTTGCAAACTTGTTAATCATTGATTTCAATGCCTGCATTTTAGTCACCTTTGAAAATAAAACAGGAAGAGATAATCTCTTCCCTTATTCTATAGGAGGCATCCTGTGTTCGAATGAGTCCATTCCATGTCCCATTCTTCCCATGCCTCTTCTGCCACCAGGACCTTTTTGGTTCATGCCAAGCCCTGGTCTTTCAAGCCCTAATTCTTCAGCAAGCTCTTTTGCTTCTTCCAGCTTATTGTGCATTTTCACAAAGGTATCAAAATTATCCTCTGTGATCTTTTCAGCAAGCTCTGAATTGTGCTCAAGATTGCTGATGGCTTCTTTCCACGCAGCATAATCACCAGCATCTAATGCAGCATGAACTGCATCCTGCTGTTCCTGCACGGCAGCTCTTTTTTCTTCCATCTCCTTTTGTCGCTCAACCATTTGATTGAACTGCTCTTCTGTCAGCTCGGCTTTATGCATCTCGCTGTCTGCAACAGCGTTTACAAATGCATCATAGTCGCCTGCTTCCAGCGCTTCTTTTGCTGCGTCATCAAACATGCCTCTCCTGCCTTCTTTGCCAAATGGCATGGCAAAAGCGCCTACAGCAATGACTCCCACCAAAAGAAGCCCTACAATACCCAATATTGTTGCTTTCTTCATTTTCTTTGTCCTCCTTCTCGCATTGTATGGATTACTCCATGACCATAAAGTTCAGGGGAAGCGCGTCTAGAAATAGCATTGCCATCCCCCTGAACCAGAGCGCATGCCAGCGCTCCAGTCTGGCTTATTTTTTCGAGGTGAATCATGCTCATGACAATACAGATATGCCCCTTATATTTAAACAAGAAGAAGACTAAATGTGCACTACAAGTCCACAGAATTTATAAAGCTTTAAATAGAACAAGCAGATAGGTGATAATCATGCCGCCAATGTTTCATAATCCAATGTGGTTTGCAACAGAAGTAGTATATACTCTTGTTGTATTGTTTCTTTGCTTCTTGATATACTTCAAGACAAGAGAATTATATGACTTGACCAAGCATAAAGGGATATATTATTTCAGGAACACATTCTTGTTTTTTGGACTGGCGTATGTCTTCAGGTTCATATTCGGCTTGATAAGAATGACTGACAGGTGGGTTGACATAATACATATACCAAGATGGGCGATGATGCCTGCAATGATACTTTTCACCGGCTATTTCAGCACAATGGCCATACTTTACCTTATATATTCAACAGCATGGAAGCGCATTTCAAGCAAGGAATTCTTCATTGTAGCAAACATACTCGCAGTCCTCATCGCAGTTGCAGCAGCCTTATCACCGCCGATATTCCTCATAACACAGGCAGTGCTGCTTGTTGTCGCGATAGTGCTGAGCCTGATTCTCAGAAAAAAAGCAAAGCTTTCCAAGACTGCCTTGCTTTATTTCCTGCTTTTCGCGTTCTGGATAATCAGCCTGATATTAGTTGTCCCAGGAAGGGCACTTAATTTTGAGACAAGAATTGCCCTGGAAGTGATTTCAGTTGCTTTGTTCGGCATCCTTTACTATAAAGTTTCCAAGTGGACAAAATGAAAATTCCAAAAAATAGTATTTTTAGCTGGAATTTTCAGTGTTCCAAATACAGAGGTATTTGAAACCAATGAGAAAACGAGACAGACTAGAAGTTATTTACGACATACTTAAGACTATTCGGGACAATCACAACTCAATAAAGCCAACTCCTTTATTGAGATACTCTAACCTGTCCTCGCAAAGCTTCACAGAATATTACAAGGAATTATTATCAAAAGGCCTGATAAAAGAAATAAAAGACAAGAAAAGCAAGAAGTTCATAACTTTGACTGACAAAGGATTCAGATTCCTTGAGAAGTACAAGCTGATTCTGGGATTTATTGATGAGTTTGAACTCTAGAAACAGTTAAGTTTATATAAAAGAAAAACGATTCTTTCTAAGAAGAGGTGATTATCATGAATACTTCGCTTGCTTTGCTTGCAATAACTGCAGTGGCAGGGCTTTTAGTCATGGCACTTGTAGGATTTGATTCTGAAATAACTGGACAGGGAATCAATATTGCAAAGATTCCTCCAGAAACCCTTAAGAAAATTGCCGCAGCGGCAAAAAAAGAACAACAACCAAGCAAACCTCCAGCAGAAACAAAGACTATTTGTGATTGTCCTGATTATGGCGGCTATATTGTCACAGCGGACGAACACCCGTGGTTGGTAAGCTTAAGTTTCTATGACTGCAAAGCATTCAAAGAAATTTGGCAAATAAAAGAAAAAATGAAAATGAAAACAGCCCACCTAGTACAGCTGAAAGATTACTGCGAGCTAAGAGGCTGGTGGGGCGAATAGATTTCTTATTTTTAATTTAATTTGCGTTAAAGAAAACGCCGGCGGCAGTACTTTAGAATATGCGTATCACAAAATGCGAGCATATTGTCTAGAATATAAATGAACGAAAATCGGAAAAAAGCAAAAAATTCTTAGATTAATCCCGCTACCTTCTCCAAACAGGTTTAGAGCCGCCGTGCATCATTGATCTGCTCATGAGGATTGCTTTAGTCATCATTAAAATCAAATTATTTATTTTTTCTGTCTTTCCAATATTCCCATCTAATCCTGCAATTAAATCTCCTGCAGGGGATTTATAACCGTCTACTATAAAAGCATTTTTTCCTCTAATTTTATATTCTTCTATTTTTTTATGTGGCATCCAAGAAGGTCTATTACTATCTGTTAATTTTGTTTTTGTGTTGGTGTCTAAATTATACATCCAATCACCTGTTGCAAATTTTCGTCCATCTGGTGTCCAAATCCAGAATAGTTTTCCAGAAAGCCAGTTAAGAGGAATTGGTTTAGAACCATCTAAAAAATTAAGAAATTCATTACGTACGCCTTCCTGATAAATAACTCTTGATTCTGTATGTGTAACATAATTCCCTTCTGGAGAAATCGTTCCAACAAAAGGAAGAATACCATTTTTTCTTTCTTTTATTTCTTTTATTTTTTTTGGAACCATATCAGTTATATTCCAACTGAAAATAGCCCTCTTATCTTTAGAAATGCTTTTTTCATATTTTGAATGATAATAAAATAATTTTTTATTCTCTGTATCCCACATGATACGTCTCGGTTGAGAATCTATTTCTGTAGAAGCAACAACAGATAAATCATTGCTATTATAAACTGTAATATTCCCTGGTTTATTATATTGTTTTGTTGCTACTGCCAAATATTTGCCGTCAAAAGACCATTTAAATTCGGTCAAGTGTTCTAACAATTTATTATGCAAATTATTTGAATTTATAAAATAATAAACATTTTCATTTCTTGTCTTATCTCTAACTTGTGTATAATGTAAAATGAATTTATTTCCTTTTGGCGACCATTCAATTTTTTCTAAATTTTCTCGTTTTTCTATCACAATTCCTTCAAGAGTCTTTTTTTCAGAATCATTTATGCCGGCAATGCAGATTTTGCCAGATAGAAGTTTGATGTTTTTTGTTTTTTTCAAAGTCTCAATTTTTGATTTGTATTGTCTGAATCTGGCTTCCACACTATCTGAGTTCATAGGAAACAATTGTTTCAAAAATTTCTTTTTACCATAATTTGTTTTTGAAATATCTAAACCTATTTCAAATAAACCAACACCCGCATCTACTCCAGATGCATACCCTTTATTTAGAATTGCAATTACTTGCTTGCCGTCTGGAGAAACAATAAAAGGTCCTGCCAACTCTTTTTCAAACGATTCATAAACTTCTTTAAATCTTTTCTCATCAATCTTTTTTTCTACCTTGCTTGCAATCAAATTATATTTCCAAGCAGGGATAGTACCAAATTGCATTCTTCCATCTTTTGTTTTTTTCCTTTCAATAAAAATGCGCCCAAAAAGACCTTGTTGAAAAATAACCTGTCCTTCTAAGCCTAAAACCGGATTAAATTCATCTTCAGGGCTATTGGTTATGTTGGTAGTTCCAGAACCGTCTTTATTAATTATGTTAATGTCAAAATTGCCATGATTGAATGAAGAACAGATAATTTGTTTTCCATCAGGTGACCATTCTAAAGGCCCTATTTCATTTGCTGTTTTTGTTTTACTTATATTTCTTTTTCCTGTTCCATCAATCTTGCTTATGAAAACATCTGAAAATTTTCCAGTTGTACCTAAAAAAGCAATTAATTGTCCATCAGGAGAAATAGCAAATTCTGATACATCTGAAATTATTTCTCTTTTTCCGGATTTGTCTCTATTTATCTTATAAATTCCGCCTGTTTTGGTTTTCAAATCCAAAGATGAGTAGAAAATTGTTTTTCCATCTGAAGAAATTGCTGGACCGGAATCATCGCGTGATTCATTTGTTAATTGAGTAATTCTGTTTCCTTCTTTTAAGTAGATATTTCTTTTAGGAAATTGACCTGCGCTAAAAACAAATTCATCTATAAATTCTGTTTTTTTCGGTTTTGGAATTGGTTTTTCTACTTTTTTTGGTTCTTGTAATCCTTTGTTTCTACTTTCTTCAAAAGAAGGTTTTTTCTCAACTTCTCTCGGTTTTTCAGGCTCTTTTTTTTCTTCTTTTTTATCTATTATTGGTGCTACAGTTCCTTTATATGTTGAAGGCGAAGCTCCTGAAAAAATATCACTACCGCCAGAACAACCCAGTAATCCGCTTAGAAAACCTGCGCTTAATAAAGCGTACGGAAGAATCCTTTTTTTAATTCTTGAAAAAAACCCCTGTTTTTTAGTTTCTATTTCTATTTTTTCTTCAAACTTCATTTAACTCCCCCGTATATTGATATATACCGCAAAAGTATATAAAAGTTACGGAAAACTAATGCCTGCGACAGGAATTTCAGCAAGGGATTACATATACCTTGTTTTAATAGTTTTCTAATATAGAAAAAAAACATAAAGTTTATAAAGGAATTGTGTAATAAGATGTGTTAAAGAGGTGTATGGATGCGAATAGCAAAAACACTGTTGATCACACTAATAATATTACTCCTTACTTTATCTGTGGTGTATGCGCAGTATGTAACAGAAAATCCCTGGCAGATTCCATTCAAGAGAGATACGGGAAGCGCTGAAAGGAAAAGGGCAATTGCGTTTGGAGAAGATTTCACAGCACCAGTCGGGTGGACTGGAATAAAATATTCAACTGGAACAAGACAGACCTTAGATGGATTCAAAGGAGCAACAGATATCCAATCAAACCTTCCATACAATGAATTCATCATACAGGGAAGGAATCCAGAACGAATAAGCAACTGGGACCCAAGAATGCGCGGATATACAATAATGGACCAGTTTGTAAAGCTTACAGCAGTAGAGACGCCTTATTATGACGATCAAGGGAAAAAAATGCTGCCAAATGTTGCAGAAGGAGCAGCAAGAATTGTGAGCGACAGGGACAGCTGGAGAGAACAGTATTCTTACATGCCAAGATCATCAATATACTTAAGAGTAGGATACCTGCCAGAACTAAGTGATTATGAACTTTATGAAGCCTGGCTTGTTGATGAAGACACAGGATACACATTATCTATCGGCAGGGTGATACCGCCTGGAACAGGGCAATTATCAGACCTTAGATTCAATGTAAACAATTACTTATACACCTATGATTATATCATGGTCACAAAAGAAAGATTTCCAGAATACAGGAAAAGAGGACCTCTGGGAGACGTTATACTGCTTGGAGAGATACCTCAGGTAAGAGAAGCAACAATGCCTCTGAGCTCAGTTTCGTATTATCAAAAATATTTTGGGCAGTTGATTGAATGAAAAAGATAACAACACTTGGAATAGTAATCATGGCACTGCTGTCATGCATTGCAATAGTCCATGCAATTGAACCGTATGGATATGCAATTCAAGGATACCAGCACGACTACAAATCACCATTCCCTTACTTAGGCTCATCCATATACACAGATCCTGACAGGGCAGGACCTCAAAGATTTACGCATCTCGATGAGAGAGTGCAGCCAGCTCACAGGATACAGACAACAGTATATCTTGAGCCGCCAGGAGGCACAAGGCCTCTTGTGAGAGGATTCCCCCATTTTGCGCCGAGAGGAGTAGCAAGAATCTACAGCTCGCAGGCAAGGGCAAATCCTGCAGGAGAAGTCCTGCTAACAACAAAAGACATAGAGCCGACATACAAGATGGACACAGTATATGAAGGATGGCTTTTTGATGCAGACACAGGATACAGGGCAAGCATGGGCGTATTCAGAGTTCCTTTTGGAGGATATGGCACATTGAACTATCACATAACAGACTATCTTGACGGATATGATTTTGTTATCTTGACAAAAGAGCCATTTCCAGACCCTGACCCTCAGCCAGGGGAGGTCGTGCTAATCGGAGAAATCAGCAGCCAGGCACAGTATGTCAGGCCTTTCACAGACTATCAGAGAGACTTTGGCTACACGTCAAGAGAAGCAGCAAGCTAATTTTTCTTAATTATATTTTTAATTGTTAGTCCGAACTTTTTCTTAAGTTCTTCAGGTGTTCCAGACTCCCCAAAGCTGTTCTTGACACCGATTCTTTTGAGTTTAACAGGATGATTTTCTCCTAACAGTTCTGCGATTGCTCCGCCCAAGCCGCCGTTTATCTGGTGGTCTTCAACTGTTATCAATTTCTTTGATTTTTTTGCATATTTTATTATTGTCTTGTCCAATGGCTTTATTGTGTGGCAGTTGATTACAGTTGCATTTATTTTATTGCCTGCTTCCAATGCTTCATAAACAACAGGACCGCAGGCGATGATTGTGACATCTTTTCCTTTTCTCAAGACATTGCACTTTCCTATCTTGAAAGGCTGTTTTGTCAGTGCCTCTGTCTTCGGCCTTGTCAATCTCACATAAACCGGGCCTTTATGCTTGACAACTGCTTTAATCGCTTTTTTTGTCTGATCATAATCACAGGGAACAATAACAGTCATGCCAGGAAGAGCACGCATTATTGCAATATCTTCTAAAGCCTGGTGAGTTGCTCCATCAGGACCTGTAATTATTCCAGCATGAGTCGAGACAATCTTTACATTAGCATCAGTATAACAAACACTCTGCCTGATATGATCCAAGCATCTGTTAGGAACAAAGACAGCAAAGCTTGAGACAAAAGGAATCTTTCCTTCTAATGCAAGTCCTGCAGCCATTCCAATCATGTTTGCCTCTGCAACACCTGCCTGAAAGAATCTCTTTGGAAATTTTTTCTGGAAATCCGTTAGCCTGACACTTTCTGTCAAGTCTGCGCTCAACGCTACAATATTCTTGTTCTTTCTTGCTAATTCAACAATCATTTCTCCATAACCTTCTCTTGTTGATTTCATATTCTCTTCCTTGCTTTTTCTAGTTCTGCCAAGGCTTTCTTTGCCTGCGTCGCATCAGGTGCTCTGCCGTGCCATTCATACTTGTTTTCTATGAATGAGACGCCTTTTCCTGGAATAACATTAGCGATTATCATTACCGGCTTCTTTGATTTCTTTGCTTTAGGAATGACATGCAGTATCTGATTAAAATCATGGCCGTCAATCACCATGACATCCCAATTAAAAGCTTCATATTTTTTTCTTAACGGCTCTAAAGGCCAGACATTTTTTGTGAAACCGCTTATCTGGATATGATTCCTGTCAAGAATAAAGATTAAATTATCTAATTTGTATTTGCTTGCTGCATTTATTGCCTCCCAAGTGCTTCCCTCATCATGCTCGCCGTCACTTGTTACGCAGTAGATGAAGTGTTTTTTCTTGTCTAATTTAGCTGCCAATGCCATGCCAACTGCAATGCAGACACCCTGTCCAAGGCTTCCTGTAGCAGCTTCCATTGCAGGAAACCATTTTCTGCTTGGATGGCCCTGCAGTTTAGACCTGAATTTTCTTAATGTTAATAAATATTTTACTGGAAAATAACCTGCTCTTGCCATTGCAGCATATCTCACAGGAACAATATGGCCGTTTGATAAAATCAATCTGTCTCTATTGGGTGTGAGCGGTTTCTTAGGATTCTGGTTAAGAATATTGAAATATAACGCTGTGAAAACATCAGCCATGCCCAGAGGGCCTGCAGAATGCCCAGAACCAGCCTTGACTAACATCCTGATGATGTCTTGGCGGATGGTATTAGCCATTAACTTCAAGTCTTTGATATCAGTTAATTTTTTCATCCTCTTTTTAAGTGCAATAATCAATATGCATTTCCTTGCCTTTAACTAATTTTATAGCGCTCAGGCCAGCAGCGGCACCCTCGCCAACATCAACAGCAACCTGCGGATAACAGCCAGTGCAGTTGCCTGCAGCAAAAACACCCTTGACATTTGTATTGCCTTCTTTGTCAATAACAATCGTATTGTCTTTTAGCTGGATTCCCAGTTTCTGGGCAAAACTCAAGCCAGTTGCAGTGCCCATCGCAACAAAAACACCGTCAAATTTTTCTTCTTTATCACCGATCAAGACACCTTCCAATGCTTTTTTGCCTGCAAACCCAGTGATCTGCTCTTTTCTTAGCTGTACTTTTTTCTTTTCCAAGGCTTTCTTGAATTCATCAGACATCTCCCACTTTTTTCCTTGAGAGAATATTGTGATGTCTTTTGTGAAAGATAATAATTCAATTGCTTCATGAGCAGCATAATTTCCATTGCCTACGACTGCAATCTTTTTTCCTTTATAGAAAAAACCGTCACAGATAGCGCAGTAAGAAACACCTTTGCCAGTCAATTCTTTTTCTCCCTTAATTCCAGCAGGAGCACACGCAGTGCCTGTGGCAATGATGATTGTCTTGGTCTCATATTCCTTGTTATCAGCAGTAGTGACTGTAAAAGAGCTGTTCTTGCCTTTTGCACCCACGACTTCTGCCTCAATAATCTCTGAACCAAGTTTTTTTGCCTGCTCAACACCCTTCTCCAGCATTTCTTTTCCTTCAAGCTCAACACCAAAATAGTTTTGTATGAAATGAGCTTTCCAGAGCATTGAATCTTCTTTAGAGCCAAGAATCAATGTCTTTAACTGGCTTCTGGCAGTGTAAATCGCAGCAGAAAGTCCTGCTGGTCCGCATCCTATAATAATTACGTCATACATTTTGCATCTCTTATTAGTTGGTTGAGTCCAGTTTTTATACTTTTTGCTTTGTAGATGGCTCCTCCAGCAACAAATACGTTAGCACCTGCTTTTGCAGTAATGCAGGCAGTGCCTATATGGATGCCGCCGTCAACCTCTAAATCAATCTTTTTGTTCCATTTTCTTATATGCCTTATCTTTGGAACTGTTTCAGGCAGGAAAGGCTGGCCTCCAAAGCCCGGATGAATTGTCATTACAAGAGCCAAATCAATCTTTTTCAGGAAAGGCTTGATTTTATAAGCTGATGTTTCTGGATTAATGCTTATTCCAACCTTTATTTTTGCTTGTTTAATTCTCTTTATTAATTCATTGATGTGTTTTGCATTTTTGCAGGACTCAATAGGAAATGTAATCATCCAGGGCTTTAGTTTTATGAATTCATCAACATACTTATCAACATTTTTGACCATCAATTGAATTTCCAGCTTAAGTTTTGTCTTTACGCCTTTAAGGCTTTTATATCCTATTGTTCGGTTCTTTGCAAACTTGCCGTCAATGATGTCTATCTGTGCTCTTGAGAAATAAGGCGCAGCTCTCCTTAAGCGGTTCATCAAGTCTTTTTTTGTCTTTACAAGAACAGCAGGAACAATATGATTCTTAACCATGTTTTTCAATGCTTGCTATCTTTTTTAGCCTTCTGACATGTCTTGGTTCAAAAGTAAAATCTGTTTCCAGCCAGGTCTTCACTATTTTTTCAGCTTTTTTCGGACTCAGTGCTAATTGCTTGCTTTTCTTTTTCATCTGTCCGCCAGAAAGGCACAATACATTGGCATTATTATGCTGCCTGCTTAATCTTGCGTTTTCCAAGGTCCAGACAGGAACTGCTCTGATTCCTCTCACTTTATTTGCTGCAATACAAATGCCTTCTGCACTTCCGCAGAACAAGATTCCTTTTGCATCTCCTTTTGAAGCAGCAACTGCCTTTGCAACCTTGTAGGCATAATCTGGATAATCATCTGTCATTACCAGTTTAGTGTTTCCCTTGTCAACAACCTGATATTTCAGCTTTTTCAAATATGTCTTGATGTGCTGTTTCAGCTTGAATCCCGCATGGTCAGCTCCAAGATAGACTTTCATTGCATTATCCTCAACAATGTTTTGATGTTTTTCACTCCTTTTGTATTTAACCAGTGTTTCTGCTTTTTAATACTTTTTATTTTTAATACATCCTGCCAGACAGCTCTTCCTGCCATGAAGCCAGAGCACCCGCCTTTTTTTGCAATCTTTAATTGTTTTGCAAAAACATCAAAAGGAATGCCTGCTGTCAACAGCACCCATGGCTGTCTTATGCTTTTTGTTATCTTTTTGCAGGTCTTCAGGTTTCCAGGATACTGTATTTTCAGTACAGCTGCATTGTATTTCTTTTTTGTAAATTCTTTTGCAGATTTTAATACAAGTCTTGGAAGTTTCTTTTTGAAATCCTTGCCTAAAGGATAAACAACAAATTCTAATAAATAGGGGATGTTATATTTTTTGCAGTCTTTGCCAATCTTTTCTGCAATCTTCTCTTGATGGTTCCTGATATTCTTCGGAGCCTCTGGATTATAGAAAATATTAATCTTTATTGCATCTGCGCCTTTTTGTATTGCTTTTTTTACATTCCAGTTTGGCTGCAATTGTGTTTTCCTTCCTGTAGGATGCTCAACATAACCGCTTTTTTCCACGCAAAACAACAATGCCCTTGGAACCAGTTTAGCTATTGATAAACTATAGATAGGATCCAACAGAATAGCGCTTGGATATTTTCCCACTGTCTGGATGATTTTCTTTTTTAATTCTGTGACCTGCTTTTTTGTGGCTTTTTTTCCTAAAGTCTCAGAATACGCTCTTACAAAGCTTCCTCTCTGGTCCAAAGCAAGCATTGTAAATTTTCCTTGATTGTTCTGAAGCTTTTTGAGATTCATGGTCTCCTCTTTTTATTGGATTTAAGAATAGCTATTATATAAATATAGCGCAGAAGCAGAATCTTTTTAAATTATGCCGAGTTATTAAGAGTAAATTCGGGGGGGAGATACAAATGAGTGAAGGAGAAAGAAAGATTTCATTTATGGGATTTTACGGAGCAGAAATAAACACAGAACTGGATGCAATCCACGAAGCATATAATTCTGAAGACCTGAGCTATGTTGCAAGAAGAGGGTTTGCAGTAAATGCAGCAGATAGACTACTTCCAGATGTGCAGTTCCCATTTATTACAATATCTGGAGATAGAACAGCCATTCGTGTGCGGAATCAAATGAAAGATGTTTTTCGCGGGGTACAATTGCATCTGAGTGAGACAGAGAGCCAATATGCAGAGATTACGCTTGCACAACCAAACGATGTTGTTGATGCAATCATAAGATACGCAGATGACGCTGAACTCGCACCATATTCCGGCTTAGTTCACACAGGACCTATGCCAGTATATGCAATGTGCATGAAAGATGAACAACTACGCCCAATAGTTTCAGAATTAGAGAAACGAATGACTGCAATCAGGGAAGAAGAAAAAAAATTAGCAGAAGAACCAATAGGACCATAATTATATTTTTTTCTTTATTACCTTACACAATTTCTTTGACTTACTTGCTTTCAAAGCCTGCTTTCTTGTCAACAGTCTTTCTTTTGCGCCGATGAATTGTATGACTGACTCTGCTTCTGCATAGCCGAGCTGTAATGCCCTTTCAATATCACAGTTGAGTATTATCCCTGCAAGAACTCCTGAAGCAAAACTGTCTCCTGCACCTGTTGTCTCAACAATCTTTTGCTTGCTGATGCGCAAAGTGTATTTATTGATTCCATTGTAGGCATGCGCTCCTTTCTTACCTTCTGTGATGACAACCAAAGGAACATGTTTCTGCAATTTCTTCAATAAAACATCAACATTGCTTGTGCTCTTTGTAATTGCCTTTGCTTCCTCTTTATTGAGAACCAAAAGATGACAAGCAGAAATAATCTTATTTAATTTCTTCAAGCCCATCTTTGCAACATACAAGCTTGGATTAAAAGCAACAGGAATTCCTTTTTTCTTGGCATAATCTGCAATCTTTTCTGCAGTCTTGAAGCTCTCGCCGAGCATAGAGCCCATGTAAATCCATTTTGTCTTTAATTTGCTGAACTTGACATCAGATTTTTTTAATTTATCATTTATTCCCTTGTAAGCCAGAATAGTCCTATCTTTCTCTATTCCTATCAGAATAACTGAAAAGCCTGTGCTCCCGCCTTTCTGTATACTTCCCAAGAATTTAACTTTCTCTTTCTTCATCTGGTCAAGAACTAACCTGGAATTCATGTCAGTCCCGATCTTGCCGATCCAGCCAGTCTTAAGGCCTAACCTTGAGAAAGCAACCGCAGTATTAGTGCCCCCTCCACCTGTATCCATGTGCATATAATCAACCAATATCTTTGCACCCACAGGAAAACAGATCTCTTCCTTCTTCTTGTGCTTCAAGAACTCAATGCTCTTTGATTTAGAAGAAATAAAGACATCAATACTCGCGCTTCCTACAGTTATAACATCAAACATTTTATTCTCTTGAATAATCAAGCATTATGTCCTGCACAGTCAATATGCCTGCAGGCTTTTCATTGTCCACAAGAACAATGCTGCTCACATTGTCCTTGACAAGCATGTTAAGAACTTCTGTGACAGTTGAGTGCGCATCTGCACAGTGGACCATTGGATAAGGAGTCATTATGTTCTTGACAGGCTGTTTCAGCAAATTTTGTTTCTCATCAGCACTGCCGATCAAATCTCCCCAGTTATCATGGCTCCTGTCTGAAGAAATCCTGCGGCTTGTTGCAGGCCACCTATGGAATCTTTTCAAGACATCAAACTCTGTAACAATGCCTGCAATCTTGCCAAACCTGTCAACAACAGGAAGCCTGTCAACATGCTCCCTATTCATTGTCTTTATTGCATCTGCAGTAGTGCTTTTCATGTTTATCGTAACTGTGTGAATGGATGCAATCTCTGTGACAGGAACACCCTTGTAAGCTGACTTGATTGCCTTCATCACATCATTTGCAGTCACAACACCTATTAATTCATTTTTTTCAAGCACAGGCAAAGCTCTTGTGTCTGCAGTCGCAAAAAGCCTGCAAATCTCAGTCAAATCTGTAGAAGGCTTCAGCTTAGGAACATAGAATGGAGTCTTTCTCTTTGATGCTTTTTTTGTAAGATTCTTAAGCTTTGTCTTTGCAGCATCAATCCTTGAAGTCAAGAGCCATTTCCTTCCAGTCATGCCCTTGTACTTCTTGCCGTCAAAAACAACTGCAAAAGTCTGCTTTTTCAAACGCAATTTTCCGAATAATTCTGAGACAGTATTATTAAGGTCAACCTTGACAAAATTAGTTTTCATAAGATCTTTGGCAGTAACCATTGATATCACCTTTTTCTGAGATTATATTATACCTCAATTTAAATCTTTCTATCGCCAATACATTTATATATTTGTTTGTTCAAAATAGTCCATATGGGGACTTATTATCTGAAACCTGAAAAAGAGGTATTTGCAGAATTATACACTTCTGAAAAAGGGCTTTCACAGGCAGAGGCAGAAACAAGACTGAAGAAATTCGGGCCGAACACGATAGAAGAGGCTGCAAGAATACATCCCCTACAGATATTTGCAAGCCAGTTCAAGAGCCCGCTGGTATGGATTCTATTATTGGCAATGGTTGTCTCTATTGTATTGAAAGAATTTACAGATGTCTATATAATAGCAGCAATAGTTTTATTGAACGCAATACTTGGGTTCATACAAGAATTCAAGGCAGAAGAGGCAATAGCTGCCCTGCAAAAACTAATCTCACTAAAAGCAATCGTGATAAGAAGCGGGATGCAGAAAGAGATCAATGCATCACAGCTTGTTCCAGGAGACATACTCATCCTTCACACAGGAGAAAAAGTGCCTGCAGATGCAAGAATAATAGACTCAATCAACCTTGAGACACAGGAAGCAGCACTCACAGGAGAATCAGTGCCAGTAAAAAAGCTGACAACAACCTTCAAGAAAGTCCTGGCAGTTGCAGACAGGGCAAACATGGTCTTCAACAGCACAATCATAACAAAAGGAAGAGGACGGGCAATCGTTACTGAGACAGGAATGAACACAGAGATAGGAAAGATAGCAAAACTAATCAAAGAAGCAAAGCCAGAACCAACTCCTTTGCAGAAAAAGCTAGCGCACTTAAGCGGATTCTTAGGAATAGCAGTCATAGCAATCGCGTTAATAGTATTTGGCGCAGGAGTGTTGTATGGAAACCAGATGTTCGCCATGTTCCTTGCAGCAGTGGCTCTCGCAGTTGCAGCAATACCAGAAGGGCTGCCTGCAGTTGTCACAGTATCCTTAGCAATGGGCGTGAAAAAGATGGCAAGACACAATGCTCTTGTAAGAAAACTGCCAAGCGTAGAAACTTTGGGGGCATGTACAGTCATCTGCTCAGATAAGACAGGAACATTAACACATAACCAGATGACTGTAAAAAAGATATATGCAAATGACGAGATAATAGAAGTTGCAGGCTCTGGCTATGACCCTTCAGGAAGATTCAGCAGGAACCCTGACAAGTTCAAGCAGTTGCTGCTGGCAGGCATACTCAACAATGACGCAAAACTAAGAAAAGAGAACGAGACCTGGGAGATAATAGGAGACCCCACAGAAGCAGCAGTATTGGTAAGCGCAAGAAAAGCAAAACTAGATGTTGACAATATCCAGGTAAGGTGCAAAAGAATAAGCGAGATAGAATTCAGCTCAGAAAGAAAACGAATGACCACAGTGAACAAGGTAGGGACAAAAAAGATTGCATATACAAAAGGCGCTCCAGAGATTGTCCTTGCATTATGCAACAGAATGCTGGTTGACGGCAGGGTGATACGGCTCTCAAAGACACAAAAAGAAAAGATTCTTGCGACAAACGAAAAATTCGCAAACAATGCACTCCGGGTGCTGGGCTTTGCATACAAGGAAGTTGATGACAAGATATCAACAAAAGATGTTGAGCACAACATGATATTCCTCGGCCTGCAGGCAATGATAGACCCTCCAAGGCCTGAAGTGAAAGACGCGATAAGAAAATGCGAGACAGCAGGCATAAAAGTCGTCATGATAACCGGAGACCACAAGGCAACTGCAATGGCAATTGCCAAAGAGCTTGGAATGAAAGGCAAGGCAATCACAGGAATAGACCTTGACAGGCTGGAAAACTTTGAAGACATAGTGGAAGATATCGTCGTCTATGCAAGAGTCAACCCAAAACACAAACTGAAAATCATAGAAGCCCTCAAGAAAAAAGGCCACATTGTTGCAATGACAGGAGACGGGGTGAATGATGCTCCTGCCCTGAAAAAAGCAGACCTGGGCATTGCAATGGGCATCACAGGAACAGATGTTGCAAAAGAAGCAAGTGACATGATACTTGCTGATGACAATTTCGCATCAATCGTCAATGCAGTTGAAGAAGGAAGAACCATCTTTGACAATATAAAGAAATTTGTTGAATACTTATTATCAAGCAACATGGGAGAGGTATTGACAATATTTGTAGGAATATTATTAAGAATGCCGCTTCCGCTAGTTGCAATACAGATATTATGGATCAATCTTGTGACAGATGGAGCTCCTGCACTTGCATTAAGCGCAGAGCCTCCAGAGCCAAGGATAATGAAAAAGCCGCCGAGAAAAGTTGAAGAAAAGATAGTGAACAAAAGAAGAGGCATAATGATATTCCTGGTAGGCATACTAATGATGCTCGGAACATTAGGAGTTTTCCAATGGTATAATCCAGAAACAAACCTTGTTTATGCGCACACAATGGCTTTCACAACACTCATGATGTTCCAGATGTTCAACGTAATAAACATGCGCTCAGAAGATTATTCCATATTTGGCCTGAAGATAAACAAATGGCTTGTAGGAGCGATAATATTATCTATTGCACTGCAGGTCCTGGTTGTCCACCTGCCATTCTTTAACCCGATATTCCACACAGTGTCGTTAAAAGCAGTGGACTGGCTGATTGCAATAGCAATAAGCGCATCTGTATTAGTGTTTGGAGAGGTCGTGAAGCTGTTCAGGAAAGTATAAAATGATATGGGAACTAGGCCAGCAATTTGCACAAGCGAATCCAATCATATTTTACAGCATTGCATGCGTCTTGAGCCTTGTGATTGTCCTCAAAGCATCTGACCTGGCAATCTTCGGCATATCAAACTATGCAAAAAAGCTGGGCATATCAAATTACTTGATTGGTTTCTTAGTTGTTGCTGTGGGAACTTCACTTCCAGAGCTTGTTGCAGCAGTGACCGGAGCAATTGCAAGACAGACTGACATGGTGTTTGGAACAATAATCGGCTCTAACATCAGTGATTTGACATTGGTTTTAGGAATAATGGTCATTGCAGGAGGGACAATAAAAATAGAACACCCGATTGTGGGCAAGACCTTCTTCAGGACACTTATTCTTGTTACACTTCCTTTGTTATTGGTACTTGATGGAGTTATTTCACGGCCTGACGGAGTTATTCTAGTGTGCGGCTTCATTGCATATGTCGCAAGCCTTTGGATAAAAGAAGGAAAGCTTGGCAAGATGAAAAAAGTCAAGCTGAAGCATCTTTGGAGAGATGGCCTGATATTTGCAGGCGCTATTGTCGCCTTATTGATAGGCGCGCGGTTATTGATTTATTCTGCATCACAGATAGCTGCAATTGCAGGAATATCACCGTATGTTATTGGTCTGACATTAATTGCCTTAGGCACTTCATTGCCAGAAGTACTTGTTGAAGTGAAATCAATACTGAAAGGAATAAGCGCATTAGCTTTTGGAGATTTGATTGGCTCAATCATAGCAAATTCAACATTAGTCTTAGGAATTGTTGCAATAATAAATCCTATAATCATAAACCCAATAATAATAAATCCATGGGCAGTTGTATTTGCCTCTGCATTCATGATAGGAACAGTTTTATTAGGCCTTTACTTCATGACAAAGAAGACAATAACATGGAAACATGGAGTATTGTTGATAGGAATATATGCAATATTCTTTGCAATACAGTTTTTCTAAGAATTATTTTGTAACTTTATTAGCATCATAACACGTCTTCATTGCCTTGAAAATAGGATTCATGAAGTCAAATAATCTTTTTGCATTATCTAAATCTATATTTTTATGCTCTAGGACACCGCCTTCTTTTGTCGGAGTGTACTTGATGCTTGCAGTAACTATTTCGTTTTCATAGCCTTTTTTCTTTTCAATACAATGCGTTTTTCCGAATTTCTTTGTTATTGTTATTTCCTTGTTCGGGTATAGGACATACTTTGTTGGTGAAGAATTGCCATCGCGTTTTGTACGCATCAGCAGAGTATATTTTTCTCCTTTTTCTTCCTTATTAACCCTGAAAAGCACAATATCCTTCTCTCCCTCGCGCTTAGCAGCATATTCGCAAACAATATTTCCATACCAGTCTGGTTCTTTCATTTCTTTAATATTCTTAACAAATTGCTTCAAAAAGAACTTTCTTGACTCAACACGCATTGGCCAGAATATTAAATCAAAAGTATCCCTGCTGTCTAGCGGTATTGTAAATATATATTTGCGATGAAGCTTGTTTGTTTCAATAATATCTTCAAGCAGAGCATCATATTTCTTCAAGTCAATATCCTTGAAGACCTTGCTAAACTCAGCTCTTACTCTTCTTGAAAAATCAATCAATAGCACTGATTTAAGCTCTTTCTCATATGCTTCGCCAGGAGGCATGCGTTCTTGGCCATCAGGATGATAGTCTTTTTTGCACTTTTCAGGATGGTCTTTCCGCTGAGGCAGTGTGTAATCCCAGGGAATGTTCTTGCCGTCAAGACCTATCCAAGAAGCATCTTCAAAGCCATCTTTCTTGTCATGATTACTCAAGACAATCAATCTTTTGTCTGTGCGCAGGATTGCAGTGATGCCTGCTGCATGCTCTTTGAAAGTATAATCAACTCCGTCAATTGATGCGCGGGCATGCGCAACTCCATCATTTACCACAATCACTCTCAGATCCTTTACTACAGTTGATTTATATTCAGAACTGACATGCTGCTCTAATTCCATGGCAACCTGCTCTTTCCATGGCTTTATTTTTTTAACAACCTTTTTCTTTTCTTTTTCAGGCGGAAATTCCTGTGTAACCAATTCTTCCGTAGGTTTTGCAGGCTTTTTCGGCTTTTCTGGATCTTCTGCAATAACTTTGCTTCCAGGACCGCCTAATAGAATAAACGCAAGTGCTGCTAATCCTAAATCTCTTAATCTTCCCACCTATATTACCCCGGAGGATAGAAATAAGTCTTTATTTAAAAAAGTTGTGCTAATACTCCTCAGCTTCCCAGAATCTTCCTTTTGTTATCATTTCCCATTCTTTTATCACTCTTTCCTGTATGTCTACAATCTGCTCTTCTGTTAAATGCTTGAATCTGCCTTGTATCTTCAGGGCTTCGCGGACTGGAATCATCTTAGGTTTGTGATTGATTGTTATCTTCTTTTTCTCAATCTCATACAAGGGCCACATTCCTGATTCGACCATCAATTTTCCTGCTTTCAATGTCTCGCTAGGCTTGACAAGCCAGCCAGGCTCGCAAGGAGACAATAAATCAATGAAAACAGAGCCCTCAACCTTTGCAGCTTTCCTCAATTTCTTGATAAAATCAAAAGGAAATGAAGTGCATGCAGTAGCGCAGTACTCTGCACCGCCCATTGCCATCATCTTAGCCATGTTTTTTCTTGGAAGAGGATTGCCGATTGGAGGCGGGGTTGTTGTGGTCCGTGAATAAAGCTCTGTAGCGCTAGAAGCCTGATGGCCAGTATTTGCAAACTGGCAATTATTATAGCAGATGTATATTATCTTTTCTTTCCTATGGACCATGCCGCTCAAGGCCTGCAGGCCAATATCATAAGTAGCACCATCACCTGCATAAACAACAACATGAGTACCCTTATCTTTTTTCAAGGCTTTTAAGCCCATCAAGATGCCTGCAGCAACACTTCCTCCGTTCTCAATGGCGCCGTGCACCCAGGGAATCCTGTAAGGAGTAAAAGGCCATGTTGCTGTAAGTGTCATGCAGCCAGAAGCATTAACCATTATCACATTCTTGCCAAGGGCAATAAGAGTCAGCCTGATGCCTAAAACCGGATTGCAGCCAGCACAAGCAAAAGTGCCCCCTGTAATCAAATGAGGTTTCTTCATCTCTTCTTTTATATTAAAATCTACATCTGCCATTTTCTATCATCTGCTTTTGCTTTCATGACATCATCCAATATATCAACATAATCTTTTTCTGAAACAAAGTTTCCTCCAAGGCCCTGTATATAATTACAAATAACATTCTTGCAGCCAGACAATGCCATCTTGACCTCTGGATAAAGGATGCCGCCCATTCCAGGACAGATATTCTGGTCAATCACAGCAATATTATTTATTTTTTCCAAAGCTTTCCTCAGCTGCTTCTCTGGAAAAGGCCTGAACAGCCTGATTCTCAACAGCCCAACTTTTTTTCCTTTCTTTCGCATAGCATCAACTGCAGAACGGGCAATAGTTGAATTAGCGCCTATCATTACAATGACTGCCTTGGCATCTTTTGTCTTGTATTCATCCAGGAACTCATACTTTCTTCCAGTTAATTTAGCCCATTCTTTCTGAACCTTGTCAATTACATCAAAAGAATCAAGCATTGCCCTGTGCAACTGCGCCCTGTATCTCATATAATCCAGGCCCATCGCAGGAATGCCTAACGTCATGGGCTTCTTCACGTCAAGCCGAACCTCTAGTTCAGGATGAGGCAAAAACTTATCCACCATCTTTTGGTCAGGGACATCAACTTCTGTCCTTGTATAAGAGTGCACAAAACCATCCATGTTAACAATCACAGGCAGCAGTATCTTGGGATTCTCAGAAATCTTGTAACCCATAACCACGCTGTCAAAAACCTCTTGATTCGTCTCACAAATCAGCATAATCCAGCCAGCATCACGCATAGCAAGAGTATCATTATGGTCAGGCCACAATCCAATAGGCGCAGAGAGGCATCTTGAGACAGTTGTAAGAACCATAGGAGTCCTGCAGCCAGAAATGATAGGAAGCATTTCATGCATCAGCAGCAGACCCTGGGAACTTGTGGCTGTAAAAGTCCTTGCGCCGGTCATAGACGCTCCTAGACACGCAGAAGCAGCACTATGCTCTGAATCAAGAACAACAAACTCTCCTTTGAAATCTCCTTTTGCCTTCCAGGCAGCGATTGTCTCAATGATTTCTGTAGTAGGAGTTATAGGAAAAACCGGGACGCACTGTGCCTTTGCTCTTCGGGCACCCCAAGCTGCACACGCATTGCCGTCAAGTATATCAATCATTTTTTATTCTGCTTACCTCTCTCTTGCTCAACTGAAATGCATTTCACAGGACAAATCTCAACACACAACAAGCAGCCCTTGCATACCTTGCCGTTGCAGACAGGAAAACCCTCCTTGTTGACATCATAAGCAGCATCTGGACAGTGCAGCCAGCACAATCCGCACTTGATGCACTTGGAATAATCAATCACCGGCTTGAAAGTCCTCCAATTAGCGCGCTCAATCAATTTCTGCTCTTCAACAGCATAAGGAACGCCTTTTTTTCCAAGATTCTTTATGTCTTTCTCCTTGATAAGCTTGTTCAACAGATCACCTTCTCATAACATATTTTTGCAGCCTGCAAATTATTCTTGACAGCCTCTGGATGCTTCCTGCCTAACTCAATCTCGACTGCCTTGGCCAGATGCTCTAAAGTTATAGGCTCGAAAATCTTCACAAAAGCACCCAACAAGGCAATATTAGGAATATTCTTGCCAAGGATCTTAACAGCAACACCTGTAGCATCAACCCGGCAATACTTCACCGTTAGTTTCAAATCTTTTTCAGTATTAATCAGCTCCCTGGTTGTCTTCTTTCTTCCTTCCAGATGACAAGACAATTCCAGAGTATCGTCAAGGACAATTATGAAATCAGGATTCCAGACATACCCCCTTGTGCCGATAGGCTTCTTGCTAAGCCTCACAAAACTAGTGACCGGCGCGCCTCTCCTCTCTGCACCATACAAGGCAAAATCCTGCGTATAATATCCTGCAAGATATGCTGCTCTTGCAAGTATCTGGGCAGCTTTCTTGACACCTTGGCCGCCTCTTCCATGCAGCCGCACAGATATCATCTTTTCCTGTACTTTTTTAACCATGGCTCCATCCTATCTAGTGCTTTTTTAATCAAATTATATTTTGTTGCAAAAGAAAACCTTACATGGCCCTCTCCAGCAGGCCCAAAATCAATGCCAGGAACAGCAGCAACTTTTGCTTTTTTAATCATGTTCAGCACAAATCTCTTGCTGCTCTTGTCAAAATCAGTTATGTTTCCAAAAGCATAAAATGCACCTTTTGGCATAGGACAGCTTATGCCCATCTCATTAAGCCTTGGAACAATCAATTTTCTTCTCCTTTCATATTCCTTAACCATCTGCTTTGCATGCTTGTCGCCCATCTTCAATGCCTTGATTCCCAGCAATTGGGAGATTGTGGGCGCGCACACAGTGGTTATCACATGCGTCTTTTTTATCGCCTCTGCAAGTTTAGGGGGAGCTACAACATAGCCCAGGCGGTGTCCGCACATTGCATAAGACTTTGAAAAAGTCTGGAATGTAACTGCATATTTCTTCATTCCATTGAAAGAGCCGATAGAATAATGCTTTGCACCATCAAAAACTATCTTCTCATAAGCTTCATCAGAAAAAACATATAAATCATTTTCAACAGCAATATCAGCAAGCTCTTCCAGTATCTTCTTGCTGAGAACATTTCCTGTAGGATTTGCAGGAGAATTAATCAAGAGCACTTTTGTCTTTTTCTTGTTAATCTGCTTTCTCACTTCATCAGGATTGACTGCATATTCATCTTCTTCTTTCAAGTCAACAAAACGCGGATTTGCATTGAACAATTCAAAAGTGGAAAGAAATGCCATATAACCTGGATTCGGCAGGATTATCTGCTCAGAAACATCAAGACAGCAGGCAGCGCCAAGAATCAATGCATCCTGCGAGCCGCAGGTGACAACAATATTGTCTGGACTTGTTTTTATCTTGTTGTCTTTCTTCAGTTTCTTGGCAAGGGCTTCCCTGAATTCCTTAAACCCGCCGGCAGGAGCATAATGATTCACTAGATGCGCAATCTTCTTTGTGTGAACCACAAGATCATTGTGCAGGTCAAAATCAGGCTCGCCCGGACCTAAAGAGATAATCTCAGGATGCTCTACAGCAATCTCAAGAAGTTTTTCTATCTCTAAATCCGGAAGCTCCTGCTCTCTTTCTGAAATCTCAACCATTTTTTAACTTTAAGGCTTTTTTCATGGCATCTTCATCAAACCCGACAATTATTGTTCCATTGATATCTAATACAGGAACACCCATCTGGTCTGATTTTTTAATCATCTCTTTTCTTGCTTCATCATCAGTGCTCACATCATGATCCTTGAACGCAATCTTGCGCTCTTTAAGAAACGCCTTTGCCTTCTTGCAATAAGGGCAGGTAGGCGTTGAATAAACGAGCACCTTTGATTTTTTTGCCATTCTACCCTCGTTTTTTATAAATCCTGATTTGCAAGAACGCTATATTAAAGTTTGTTGTCATCAAAGAGTGAACTATTTTCTTTTATGCCCGATATGGCCTCTTTTTTTCTTCTTTGCGTCAAGCTGCATCTCTCTAAGAGAAACCAAAGCCCAGATTATGTTCAACACAAGGAAAGGCCAGGCTCTTAATGCATAAGAATAAACACCCAGCAATACCGCACCTACAAAATTTGTTGCATCATAGATAACTGAATCACTTTTCCACTTTTCTGTCTGGTTCATGAAAAAAGCAAACAAGATTATTGCAGCTCCTATTATTCCGCTAAGTTCTGGCAGCATATCAAGATATTTGGATTACATGCATATAAATCTTGCGATAGAAAAATTAATAAACAACTTCTTAACCCTTATTAATATGGCAGAAAAAAAAGAACATGCAGACCTGGAAGGCATGCGTTTTCACAAGAACGCCTGCGCATTGACTAACACAAAACTTTATTCTCCTGACCACACTGCAATGAGCGGATTATGCGCAAACTGCATAATGTGCGGAATGTGCGAAGTGGGCCTGAAAGCAAAGACAGGAAGAACCTTATTTCCATCTCCTTTTGGAACAGCGCAGTTTGGTGCAGAAAAAAGGCTTGCAAACATGGAAGACCTGCAGATAATGCCTGAATTATACGGAGAAGGATATTTTTTCACAAAAGTAAAGACAGAAACAACAATCGGAGGATTCAAGGTAACTGTTCCTCTAGTTATTGCAGGAATGGGAAGCACAAAAGTTGCTTCAGACAAGAATGATGAACTCACAATCGGAGCTGCAAAAGCAGGAATACCAAGAGTTCTTGGAGAGAATTATTATATCACATTTGGTGAAGAGAAAGTAAAAGAAACAATTGAGTTATACAAGAAAAACCAGAAAGAAGGATATGGCGGCTTCATAGTGCAGATAAATGCAAATGAGCACAAGCTAGGCTTGCCTAAACTAGCAGTTGAATTCGGCGCAGATGCAATTGAATTCAAGATAGGACAAGGCGCAAAACAAGGAATGGGCGGAGAGATACAATTTGAAGGAGAAGAACTTGCTGAAAAATTCAGGAAAGCTGGCTATGAAGTCATAAAAAAAGAGAACGGCAAGTATGAAAGGCACGCTTTTCCAGGAAGCCTGAGCTCAGAATCACTAAGAGAAACACTCAAGGAATATGCAAGCTATGGAAAACCACTCTGGGTAAAGACAGGAATGGGAGTGGGCATAATCAAACTGATCGAAGAATTAGAGAAAATAAAAAAAGAAGAAGACCTTCCGATTGAATTACTCACAGTAGACGGCTTTGGAGGAGGAACAGGAATGAGCCCCTGGCTTGTCATGAATGAGATGAACATGCCATCGGGAGCGTTATTTGCTGTGCTAAAGAAAAGGCCTTCTTTTGATATAATCTTAGCAGGCGGATATGCAACTGGCTTTGACGTGGCAAAAGCAATGATGCTCGGAGCAGACGGCGTTGCAATGGGCAGGCCTTTCCTGATAGCAGTAAGACAGCCAGAAGGCATAGAAAAATTCTGCAAAGCACTTGATGAAGAACTGCGGATGGTCGCAGTCACGCAGAAAGTAAATGAATTAAGCAAGATCGTTGGCAAGAGAAAGGCATTGTTTGCCTTGTCCAAAGAAGCAAAAGACATGTTTGGGATTACGACAGAGCCGAAGGATGTGCTATAAAATGAACAAATACACAAAATACGGACTAATATTTGGAATATTATTCGTAGCAGTATTATGGCTGGCATATTACATCAACTATGGAATAGGATATGCAACAGGCTATACAATGGCAGCACTTGGACTGCCTGAAATGCCTACTGCATCACTAATCGTATCCTATGCAATAGTAGTGCTGATATTCGTGCTAGTAGGCTGTATCATAGGCAAATCAAGGAAATAATATATTTTCCATTGCAATAATGCTTAAATAGGTAATATATTTACTTCCAGTATAATGGTGGATGAAGATTATTTGGAGAATATAGATGTGCCTTTAGAAGAGAGAATTGCTTCTATTGAAAATCATGTTCTGGAATTGGAGTTAAAGAATCGTATTAAATTTCCCCCAACAGCAAAAATCCAAGGAAGATTCTTGATTATTAACGATCTTGTTTATACTCAAGACCAATATGACGGCATAGTAGTCTATGATTTAAGAACAGGAAACCCTGTTTCAAGCATCAAGCTGAACTCCTATCAATTGAAAGGGATGGCAACTGATGGAAAATCTCTCTTTCTCCACATGGAGGGAATAGATTTTAGATTACAGAATGATGACATTGTAATAGCAAAATGCAAAGATCCTGTGGATGAATTTTCAATGACAGATTTTGTAGGAAAGCGCGCAGAAGAAGCAGAAGGAGTTTATTCCTATTTAGACGCATCCAAAAGCGGAATCAATGGGATGATATTTTCCATTCCTTTAGAAGTTATATCAAGCCAATCTATTATGTTCGGCCCAACAGAATATTCTAAAGAAGCGCCTCGTTTTCTGATTCACAAAGATATGAGCATGACCCGCATTGCTTCAGGCCCCGGCTTTATCAATGTCTTTTACAATTTTCATTTTGGCGAAGGCGGCTGCGGTACTGGCTGCAGAATTGTAAATAATGAAGTTCAGAGCAGACATGGAAATTTAGATATGTTTAAAGAAAAAACACCTGATAGAAAGCTTCCTTTGATTCTGCGCATGCGTGAAAGCTGCGGCAAGATTTCTGCAAGTTATGAACTGCCAGTTTATAATGAAGAATATCATGAAGAAGACAGCCAGTCTATTTATCTACCCATTGTTTTCAAGCCGCGTGAAAATGAATCTCTGCAAGCGTCTGAGCTGCAAAGAAATGATGATCTTGTCCATATTTTGTATAATCACCGCACGAGCAAACCTAATCCTGGCTGGATTATAAGAGTTCACGAACCATTTAGTTTAGAAACATATCGAGCAAGAATCATGGAACTCAAGCCTGCAGATAAATAACCGGGGGGATATTTATGCAAGTAAAAGAAACAATGACTCAAGAGAGTCTGGATGAAAAAGTACTTGATGTTGAAGTGGAAAATGTTGTTGAATTGGCTCCAAGGATAGACCGGCCTTATCGTAATCTTGTTGTTATTCAGGGCAAAGTTTTTGCAAGGAATACTTACGGAAACGTAGGCGTCTATGATTTAAAGACAGGACAGAAAATCTCAGAGATACATATTCCCAATCGCAACCTTGGGGATATTGCAACTGATGGAAAATCATTATTTTTCCATCTGAGAGGGAATTTTGATTTAAAAGACACAGACATCCTTCTTGCAATGATGATTGAAAAAGACACAACAAGCGTAACAGGGTATGTTGGAAGAGAAACAGATACGAGAGAAGAAAAAGAAGACATTATGGAATTCATAAACAAGCCGCTTAGCGACCTGCCCAAGCCAATGAAAGGCGAAGCCTCTGAGAATGGAATCCAAAGCAGGATAGTATCGATTCCACTGGATATGATAGAAGAAAGCAAGGCATATAATATGCAAATTCCAGATTCGCGCCAGAGATTTTTAGTTGGGGCGCAGGCAGATCTTCACTCTCATGAAAAATTTGAATACATCTTTGTTTCTTATAGTTTTTTCGCACATCATGAAAAATATTCCGGAATAGCAAATGGCAAAGCAAGTAATTGGAATGCTTTGCAATTGAAAGCAGTCAGAGAGGATGTTGGAGAAAAAATAGGGCTGAAAATACCTGGAAATATCGTATTCGTAGTAAGGAGCATTCACGGCAAAGATATTGTCTATCCTGTATGGATAGATGCTAGACATGAGATGGGCCAAAACTACGGCAGGGAATTCTCACTGCAGCCCGGGGCTGCGTGGAGTTGCCAACAGGATGAAAAAGTAGATGCCAGAGAAGAATTCAATAAACATGTCAAGGCATGTTACCAGAATGATGACAAGCTTTACTTTCTCAGAGGAAAATCTCCTTTTGCAAAACCTATAGGCGTCTCGAATATTTCGCCCACTGAGCTTGTCATATGCAATCTCAAATGGAAAGATAGAGAGAAAGGCAAATAATCAAAAAGTTAATATACTATTTTTCTTTTTTCTCTCTTAAAATGGGTGACAAGAAACCAGTGCTAGGCATTGTGTCTTTTACATGCGACCAGGGATGCCAATTCACTATACTTTTCATAGATAAATTATTCCAGATTCTGAAGAAGTTTGATGTGCAATACTTTCATTTGCTGAAAGAAAAGAACAGAAAGGCAAAATTTGACCTTTGCTTTGTAGAAGGTGCTGTCACGACAAAAAAAGAAGTTGAAAAGCTAAAGAAAATAAGAAAAGACAGCAAAATCTTGGTAGCTTTAGGGGCGTGCGCATGCCACGGCGGTGTTCCTGCAATGCGGAACTTCATAGAAAACAAGGAATTAGAAAAATATGTCTACAACCAACGGATGCTGAAAGACTCTATTCCTGCAGCAGGCATAGGAGAATATGTGAAAGTTGACTATTACATGTACGGCTGCCCAATAATCAAGGAAGAATTTGTGAATTTCCTGAAAGACTTCCTTAAAGGAAAGATACTGAAAGAATTTGAAGGGCCTGTATGCGCAGAATGCCCAAGAAGAGGAACACCTGAATGCTTCTTAAGACAGAAAAAAGTATGCCTGGGCCCTGTGACGCACGGCGGATGCTCTGCAATCTGCACAAAAGCGAACTTTGAATGCATGGGGTGTAGGGGGCCAAGGCCAAAAACAGACTATGAAGCAGAACTAAAACTGTTCAAATCATTCGGCTTGTCTGAAAAAGAAATTATGGAAAAACTAAACATGTTCAAGAATATAGAAGAAAAATAAAAATCCCAAGCGGCATGCAAAAATAATAAATAGTTGGGATTTTTAAATGTTGCAGATACTCGCACTGTATCTGTAACATACAAAAAATATTGCAAATAAAAAAGTATCTGCAACAAATGGCAAAAATTAACCTGAATCACATAACAAAAATAGAAGGACACGCTAAACTCCATATCAAGATAGAGAAAGGAGAAGTAAAAAAAGTAGAATTAAAAATATTTGAAGGCTCAAGATATTTTGAAGGCATACTAAAAGACAAGAAATACAATGACGTGAACCACATTGCCTCAAGAATATGCGGGATATGCTCGCCTGTACATGGATACACGTCTGTAAAAGCAACTGAAAAAGCAATGGGAGTGCAGGTATCTGAGCAGACAGAACTTTTAAGAGAATTATTGAACATAGGCGGAACAATACAAAGCCATGTATTACACTTGTATTTCCTTACACTGCCAGATTATACCGGATTCCCAAATGCAGTGCAGATGGCGCAAAAGCATCCAGAAAAAGTCAAGACAGCATTAAAGATAAAACAAGTATCAAATGAAATTGTAAGAGTTATAGGAGGAAGAGACATACACCCGTTTACATTGACGCCAGGCGGATTTGTTGCAATACCCAAGCCAGAAGAATTCAAAGACCTGCTGAAAAAAGCAAAAGCCTGTTTGCCAGATGCAGAAGCAACTGCAAAACTGTTCTGCGGACTGGATTATCCTGATTTCGCAAGAGAAACAAAACATTACGCATTAAAGGCAAAGAAAGGATGCTTCTGGTGCCCAGAAGATAAAATAACCTGCACTGGAGGAAAAGAATGCATCGCAGTAACTGACTATGAAAAATACTTCAAGGAATTCTTCAAGCAGGGCTCAACATCAGAGTTTGCCAAGGCAGATGAGAAAAGCTATATGGTAGGTGCGTGGTCAAGGATACTGAACAATTATGACCAGTTATCAAAAGAAGGAAAAGACATGACAAGATGCATCTTGCCAAGAAAGTTTTCTCCGTTCATGAATAATCCCGCCCAGGCAGTTGAGATATATGAAGGCCTGAAAAGAGTCATCAATGTCCTTGAAAGCACAGATTTCAAGCCAGAAAAGCCTGTTGAAATCAAAGCTAAAGCAGGAGAAGGCATTGGAGCAAATGAAGCTCCTAGAGGAATTGTTTTTCATAAGTATAAGTATGACAAGAACGGCTTTACAACTTTTGTCAACATAACAACACCAACAACACAGAATCTGCAGAACCTGGAAGATGATATCAAGCATTTCCTGCCAAAAATACTAAACAAGCCAAAAGAAGAGATACAATTAGAGATTGAAAAATTAATAAGGGCTTATGATCCTTGTATCTCTTGTGCAACACACTTTCTGGAGATAATTTGGGAATAATAGTAATAACAGTCTTAATTTTATAAAGTTTGAATTCTTATAATAGACTATGAGCAAGGAATATACGATGCCGGATTTTGTAATAAAAGTAATTATCGGATTTGCCGTTTCAGCAGCAGTTATAACAGGAATGCACTCCTGCAGGGATCACGAACGTATTAAAAATCTAGAAACACAGGTTAAACTCTGTCGCCAGCTCTCTGTTGAAGAAATTGATGCAAACAAAGACGGCAGATTAGATATACAAGTAACAAACAGCCTAGTTGAAAAACAAGTATTCTTTAATGTAGACGGCAAATACATGACAATAGATCAGATCACAGAAAAATACGGAACAGAAGGAGCAAAAAAATATAAAATAAAATAAAAAAATTATTTAATTCTTCTTGCAATTCTCTCAAGCTGGAATGCATACCATAAGCATGCCAATCCGCCGATTACCATCAATCCACCGACGAGGTAGATGAATATCATTGCAGAAAAGACTGGCTGTGCAAAGTACAATATTCCCAGCAAAATCAAGACAACTGCGCCGATGAACATTGACCCGCTCTTGAACTCAATTGTTGCGAGTATCTGAAGCACTCCCAGCACAATCAATGCAACGCCGATCAATAGCAATATTGTCAGTTCTGCAATTGCTGTGAAGAACACTGGCTTGAACAAAGCCACCAGGCCGACAATGATTCCTAAAAGGCCCTGCAATAACAGCAAGCCCCATTTTTTCAGCTTTGCATGATGCTTGATTGCAAACACTGTGGAGAAAACTCCGTCAACCAAAAGGTATAAGCCCCAGATCCAAATCAAGAGACTTGTGGTCTCTAAAGGCCGCCATAAGAACAAAAGGCCCAGTATCAAGAAGGCAATACCTCTCAAGAGAAGCATCCACCAAGCTGTCTTGACAAGCTTGCCGAGCTTCTTAACATCACTCTTTTTCAAAATAATCACCTCTAAATTTTATTTAATAAGAAAAAGAAAATAAGAATATATAAATCTTACTTAATTTCCTTGAACATCTTCTTTGGAGCATTGCATACAGGGCAAACATCTGGAATCTCATCTCCAACAATAGTGTAGCCGCAGCACTCGCAGACATGATAATTAGTCGGTTCAAGATCCTTGCTCTCTTTTATTGCTTTCAATGCTTTTTCATACTCTCTCTCGTGAATCTTTTCAGCAGCAATAGCCCACTTAAAAGTCCTTATTGCTTCATTGTCTTCAGCCTCTTCTGCTTCCTTGATAAACCGCGGATACATCTTGTCTGCCTCATATTTCTCGCCCTCAAAAGCATCAACAAGATTCTCTTCTGTGGTTTTAATGCCTTTCAATACAGCCAGGTGATTCCTTGCGTGCGCAGTCTCAGAAGCAGCAGCAGCTCTGAACAACCGGGCAATCTGCTTTCTGCCCTCCATTTCTGCCTTGTCAGCAAAGAACAAGTATTTCCTGTTTGCCTGGCTCTCTCCTGCAAAAGCCTCTTGAAGATTTTCTTTAGTACCCATAAATATCACCCAATTTAATCTTTTCTTAACTCATTTATAAGCTTTATTATTCCCTGCTTTATATTTTCCACGTCACCCTGCATAGGAATACCGATTATTTTAACAGCATTTATCTCCCCAACTGCATTTCTTAGCTTTAATTCTGTGCCTAAGTCAAAATCATGCATAGAGACCGGATGAAAATCTTTTATCTTATCCAACGGAATCAGTTTAACTTCATCTAATCCTTTAACAACATCTAAAATCACAACATCTCCTTTTATTCCATTAAGAGAATCACATTTGATGAACTCAACACCATCTATCTTTAATTCATCTGCCAGTTTTTTTGCCAAAGAATCCTCTTCAACAAACTCGTTGCCGAAACAAAGCACTTTCATAATTTCTCTATTGCAAACCTCCAGTGAACAGAAATCCGGTCATTAACTTTGGCATCTGGCAGGTATCTTCCTGAAACTCTTGTCTCTTCAAATTGATTATACCTTACAATATACACTATATTGCCATTGATATCCTCTATGTCAGATATCTTGCCGCACCTGACCTTGCACAGCTCTCTCATATGCCGGGTGCAGGAAGCATATGAACCTTCTCTATCATCAATTATCTTGTTATGATGCACAATAAAATACTCTCTTATGTTATCAACAGTCCAGTAATCTTCATCGTCAGCAAAACGCTTCAGCCGCTTTATCGCATTAGGAAAGCACACCTCTAGAAGATTTCTCTTAGGAGCTTTATTATTATCAAAAAAATAATCCAGCAGATCTTTTTGCGCAGGACTGATTGTCTTTAGCCGCACCAGCTCATCACTGCACGGATAAGCATATTTAAAAAAAACCATTTCAGGAGTATCAATCATTTTTTCCAGCATTTTTCCAAGCTTCAAGTGATTTCAAGGCCTGCTCTTCAGGAACCTTAGTCATAACAAAGCCGGCATTAACAATCACAAAATCCCCCACCTTTAAATCATCAATCAAAGAAACACTTGCTTTTCTTGTCTCAGTTTCATAGTCAACAACAGCAGTATCGCCGTCAATCTTCACGATTTTTCCAGGAATTGCCAAGCACATTATTCAACCACCACGTCTTTTAACACAATATCTTCTCCTTCTAAAATCTTTGCAGGAACATTCTTGCACTTCGGGCATTCAAACAACGTGAGATCATGAGCTTTTTCCAAGATTTTTGGCTCTCCTTTGTAACCGCACTTGCATTCAACAAGGCCAGGAACTTTTTTTATCTCTATATCCCAGTCAACTCTTTTTTGCAATGCTTCTTTTAAATCTTCTGCAGGCAGATGTGCCAAATCACCTACTTCAACAACAATCTTCTTGACATTGCCCTGCTCTTTGGCCTTGTCAATTATTTCCTGCGCAATAAACCCCTCGTGCATGCCATTAGTTATTGCTTCTTTGTTTATAAGTTTTTCTAGTAAGGTTTTTATACTAGAAATCAGGTATATCTGCATATGAAAAAAGAGGTTATCATAATAGGCGCAGGCCCGGCTGGCTTGAGCGCTGCAGAAATATTGGCTAAAGAAGGAAAAGATGTTCTTGTTCTTGAGAAAAAAGAAGTGATAGGAGACAAGGTATGCGCAGGAGGACTGACACTCAAGAACATGAAGCTTGTCCCAGAATCATTGTATCAAAGGACTTTCAAGAAAATCATTGTGCACGCCCCAAAAGACTCTGCTGAAATAAAGATGAAAAAGCCGTTCCTGGCGACAATCGACAGGAAAGACCTTGGCAAGTGGCTTGCAAAAAAAGCAAGAAAAGCAGGGGCAGAGATACAAGCAGGAACAGCAGTAAATTCAATTGGGAATAATTTCATTAAAACAAAAGAGAAAATATATTTCAAGAATTTGATAGGAGCTGATGGTGCCAACAGCATAGTAAGAAAACACCTAAAACTGCAGAACAAGAAAGTACTGGCAGCATTCCAGTACATTGTGCCGAAAAGATTCAAAAATCTTGAATTATTCTTTGATGCAGATAAGTTCGGGCCTTCATATGCCTGGATTTTCCCTTACTCTAAAACAACCTCAATAGGCTCTGGCGCAGACCTTGACTATAAACTTAAAACAGCAGCAGTAAAAAAGAGCTTTGACAAATGGTGCAAACAGTTCAACATGGAAAATTCAGAATTCCAGGCGCACACAATCAATTATGATTATCAGGGGCACAAGTTTGGAAAGATATTCCTTGCAGGAGATGCAGGCGGATTTGCATCAGGTCTTACAGGAGAGGGCATGTACCAGGCAATTATTTCTGGCCAGGAAGTTGCAAAGACAATACTGGACCCAAACCACGACCCTGCAAAAATCAACAAGATACTGTTTGCCAAGGCAGTTGAAGAGGCAACACTCCATTCTTTGGAAATAAGCAGTACCTTGACAAAGATAGAGCATTATTTATTGATTGATCTCATCAAGGCAAAATGGATGAACAAGGCGCTTGTCAAACATATATAACATTGCCGCGCTTCATTCGGCTGCTGAAGTCACTTGTAACCCAGATTTATCAGAATACGCACATTAATATGCGAACTCCGCAGGCAGCAATATAATAGAAAAGTTTTTAAATAGGAACTTTATATTTAAATAAAAAAGAGGGGTGTATAAATGGCAAAGAAAAAGAAAAGAAAGAAAGCAAAAAGAGCCAAACCTAAATTAAAGTTCAAGCCAAAACCCGCAATTTGCGCTTATGAGCCTGGCACAGGTTATGAAATAAAACTTGCAATCTGGGGCATAATCGCGATGATTGTGATTGTTGTGCTTGTACTATACTTCACTGGAATGTTATAAGCATGGCCAAGAAAGAAAACATTGTTCTTATTATTATAATCTTGATTATAATAATCATATTAGCGTGGGTCATATCCAATCTTGATTTTCTTTTTCCCACGCCAGCAGCTGAAACACTGATAAATACATTAGCATGAAAGAGATTCCTGCGCTAAAGCGCGCCTTCAGGACAGCGTATGAGCACAAGCAATGGTTCTTGATAAGTTCTGTGATGGACTTACTGCTGCTTCTTGCATATGGCTTTGCAACTGCGCCTATATACGCAAAATTGATGCTGCACATCCAGACAATAGGAGCATTAGGGACAGATGCAGTAGCAGCAGCCACAAGAGAAGGCAAAAGCATGCTCTCTGTGCTTGTCTCAGAAAGCATAAAGCCTTATTTTTACAACACGCTGATTCTTTTGCTGATTTTAGGAATCACTGTCTATTTGCTGTACTGCCTTTTCCAGGCATTTAACTGGAAAATAGCCCTGCAGCTCACTGGCAAAAAAATCAAGTACATGGATTACCTGAAGAAATTCCTGCGGGTAAACATCATTTGGTTCCTGCTATTTGTGCTTTATTATGTTCTCGGCTTTGTGATAGAGATAAGAAAAATCCTCATCACCACAATAACACAGGCAGAGCCCTCAGGAGCGCTGAACATAATACTCACGTTTTTGCTGATACTTATTGCTTATTTTGCAGTGATATCATATGTCAAGCTGAGTGTCAGGAAAAGCCTTTACATCGGAAAAAGCAGGATAAGACAGTTGTTGCCTTCTGTGCTGATATTCGCAATATATCTTCTTGCACTGCAGATGCTGATAACATACCTTTTCACAATCAACTTCTCTCTGGCAGTCATCCTCGGACTTCTTTTATTTATACCTGCACTAACAATTGCAAGGATTTATATAACATTGATAATACAAAAGATGTAAGATGTGGACTCATAATCTAAATCCAGTAATATTATCATTAGGTCCGCTGGAGATAAGATGGTATGGCTTGATGTATGTCCTGAGCTTTATCATCATCTATCTTTATGCGCGGGCAGCTGTTAAAAACAAAAAACTGCCTATTTCCTTAAAAGAATTAGATGACCTTCTTATTTGGCTGGTTGCAGCATTGATAATCGGCGCAAGATTATTTGAGGTCATTTTTTACAATCCATCTTATTATCTATCAAATCCTTCAGAAATAATTGCTATCTGGCACGGGGGACTGAGCTTTCACGGCGGATTAGCAGGTGTTCTAATCGCAGGATATGCATTTGCAAGAAAGAAAAAAATAAGTTTTTTGCAGCTTTGTGATATCTTTGTAGTCCCTTTGGCCTTGGCGCAGGTCTTGGGCAGGATTGGAAATTTCATCAACGGAGAATTATACGGAAGAATAACTTCATTGCCCTGGGGAATCAAGTTTCCCTCTGCAGAAGGATTCAGGCATCCATCACAATTATATGAAGCTGCATATGATTTAGTCATATTTGCATTCTTGTTCATCCAAAGAAACAAGAAAAAAGCGCACGGCTATTTCATAGGATGGTTCCTGGTGCTTTATTCTGTATTCCGGTTCTTCACAGAATTTGTCAGAGAGCCGGAAATAATGGTCGGGCCCTTGACAATGGGGCAGTGCTTGAATATTCCAATGTTCATTCTGGGAGTATATTTGTTGTATAGAATAAAAAAGTTTAAATAATCCATTTCTAAAGCAGATAATATGAAAGCGATAAATCTTATAGCGATAATAAGCCTATTACTTTTAGTAATAGCATGCGTCCCACCAGCAGAAGAATTGGCAGGAATAAACAAGACAAAAGAAAAAAAGCCAATAGTGGAAGTAAAGCAGGAAATTACAGTTATACCTGATTTACCTGAGAACAAGACAGAAGAAAACATCACAGCAACACCAAGCGAGAAAAAAATTAATGCAACAAACGCGACACAAAAAGCAAATATGACAGCACCGCCAATAACAGGAGTTCCCACAATTGTCTATACTGGCGGAGCAATAGAGATGGGAGAAGGAGAAAAAGCAAACATAATCGTAAAATGATTTATGATACAATAATCATCGGCGGAGGACCAGCAGGCCTTAGCGCAGCAATCTATGCTGCACGGCAGAAGATAAATTTCATAGTTCTTACAGAAAACATCGGCGGGCAGACAATCTGGAGCACAGAAGTGGAGAACTACCTGGGCTTTCATCTGATGACAGGAGAGCAATTAGTTGAAAAATTTGAAGAGCACCTGAAAGACTACAAGATAGAAGTGCATGAGCAGGAGCCTGTAACAGCAGTAAAAAAGAAAAACAAGGTATTTGAGGTCAAGACAGGCAAAGGGACATACCAATCAAAAACAGTCATAATCGCCTCTGGAAAACAGCCAAGGCATCTTAAGGTTCCTGGAGAAAAAGAATTAACAGGAAAAGGAGTCACATACTGCGCAACATGCGATGCTCCTTTGTATAAAGGCAAGAATGTAGCCATAATAGGGGGCGGCAATTCTGCAATAGAGGCAGCAATGATACTTGAAAAATATGCCAAGAAGATGTATATGCTTGTCAAAGAAGATAAAGTAAAAGGAGAGCCTGTGCTTCTGGACAAGCTAAACAAGATGAAAAACATGGAGATAATCCCAAAAGCAAGCACAACAGCAATAACAGGAGATAAGTTTGTAAAAGGGCTTGAATACGAGCAAGACGGCAAGAAAAAAAGCCTGAAAACAGACGGCGTATTTGTAGAGATAGGCCTGATTCCTAACACGCAGTTCATTGACATAGTAAAGAAGAATGAATGGGGAGAGATAATCACAGACAAAGAAATGGCCACGTCTGTTCCTGGAATCTATGCAGCAGGAGACGTGAATGACGGCATAGAGAAGCAGATAATAGTTGCTGCTGGTGAGGGCTGTGTTGCTTTATTGGAAGCAGTGAGATACCTGCAGAAGATGAAATAAAATTATTTTTTTCTATACCCTTTTATTTTCAAGTACTCTTTCTCTAAAAAAGGGCCGTAACATTTAATCTTCTTTTTTGCTGTCTTAAGTATTGTCCGGGGATTAATATTCAATTTTTTCCAGGCATGCCTGCCGTCCCAGCCGTAAACGACTCCTGCAGCCTCTCCCCAAACAATTGCAGAAGCGCACATAGGACAAGGTATCTGCGTAGAATAAATCCAGCAACCTCTTAAACTATAGCTTTTTTGAGCCCTGCAGAATTTCCTAATCGCATTCATCTCTCCATGAGCAGTCGGGTCTTGATTTACCACCACTGTAGAGATTGCTTTTGCCATTATCTTATTGCCTTTTACAATAAAACAACCTGTCCTCATATTTCCAGGCTTCTTGCGAGTGTATTCAATCAGTTCACGCATTATTTTCTCATTTGGATGTTTCATTTTAGCTTAAGGCTGGTTTGAAATATTTAAATATGTCGAAATAACAACCAACTCTGATAAATTTTAGAAAAGTATATAAATAAGTTCTTTTTAAAAGAAGTTACCAAGACCAAAGGGGGATACTTTTTAATTATGGCAGTAAAGAGATCTACAATTATTCCGAAGGCTCCGCTTGCCAGGATAATGATGCAGTCAGGAGCAAAGAGGATCAGTTCTGACGCATTAGACGTTCTTGTAGAAGTTCTTGAAGACAAAGCAATGGAGATAGCTGCACAAGCAGTAAAGATCTCAAAACACGCCGGCAGAAAGACAGTGAATGCCGGGGATATACGGCTGGCAGTGAGGAAATAGATATTTATTTAAATCAAATTCTAGTTATTGACTTTTAAGGGCCGGTAGTTAAACCTGGACATGTATAACTAAATCTAGCATGGGGAAATATAACGCCGCATTGGCTTAAGCATTCCAAAAATGCGGAGGCTCCGAGTTCAAATCTCGGCCGGTCCATATCTTAATCAGCGATACCTTTTTAAAGGAGAAGCAATACTGCAGTAATAGGGGGAAAATGGTAAAAGCTATATTATTTGATTTTTGGGGGACACTTGCAGAAAACGGGACTTATTCTCCTTTAAGGCAGACGTACAATATACTGCGTGTAAGGATGAAATTCTCTGAATTTGTCATCAAGACAGAGCATGTGCTCATGAGAAAACCGTATGAAGACCAGGCAACTGCCTTCACAGAAGTCTGCAAGGCACTGAATGTTGACCCAAAGCCGTTCATAATAGACAAATTAATAGGTGTCTGGAACAAGAACAAATTACTGGCCAAATTATACCCTGAAACAATAAATATCCTTGAAGCATTGAAGAAAGAAGGTTATAAATTAGCGATTGTATCCAACTGCCCGAATAATTCTGTAGAGCCAGTCATAGAGAAATTTGATTTAGGCAAGTATTTTGACGCAGTTGCCTTGAGCTGGAAAACAGGGCACTTGAAGACAGACAAGGAATTATTTGACGGCGTTCTAAAGAAACTTAAAGTCAAGAAAGCAGACGCCTTAATGGTCGGAGATAGCATGCCGACAGACATGGAAGGCGCAAAAAATGCAGGAATAAAATCAGTATTAGTCGACAGGAGAGACTCAAGAGACTATCCTGACAAAATTCATGATTTAACAGAACTTAAGACTGTTCTAAAATGAAAAAAGAGATAAGCTTCAAGAACAATAAAGGACAAACACTAATGGGAGACCTTTATATTCCTGAGAACAAATACAAGCTTAAATTTCCGACAGTCATTGTTTGCCATGGAATAGGAGGAAACAAAGACGAGTACAACAAAGTTGATCTTGCTGAAACATTATACAATGAAGGGTTTATTGCATTAAAATTTGATTTTGCAGGCAGAGGCAAGAGTGAAGGCAAGTTTGAGGACATAACATTGTCCCAGCAAGCAACTGAAATTAGTTCTGCAATAGACGCAGCATACTCTCTGCCGCAGGTCGACAAGAAAGAAATAGGGCTTGTTGGCCACAGCTTTGGGGGATCTGCAGCAATCATGGCAGCAACAAAAGACCGCAGAATAAAATCACTTGTCACTATATCTGCTGCATATGACAAAACAAAAGCAATAAAGATATTAGTTGGCACACAAGGATTCAAAAATTGGAAAAAAAATGGTGTTGCAGGGATGCGGCTAAATGATCGCAAGGAAAACATAAAGTATACATTTTGGGAAGACGTAATGAAGCACAACATGCTTTCTTATATCAAGAGAATAAAGATTCCTTTTTTGGTTGTACACGGAGAAAAAGACAAATTGATAGGCGTTAACCAGGCCAAAGCTATTGCAAAAGCAGCAAACGCACAATTAAGAATTGCATCTGACGAAGGACACGCATTTAACAAAAAATCAATAAAATTCATAATCGACTGGTTCAAAAAAACACTGAGGTGAGTTAAATGGAAGACTGCATATTCTGCAAGATTGTAAAAGGAGACGTTCCTTGCCAGAAAGTATATGAAAATGACAAGATACTTGCATTCCTGGACATAAATCCAGTGCACAAAGGGCACACATTAGTTATTCCAAAAGAGCACCACGAAGGAATACTTGATATGCCTGATGATACACTTGGAGAGCTTGCAAAAGTCGCAAAAAAAGTGTCAAAAGCAGTGAAAAAAGCGACAGGCGTTGCCGGCTTTAACATCGTGCAGAACAATGGCGCTGATGCAGGCCAGGACGTATTCCACTTCCATCTTCACATAATACCCAGACTAAAAGGAGACGGCTTAGGACGATGGCCGCATCAGAAACTCCCAGAAGAAGAGATGAAAAAGATACATAAGGACATAAAAGATTCTCTGGAATGATAACTTTTAAAAAGGCCTTCTAATTTTAAGAGGTGTATGGCGGCGTAGCTTAGCCTGGTATAGTACTGCGCTCATGAATGCTTTTCTTGAGCGATGAGGCATCTTGCCTATGATTAAGAAAGCAGTGCAACGCAGGGGTCCCGAGTTCAAATGGACTTGAAGGGTTCAACTTCCTTCGGTCGCTGAAAGTCTCGGCGCCGCCACTATTTTTCATGCCGGCGTGGCACAACCTGGTACCCACGCGAGCGCTTAGCGAGCGTGTGGGCAGGAAACTGCGCAGGACTGGAAATCCTGTTTCCGCAAGGATATCCCGGTTCAAATCCGGGCGCCGGCGTCCTCTTTTCAAGAAACTTTTTAAATCAATAAAATTTAATTCTAGTTATGGGAATTTTACAAGTAAAAAAGCCTGAACACAAGAAACTGGTCGGCAGGGTAAAGAATTTTCTGCGTGGCAATACAGATAAATTTCCAGATCTTGGCAGGCTAAAGTTCAAGAAACAAGCATACATGTATGCTTTGGTCCTGGATACGATTGTAGAAAGAATAGACACAGTCATAGAGAAAGCAAAAGAAAGATTTGCAGAAGAAGGCAGCCCAATTACCTGCTCTGCAGGGTGCTCTGCATGCTGTTCGCAGCCCATTTCTATAATGTTTCCAGAAGTATTCCTGATGGGAGAGTATCTTGAACAGCATCCAGATATTAAAAAAAGATTTCTAGACAAATATCCTGCCTGGAGAGCAAAGATAGACCCTTATGAATATGACCAGACAATGCAGGAAACTACTTATGGATTAAGAGAAGCAGGAGAAGGAGTAAGTTCTGCAGTCAGTTCATTTTATTCTGAAAAAGCTGTGCCATGCCCTTTCCTTGAAAAGGATTTATGCGATATCTATCCTGCAAGACCGATTGTCTGCAGACAGAACCTTGTCTTGACACCGCCAGAGAACTGCAGTTCAAAAGAAAAAGTTGCATTGGCAAAATCAGGAGACCTGGATCAATTGATCTTTACAAGAGCCACACCTCTGATGCTGCACATCCTCTCGCATCTTGGATTGAAGGGCGGTTTTGCCATGTGCAACGGACCTTTGACTGCAAAAGAATATGTCACCGGCAAGGCAGATTATGTAAACTTGTTCCTTGCCGATGCAAAAAAGCAAATGGGGGGCAACCTTTAAATAACTTCAAACTCAACTTGTTCTCATGAAACTAGGAGCATTATTTTCCGGAGGAAAAGACAGCACTTATGCTTTGTATAAAGCGATGAAAGAGCACGAAATAGTTTGCCTGATAGCCTTAAAATCATTGAATCCTGAATCTTACATGTTTCATGTTCCTGCTTTTGAATTCATAGAAAAACAAGCAGAAGCATTAGGAATACCTTTGATTGTGGTTGAGACAAAAGGAGAGAAAGAAAAAGAGCTTGAAGACCTTAAGAAAGCAATACAAGAAGCAAAAGATAAATACGAGATTGAAGGAATTGTTACAGGCGCAGTTGCTTCTACATATCAGGCATCAAGAATACAAAAGATATGCGATGAACTTGGCCTGAAAGTATTCAATCCATTATGGAAAATCAACCAGATGCAGCTGATGAAAGACTTAATCAAAGATAAATTTGAAGTAATAATAACAGGAATAGCAGCATATCCGCTGGACGAATCCTGGCTTGGAAGAAAATTAAATGAAAACATGCTGAAAGACCTGGAAAAGCTGGAAAAAGAATACAAGATAAACGTAGCAGGAGAAGGCGGAGAGTTTGAAACATTGGTAGTTGATTCTCCAATCCATAAAAAGAGAATAGAACTGATTGAGACAAAAAAAGAGTATGAAAACCATAACGGAACACTTAAAATAATCAAGATAGTGCTGAATAGAAAAGCATAAATACCTCCTTCTTATATGCAGTTTCATGGCAAGAAAGAAAAAAGGAATACCACATTACGCAGGAAGCACAGTGATTCTTGCAAGCAAAATCACGATTTATTTCTTGAAAGGGTTTTATGCAATGCTGAGCGGGATAGGCTCTGCAGTGATGTTCACCACAAAAAAAGTGCAGGAAAAGAAAGAAAAGCCAGCAATAAAAAAGACAAAAATCAAGAGGCCCAAGACAAAAGCGAGATTTGCAGGCCTGAAAGAAATAAAAGCAATGAAAGGAAAAGCAAAGACCTTTGAAAACTTCATACTAAACTCAGAAAGTTCGATAGGCATAATATTAGGGGCAAGAGGGACAGGAAAAAGCGCAATAGGGCTGAAATTATTGGAAAACCTGCATGCAAAAACAAAAAAACCAGTCTATGCAATCGGTTTTAATGCAAAAGACATGCCATCCTGGATAAATATAGTTGACAAGACAGAAGAGATAGAGAATGATTCAATAGTTTTGATAGATGAAAGCGGAATAAGCTTCAGCTCAAGAAAATCCATGTCAAATGCGAACCAGGTATTGTCATCCTTATTGATGATTGCAAGGCACAAGAACCTCAGCATCTTGTTCATAACACAGAACAGCTCAAATCTGGAAGTCAACGTATTGCGGCAGGCAGATTTCCTGGTGATGAAACCGTCCTCCTTGATGCAGAAAGACTTTGAAAGAAAGAAAATAAAGGAAATCTATGAAGCAGTGGACAATGATTTTGAAGAATTCAAGGGAATGAAAGGAATAACATATATACACTCAGACAAATACAAGGGATTCATAACAAATGAGCTGCCTTCTTTCTGGAGCACAAAAGTGAGCAAGGCATTTAAAGAGAAATAAAAAAAAATCATCTATATGATCTTTTCATTGCCTCAAGCCTTTGCTCATACAGCGCTCTTTCTTCTTCTGATAGCTGCTCTATTGATTCCTGCTTTACTTGAACAGGCAGGACTGCTGCTTTTCCTGCTGAAGGCACGAATGTCGGCTCGTATATACCCTGCGGCAGGCCTTGTGGAGGCGCGCTTGTCTGCGCAACCTTGTATTGGTATACTCTTGTTGCCTGCCCTTGCGCACTGCCCTTGAACAGCAATACAAGACCAAGAATTGCAACAATGACTACTACAGCCATAATCAATAAGCTCCAATGTCTTTCATTCATTGATATCAACCTCTTTTGCCCAGATAAAACAAAACTGATATATAAATTTATTCAAAACTTTTTTAAAACAACTGCTGTTTCACACTTTTATGCCCCTGTGGTGTAGTCCGGCCAATCATATCGCCCTCTCGACCCACCTGACTTTTGAGGGTGTTGGGAGCAAGGCGATGACCCGAGTTCAAATCTCGGCGGGGGCATTATCATAAAGAGGCGATACATTGATCAGCACTGAAGAGATGAAGAAAAACAAGAAACTGACAGAATATGAAGACATGCGCGAGATCGTGATTGCGAATTCTATCAAAAAGATGAAGCAGAACAAAAAAGCAAAAGATAATGAACAGGACAAGATACTTGCAGAATTCTCATAAGTACTTACTGGAGAGTGATTAAAAAACATTAGCTTTAAATACCAAGACTGTCATTATTTTCTATAAGATGCTAGAGAGAACAATAGGCGCACTATCGCAGATTTACAGCAATAGATGGACAAGAGCTGCATTTCTTTTAGCTAGCGGACTTCTGCCAGGCTGTGCCGCAATACAACTTCCTTTCAAAGATTCTCCTGACAAGGAAGCAGACCAAGTGGTATTTCTGCACAAGCTAAAAGAAAAGAATATTGGTGAGATTGCCGACCTGATGATAAAAGACTTCAAGCACGTAGGAGAAGTCAATGGTCACGTAAACATTGAAAAAAAGAAACTCAAAATAAAAGACCATACCAACTATGATTTTGAGGGCATAAAGCATTCAAAAAAGATAAGAGAAGGCACTCACGACAAAAAAACACTTGCTGCAGCAAGAAAAATTGTTGAAGACGACTATAAGCAAAGAGTAAAAGCAAATCCTGGAAGTTATACTTTAAACAAATTTGCTGCTTCTGAGATTGACAAACTGAAAAAAGGGAAAAAAGTCAACAAGGACTTTTTAGCAGATGTTTTAGATGACATAATAGACGGATTTTCCATGAGAAAATGGAATAAATACCTGAACATGCTGCCAGATTATTTCTTTCACATACACCCTATCGCATGTGACAAGTTTTCAGTACCAGATTATATTATTGAAAAAGCGCGAAAAACCACATCTTTGGTGTTCTGCTATACAGGAGATGGAAACGCAACTGTTGTATACTCCAAAGGCAAAAGATCCTGCAGGCAGAAGAAATTCAAGATAAAAGACAAGAACAAGGTATTCACTCTTGACATGCTTCAGGCAATGAACATTGCAAGAGAAGACAAGCACATCATATTCACAGAAGACTTTGAAGACAGCATCTTTGGAAAAGTCAATGCAGGAGAAGAACACAGGTATCACACATTAAGAAAAGCAATAGAATATCTTCACAAGCATCCTGACAAGACAGACTGGGATGACTACAAGGACGCCGCAAGTTATATCATATCAAGGGCATTGACAAGGATTGAATACCTTAATTCAATAAAGCAGGAATCAAATAAAGAAAGGATGGATGAAATAATTGCATGCCATTATGTACGTCCTTTGCTGGAGATAAAAGGCCTGAAATACACTGATGCAGGTTATTTAAGAAAATTAAGAGAGCTAACCAAAGAAAACCAGGCTGTTTCTGAATACAACCAGATGCAGATAAAGTTTGCGATTGCACGACAGGATATTCCTTTGTCTGTAAGCAAAAAATACCTTTCAACTCTGGAACATATCAGAAAATCATCTGATGAAGCTGCGCGCATAACAGCAAGCAAACCTGAAGAAGAAAAAGGATTTCCCTGGGAAATACCTCTGATTATATGGGCTGCCAGCTGCGCGGCTGCCTGTTATGGCTGGTACAGGCTAAAGAAAGAATAATCAAACTATTTCTGAGCCTTCTGCATAATGCGCAACACACTTGTTATTTTCGCAAGCACAATAGCCTCCGCAGTCCAGTGTATCTGGAATGCAAACAGTTGTGCAGAACACCTCATCGCATTTAGGCTTCTGGTCTGAAGAGATGCAACCAGTTGCGTGACAGCATGCATCTGGGACACAGTCCTCATCTGCATTGCAAAACCCCGAGATATAGGAGGGAGGTTTGACCACGCAACCAGCTACTAGCAGAAGAAAAAATAAAAAAAATATTCTTTTCATTTTATGCAATCCTGTAAGACACGCCGACAGTGGCTCTCACTTCAACTTCTTCAGGCGCTATAGGCGGAGCAGGCGAAGGCATTCCGTCTGCCTTGACTGCCATTTCTTCCATGCCAGTGCTGTAAACACGGCCGTAATTGAAAGATGACTCTGTTACAGAAAGCAATGCTCCAAGCCGAACTCCAAGGCCTTCTGCAATGGTCTCTGCCTTTTCTTTCGCATTATTTGCTGCATGCTGAAGCGCGTCTTTCCTGACTTCTTCTTCAAAGTCCTCGCTCAAGCCAAAACTTATGCTGTCAACACGTGTGGCGCCTGCATCAACCGCAACGCTGATGAAGTCTCCAACCTTGTCCAAATCAGTTGTCTTAACCTTTATTGTGTGATACGCCCTGAAGCCCATCTCACGCTGCTTGTGCTCATCAGGATCCCACTCTGTCCAAGGATAAAGATTGTAATAATCTGTCTCAATATCATCTGACTTTATTCCTGCTCTTTTCAAGGCAGACTGCACTTGATTCATTATATTTGAGTTTTTATCCTGCGCTTCCTTGGCTGTAGTTGATTTTGTCTCAACCCTTATTCTCATAGTCGCCTCATCAGGCATTACAGACAATTCTGAATCACCTGACGCAGATATCTTTGCAATCCCCTCACCTTCAGGACCTGCCTGAGTTATGGTGATAGGCCTTTGGTACTGCGTGTAAACCAAAGCAAATGTTGCCAATACCACTAAAAAGATGGCAACACCAAAAAGCATGTGTGTTTTGTTGTTTTTCATAAATATCATCCTCCAAGTGTGATATTAAGCTAGAAAGACACGCATATATAAATACCTTATTTTTTCTTAAGGGGTTTGCCTAACTTACTTCTCTTATAGAAATATATAGCGAGTATGAATAATATAACAGTCAGCACAATAAGCCCAATCATAACATAAGGCGGCTGTGAAGAGACAACAGCCTGATTAATCGCTTCTGGAGCTGCCTGCGGAACTGCATCTGCAAGTGTTGGAGCTGCTTTTGCAGCTGTTGGAACTGCTTCTGATTGGATCATCTCAACTGCAGCTTCTTCTGCAGAGTCAACAGCAACCTGCACAGCAGCTTCTTTGGCTGCAAATGTCCTGGCACCCATCACCACAGGCTTTGTCAAGTATTTCTTGACACTCAAGATGGTTCCAACTGCAGACAAGACAAAAAATCCTAAAACAATCCACAGTCTTTTCCTTTCAGGATCAAGGACGCATTTTGATTTCTCTGTCAAAGAATAATAAATCCATTTTCTTCCTTCTTCATGCCTTTTCACAAGGCCTGCATCAACCAAGGCATTCAAGTGCTCTTTTACAGTCGGAACTGACATATCAAGAACTGTAGAAAGCTCTGACTGTGTGTGCCTTCTTTTCTCTAAGGTCTTCAGGATCTTTACGCGCGTGCCAGTTGCCAGTGCCTTGAATGTTGACTGGTCTAAAACTATCTTTGGCTCATCCATGACCAGAAGAAAACTGTTTTTATTTATTAAGGTTAGGTTTTGTTAAGGGATAAGACTTAAGGACGAACAAGAGGGAGAAAAAAACCTTGTAATTGCGAGAAGAAATCTCGACTTTGGCTGGTGGGAGAACAAGGCATGCCCTCTTGTCCGTGAATAGAAAATATTGCAAACATTACTCAACCACCCCTTTTTAAGCAACAAAGCAGGGTAGTAGTATATAAACATTGTTTTTCACTCAAGACTAAAAACGAAAAGTTTTTATATACACATTATAAAGAATTCTATTAAAGAGGTGAATACTTGGAAAACAAGCAAGGAATAGTCATTCTTATTGCAATGATACTAGTTATTGGGGTTTCAGGCTTTATTCTTAAGGCAAGCATAGTAGGGCAATACACCTTTGCAGGCGGAAATGCAAGGACTGGATTCAATAATGTGATGATACAATACAGTTATCCAGAAGAAGCCTGCGAATACATACCCTGCGAAGAAGGCCATGCAATATTCATTGAAACAGCAGGCGGAATAAGCCCTTGGGACAGGTTCAGCCAGGTCGTAAGGTGCTACTGCCCAGAAAACCCAGAAGTGGTGTTGACTGTGCCAATGGTTCACTCAATACCTTCAGGAGGAGGTTATATAGTCAATTAAAATGGAAACTAAAATCAAAGCACTACTTGCCCTTACAGCGATTGCAGTAACTGCAATTGTAGGGGTTGTCCTATTGTTGGACGGCGTAACAACAGGCATGATTTCAGGCCAGCAAAAGATACCATATTCATATGTGTATGGCAAGGCATCTTATTCAAACCCGTGCGCGAGATTTGTGTGCCCTGACGGAGGGCTTGCAATGCCGGTCCGCATCACAAGATATACGGATCAGGTGACGTGCCAGTGCCCTCAGCCATATCCAGTGTATGAAGAGCCTGCTTATGTCAAGATAGAGAAGTAAAATGGACACACAAAAAACAGCTATGATTATCTTATTAACTGTGCTAGTTTTTGCTATAATCGGACTTGTTCTTTTTTTCAAGACAAGCTCAGAAGGAGCAGTGACATACCAGCAAGTCATCCACAGAAACAAGGAAGTCTATATGCCGTATTATAACCCTTGCGCAAGAGGGCCTTGCGGCACTGACGCAATAGAGATAGGGGAGATGCAGATGGGAGAGATAACCTTTGGAAAGAACGCAATCTGCCAATGCCCTGACGGCACAACCTTCCAGACAGACAAGTACAGCCCTTATTAAAATGAACAGTGAGCAAAAAAAACTGGCGTTAATTATTCTTGATGTTGTAGCAATAATTGCTATACTTGGAATCGTGCTATTAGATGACATGTCAAGAGGATATGAAAAAAGCGCTTTCCAGAAACTGATTACAGGAGACGTCCATTGGGATGAGCAGGATATGTGCGGAGCAATCAAATGCGGAGGCACAGAAAGAGCAAAATACGTGGGAACAGACTATAACGAATATGCGATATGCAAGTGTCCTGACGGCAAGGCATATTCTATAACGCGGTTCACAGGCTCGCCCGAAACTGTTTTAAATCAAGACTAATTCTGAATAAACATGCTTAAAGAACTGCCTGAAAAAGCACTTGAAGTGCTTAAGAAAGAGAAAATCACAGAATTACGACCTGCGCAGGAAAAAGCAATAAAAGCAGGCCTTTTCAAAGGAAAGAATCTTTTAGTCTGCACACCGACTGCATCTGGAAAGACACTGATTGCAGAGATGGCTGCTGCAAAAAACATTATTGAAGGCAAAGGAAAAGCAATATACATAGTTCCGTTGGTCGCGCTTGCATCTGAAAAACACAAGGAATTCAAGAGAAAATATGGGCACTTGTTCAAGATTGCCCTTTCTATTGGAGACTATGACAGCTCTGAAACAAGCCTGATAGATGCTGACCTGATAATCTGCACAGCAGAAAAACTAGACAGTCTGATAAGGCATCATTCTCCTTGGCTGAAATTTGTCAGCTTAGTTGTGATTGATGAGATTCATCTCATGAATGATGTTAGCAGAGGGCCTACTTTAGAGATAATCATAACAGTCTTGAAGAAATTATTGCCAAAAGTGCAGTTGATTGCACTTTCTGCAACAATCGGAAACCCTTATGAGCTTGCAGAATGGCTGAATGCAGAATTAATCATTGATACCTGGAGACCTGTTCCCCTGCACAAAGGAGTGTACATGCAGGGAGAGGTTGAATTTGAAAAATAAAAAATTAAGTTGCCGCGATTTCCTCAAGACTTAACAATTCTTTAACCTTGCCTTTTGTTTTTTCAAAGTCTGCTTTCTTTTTTTCTTGTTTTTGCTTTCTTAATTCTGAAAAAGTATAGCTAAGCGGGTCAGTAATTTCCCTGAATAATTTAACAAGGTCAGGAGTGTCCCAGACAGGTATTCGCTGGTATTCATTATCATCTCCATCAAAAGCAGGCTGTATCATCTCTACTCTTATAGGATGATTGTATATGTCTTTAGAAATATCCTGCAGCACAAATGCTATATTTTCATGTTCTTTTTCTTTTTTCTTTTTCCATTCATCAAATAATTGATAAACTGCAACATATTCGTCATCAGTTATCGGATGATCTTGAAAAGTGCTGATTGATGCAACTAATTTTTTTGCTGTAAAACTAAAATGGCGATATCCAAAACCAGGAAAAGCAAGAAACATCTGTATATTGTAAGGGTTTTCCCCCTTGCTGCCAAATGCAGCTGCACACTCTCCTGTTTCTTCATTTAATATTGTCCCATGAAATACGCGCTGTCCACTCCGAAACCCCATTTCATCTGCTTCTTGCAGACAGACAGTTTTATGAATATACTTTTTTTCTTGCCGCAGTTTTTCAAAAGTTTCTGGATTCATTGCAAGCTCTTTTAATTCTCCATCTTTCATATTAGGTATTGTCCATTCAAATGCTTTAAGAAAATCCTCTAAAGGATAATGACGAAACTCGTGCGATTTTGTCTTTACTCCAAAAACCTTAGGCAGGAAAATGCCGCCATGTTTCTCAGCATAAGCTTTTGCATGCTTTTCAGTAAATCCACTTCTTGGATTATATACTTCTCCATTAGGCATGACAATAACAAAATGATGTTTCAAATTAAGTAAAAGTTCTCCTGGCGAAGCCTTATCTACATATACTGCTGCTTTAGCTGGTACATCAATAATTTTTTCACTCATATTAATACCCCCAATAGCCAATATTGAAAAAGAGACCTGCCTAGTATTTAAGTATTTATTGACTCTAAAATATACTTACAGATTTAATTCAAGAAAATAAAAAAATTAAAAATTAAAGTTTTATCTTGGTTGCGTATTTGCCGATGATTGGCAAAGGCTTTTGCTTTCCTGTCAAAGCATTCACAATGCCGATTATTGTGAATATCAGCATTATAACCCACCAGATAGGCATAAGTCCCCATCCAAGGAACGGAATGAACACGAGAATCACCCATCCAATGATGTATACTATAAACAGAACCAGTGACTGCTTTGCGTGGTACATAGCAAACTTATTGTCTTTTTTTGCCAAGATCACAATCAAGAAGCCGATTATGCTCAGCAAATATGCTAGAAACGCAAATATTTTTCCTTCATCCATTTCTTTTTTAGCCATTGTATTATCTACCTCCTGTATAGTTTAGTAGAACATACGCTCTACCACCCCTATAGAGCATTATTTGAATATCTAGTTTATAAATCTTACTAAAATCCTCATAGTGGTTTTAGAACCAGCTAAAAAATAGAAGCAAGCAGCTTTTCTTTGTCAAAAGGTTCAAGGTCCGGATATTCCTGCCCCATGCCCAGATATAGTATCGGTTTCTTGGTGACATAACTGACGCTTATGGCTGCACCGCCTTTCTCATCAACATCTGCCTTTGAAAGGATTATGCCGTCAATGCCTACCGCCTCGTCAAACTTCTGCGCCTGCTCTGTGCAGTCATTGCCAGTTATGCTCTCCCCCACAAAAATAATCAAGTCAGGCTTAGAGACCCTCACAATCTTCTTCATCTCCTCTACAAGATTCTGGTCAGAGTGAAGCCTTCCTGCTGTATCAATCAACACAACATCTTTTTTCTTTGCCTCTGCGTGCTTTACTGCGTCAAAAGCGACTGCAGCAGCATCAGAGCCGTAATCATGCTTTATGAGTTTCACCCCTAACTTATCTGCATGCAATTGCAGCTGGTCAATCGCAGCTGCCCTGAACGTATCTGCGGCCGCCATCACAACAGACAATTTGTTCTGCAGCATCATATGAGCCACTTTTGCAATAGATGTTGTCTTTCCAGAGCCGTTTATTCCGACAAAACAAATCACAAGAGGCTTTTTTTCTTTTGCTTTCTTGAGCAAATCAACACCTTTGACATCAAACAATTCACTTACAGACTTTTTCAATGAATTGATGACAGTCTCTTCAACCTTTCCTCTTGGAACCGGCTTTTCAGTCAGCTCTGTCTTAAGGTCATTCTTTATCTTCTCAATAACTTCAACTGCAACATTATTTTCCAGCATCGCAAGCTCCAAATCCCAGAACAATTCATCAAACTTTGATTCAGAAATCTTTTTAGTTGTTATTTTCTCAGTAATCCTCTTGAAAAAACCTTTTTTCTCCTCTTTTGGCTCCTCTTCAACCTCTGGTTTTGGTTTCTCTTCAACTTTTGGCTCTTCTTTAACTTCTGGTTTTGGTTCTACTTTCGGTTTAGGAGCTTCTTTTGGCCTTTCAACCGGCTTCTCTTCAACTTTTACTTCTTCTTCAATGATTTCAGGGATTTCTTCCTCCTCAATCTTAGCTATCTCAGGAATCTTTACTTTATTTTTAACAAAATACTCCCAGCCAGGCTGCCAAGCTTTCTTCAAGCGCCAGTCTTCCTTGAATGCCTGCTTCCATGTTCTGCCTTTAAGCAAGACATCCATAGCCAACTGCGGGGCCTGATGCGCAATAATCGCAACATGTTTTCCCTGATAATTGTCATAAAGATAATTCAAGAACTCTGCAATCCTTTTTTCAACTTCCTTATAGCTTTCGCCGTCAGGAAATTGCTTGTCAACATATTTTATTAGATCTGCCTTGAATTCTTTAGCAGGTTTTTGAGTAAAATCGCCGTAATTTGCCTCTCTTAATCTTTTGTCCTGAATGATTTTATACTTGTCCTTGAAACCAAGATTTGCAGAATCAACAGCTCTCTTCAAATCAGAACAAAACAGAACATCAAATTTCTTGTCAGCAACTTGCTCTGGAAGTTTCTTTGACTGCTCTATGCCAAGCTCAGAAAGCTCTCCCTGCGCCCAGCCAGTTGCCAAGCCTTGTTCATTATCAGTTGTTGTGCCGTGAACAAAATAAGTTATCTTGACACCCTCAATTTTTTCTTCAGGAACTTCTTCTTTTACTTCTTCTTTCGGTTTCTCTGCTTTCTTCTCTACAACTTCTTCTTCAACTTTTACTTCTTCTGGCTTTACTTCTACTTCTTTCTTGACTTCAATCTCTTCTTCAGGAGCCTCTTCCTCGACTTTTTTTGTGAACTTGTCGAGCGCTCCCTTAATTTTCTTCTTTAGAAAGCCAAACATATTCTTATTCTCCTTTCACTAGCTCTGCCTGAAGCTTCTGCATCTTGTTTGCAGACTCTGTGAACTTGCCAGCAAGGTCGTCCTTAACTTTCTGCAGCTCCTTGACCTGCTTTTTCAGCATTTCCTGTACTTCAGGGATTGTCTTTGTGACAGTCGTATTGCCGCCCACATTGACGACCAATTCCTTATTGTCCTGCAGTTTTGCCTTGACAAAGATTCCAGAACTCAAAGGAACAAGTACTTCTGAACCAACGTCAACTTTAGCAAGATTTTCAAGAGCATCTATTACAAACTCAACTTCCATTGACTGCTGCTCAACTGTCTGCAGCTGCTGCTGGACCTGCTGCAACTGCTGGTTAAGCATCTGCAGTTCCATATATTTCTGCTGCATCACTTGTGAATCTTCTTCTTTCTTAGCCATCTTATCACTCCAGTTTCTTAAGTAAATTCTCTAGGAAGTGTTTATATTCATGTTCTCCCTTTAAAAAATTTGGGGACATTTGAATAAACAAAGCTTTTTGCTCTGCTTTGAGCTTGTCAAGCTCTTTCTTGACAATCTCTTTCAAATATTCTTTTTCATCCTTTGTCAGCGTCATTCTGCTCACCACCTTTTAGTTTAACATTGATTTCACCAAAATGCTCTGCCTGCTCCAACATTATCTTGTCCTCGTTAGACAAGTGAAGAAGCGGGATAAACGTATAGACATGATCTTTTTTTGTGTCTGAAGGAACAAGCTCATTGAAAGGAATGTGCTTTTCCTTGCGTCCTCTGAACAAGCCCACAATCTTTGCATAAACTCCCCTGATTGCCTCAGTTATGTCAAACTTATTCTCAGGAATTGTCACATTTGATTCTCTTATAGAGTTAAACACGCGTCTTTTCTTGACTTCCAGCGCCTGCTCTAATGCCTTGACCAAATCATAGACAGAAACTTTTCTTTTTCTCGGCTGCGGCGTCCTAGGCATCAATTCAATGCCTTCATACATTGCTCTTTCCTCTCCTCTTCTCAATTCTTCAGCAAGACCGTCATAGAACTCTTCCTCATCAACATCTGTCGCTGCAAGCAGCCTGTCAAACTCATTCAAGTCATCGCCAACTAATTTCTTTGACTTGATTCTCAATAAAATTGCGGCAGCCAAAAGGACCTTTCCGCTCACTTTCAGGTCCATTTCTTTCAATTGCTTCAATCTTTCGATATATTTTTGAGACAATAAAGAGACATTTATATCCCAAGGATTCATCTCTTCTTTTCTAATCAAATCATAGATTATAGCTTTCCAGCTAATCTCATTCTCTTCAACAAGCATCTGAAAAAGTTTATCTTCCATAGAATTCAATATTAATATATAGTATATAAAAGTATTGTGAATAGTAAACCTTTTAAAGCAATAATATTTCCTCTCACGTTATGGGCCCGTGGTCTAGCGGCTATGACAACACCCTTACAAGCTAAAGCTCAGAAAGGTGTGGGTCGCCGGTTCGAAAGTTCGAAAGGATCACTCCCTTCGGTCGCGAAAGTCCGGCCGGGCCCATTCAAACATTTGCGCCAGTGGTTGAATGGTACAATACGACGTTGCCAACGTTGTGGCCTGGGTTCGATTCCCGGCTGGCGCATGTGGGCCCGTAGCTCAGCTTGGTTAGAGCGCTGGTCTTATATGACCACGTTTTAAACAACTCGTCTAAGCGAGCCAGAGGTCCTGGGTTCAAACATGATCGAAGACAAATTTCTTCGGTCGTTGAAAGTCCCAGCGGGCCCACTTTTATAAATACAAGGCAATAAGTTAACTATTATACGCCCCGGTGGTGTAGTCCGGTCAATCATCGCGCACTTTCGATGCGTGGACAGGGGTTCGAATCCCCTCCGGGGCATTTATTAACAAAAGACTTTTAAACTAACTACAAATCTTAATCAAATACACAATGAAAAGAAGTTCAAGACGCTGGAAAAAGAAAGGGCAGATGCGCTGGAAATGGCAGAGAAAGCGCATGAAAAAAGACAAAAGAAAGAGAGCCCAGAGAGCAGGCAAGAAATAGAACTGATTCTATACAACTCAGCTAACTGTGCGAAGCACTACAATTTACTGAGGATACTTTTCACTATACTAAAACCGATAGCAACTCAAAATCAAAGATTTTGAGAGGTTGCGTTTTTCGTATACTCAAAACGCAACATTTATAAATCACCACCAAATTCTTAGAGTCATTCGTGAATCATCTCCAATAGAAAGTCGGTAAATTTTTCCGGCACAACTTCTATCCTCGGGAAAGCTGAGGAACACAAGCAAACATCACTAAATATGAGTGTCAAAACTATTGTTTTGTACATGATAGAGAGAGCAGCTCAAGTCAATTTCAAATCGGCCGTATGTGGTTATAATTTCCTGTTTATCCTGCAGGAGGTTGCTGCTATCAGAATCCGGCTAAGACATGCAAGTCTAGGGGCCTTCGGGTCACTGGCAGACTGCTCAGCAACACGTCGATAATCTGCCTTTAGGTCTGAGATAACCTTGGGAAACTGAGGCTAACATCAGGCAGGGAAAAGATACTGGAATGTTCTTTTCCTGAAAACTTCGGTGCCTAAAGATGAGTCGGCGGCCCATCAGGTAGTTGGCGGTGTAATGGACCACCAAGCCTAAGACGGGTAGGGGCCATGAGAGTGGTTGCCCCGAGAAGGACACTGAGACACTGGTCCTAGCCCTACGGGGTGCAGCAGTTACGAAACCTTTACAATGCACGCAAGTGTGATAAGGGGATTCTGAGTGCTCATGTATTGCATGGGCTTTTGCCAAGAGTAAAAATCTTGGCGAATAAGTGGTGGGCAAGACTGGTGCCAGCCGCCGCGGTAACCCCAGCGCCACAAGTGGGAACCACGTTTATTGGGTCTAAAGCATCCGTAGCCGGTTGAGTAAATTCTCTGTGAAATCGTCGGGCCTAACCCGACGGCGTGCAGGGAACACTGCTTAACTTGAGACCAGGAGAGGTAGAAAGTATTCCAGGGGGAGCGGTAAAATGTTATAATCCCTGGAGGACTACCGATGGCGAAGGCATTCTACCAGAATGGATCTGACGGTGAGGGATGAAAGCTAGGGGAGCGATCCGGATTAGATACCCGAGTAGTCCTAGCTGTAAACGCTGCGTGCCAGATGTTGCACAATCCACGAGATTGTGCAGTGTCGAAACGAAGGTGTTAAGCACGCCACCTGGGAAGTACGGCCGCAAGACTGAAATTATCTCGACCAGAGGTCTCGAAATCTCTGATCAGTAATCAGTAGACTTAAAGGAATTGGCGGGGGCACACTACAAGGGGTGCGGCGTGCGGTTTAATTGAATTCAACGCCGGGAATCTTACCGGGGGCGACGGCAGGATGAAGGTCAGTCTAAAGGGCTTACCAGACAAGCCGAGAGGAGGTGCATGGCCGCCGTCAGCTCGTGCCGTGAGGTGTCCTGTTAAAAAATGCGCAGCACTTTTTTATGCAAAATGCAGCGTATTTTGCAGTGAGTCAGGCAACGAGCGAGACCTGTATTCTTATTTGCTAACGTGCCAGCAATGGTGAGCGAGCACAATAAGAAGACTGCCTTGGAAACAAGGAGGAAGGCGCAGGCTACGGTAGGTGGTATGCCCCGAATCTTCCGGGCTACACGCGCGCAACAATGGTAGGTACAATGGGATGCAACTCTGAAAAGAGAAGCCAATCCTCGAAAGCCTGCCCTAGTACGGATTGAGGTTTGTAACCCAGCCTCATGACGCCGGAATCCCTAGTAATCAGAATTTAGCATATTCTGGTGAATATGTCCCTGTGCCTTGCACACACCGCCCGTCAATCCAACCGAGCAGGGTTTAGGTGAGCCTCATTGAGTAAATGTGTCAAACCTAAGCTCAGCAAGGTGGGATAAGTCGTCACAAGGTATCCGTAGGGGAACCTGCGGATGGATCACCTCCTTTTTATTTTTTCCAATCGAAATTGCTTTTCTGCTCTCTCTACTTCATATTCATACCTGGGCCCGTAGCTCAACCTGGTAGAGCGCTGCCCTTGCAAGGCGGAGGCTTCGGGTTCGAATGTCAGGGACTGCACCCTAGACGTACTGGCGTACGGTCAGACGCTCCTGCGGAGGTCTGACGGGACTCTGGAATAATGGCAATCCCTGCTCGAAAGTCCCGACGGGTCCATTCCAAACTTTTAAAAAAAGTTTGATCAAAACGGTGCGGCACAAGGCCGCACGTGCGAAGGTGACCTGCAATCGGGAATCCGCAGTACTTCAAATGCACAAGTACTCGACTATTAAATTATCACATTCATCAATCAAAATCACTCGTGACTACCCTGTCACGGGTGAAAGGACGAGGGAAATAATCTTCACAATCAAATTTCCTTATGACACCGTGCATAGACCAAAAATACTGGCCATCTTAATCTTTAGGTGGATCTGAATCCTATCAGGCGGAGGACTAGGTTCTAGACGCTGATGAAGGACGTGGCTAACTGCGTTAAGCCCCGGCGAAGCGTATGCAGCTTTTGAACCGGGGATTTCCTAATGGGACTTCCTCTTGAATCCGAAAGGATGAGGGACGCAGGGAATTGAAACATCTTAGTACCTGCAGGAAAAGAAATCAATCGAGATTTGGTGAGTAAGGGCGACTGAAAACCAACCAAGGCAAACCGAATGAGCACTCGAGAGGGTGTTCGTATGTGGTGTTCGGACCGCTCATTAAACTTCCTAACTTGGAAACTTGAAGTCTCCTGGAACGGAGTGCCGTAGAGGGTGAAAGCCCCGTAAAGGCAACTAAGAAGGAAGCGAGCGGTATCCAGAGTACTGCTCCCTGGATACGGAGTGGGAATGTGGGTGACATCAACATCCAACCTTAAATACGTCTAGAGTCCGATAGAGCATTAGTACCGTGAGGGAACGTTGAAAAGAACCCTTGACAGGGAGTTAAAAGAGCCTGAAACCTGATAGGTATGGAATGGCAGGGCATTACGGTGTTCTGTCGTACGTTTTGAATAACGCGCCAGGGAGTTTACCTGAGTGGCAAGCATAACTTTAAAAAAGGGATGCCTAGCGAAAGCAACAAGCGCGCAAGCAATGAGGCGCGGGGTCTGAAAGGGCCTGAAGTCACTCGGGTCATACCCGAAACCGTTCGATCTAGCCCTGGATAAGGTGAAGTGAGGGTAAAACCTCGTGGAGGCCTGAAGAGGTGCTACGTGCATGTGTTCTTCTAATCTGGGGCTAGGGGTGAAAAGCCAATCGAGAGCGGTGATAGCTGGTTCCTATCGAAGTTGGCGTTAGTCAAGTCTCGAGCGAGACAGCGATTGTTGTAGAGCTACGGATTGGGGATTTAGGGGGAGAAATCCTTCGGTTCCCTGTCCAACTCCGAAGGCAATCGCGTTTTAGACCTCGGGAGACGGGGTGCCGGGGTAAGCTTGGCATCCGAGAGGGGAACAACCCCGACTATGGTTAAGGTCCCTAAAGCTGGTTAAGTGTTAAAGGGTGAAGGGCGTCCGTGCCCAGAGACAGCGGGGAGGTTGGCTTAGAAGCAGCCATCCTTTAAAAAGTGCGTAACAGCTTACCTGTCAAGGACGCGGGCCCTTAAAATTGACGGGGCTAAACCAGTTACCGATACCATAGACAACCGCAAGGTTCGTGATAGATAGGCGTTCTGCCTGGGTAGAAGCTTCTTTGAGAAAAGGAGTGGACCGGGTAGAAATGACAATCCTGGCAGTAGTAGGATCTTAGCAGAGTGAGAATCTCTGTCACTGAAAGGGCAAGGGTTCCTTGGCAATGTAGTTCAGCCAAGGGTTAGTCGGTCCTAACTGGACTCCTAAGAGGAGTTTATGAGGAAAGGGAAGCAGGTTAATATTCCTGCGCTGTTCAAGTATGCGTGGCAACACAAGTCTTGTTCCTGACACTTTCGGCTAGGCGAGCGTAGATCATCGTCTGCGTTAACCAGGATAAATCAAGGGAGTATCGTAATGATGAGAACTTGATTAAACCTGGGAATAGTAGCCTTATGGGTTATCTCGCCAATGCCCAGAGTCCGTGAAAAAGAAACAAGAACAAATCTTGGATATCCGTACCCATAACCAGCACAGGTGCCCCTAGGTGAGAAGCCTAAAGTGTGAAGGATTAATTTGGTTGAGGGAATTCGGCAATTTAGCCCCGTGCCTTCGGTATAAGGGGTCCCTGCTCTGGTATTCGTATGGGTGCCAAAGCAGGGCGCAGTGACTAGGGAGGTCCGACTGTTTAACAAAAACACAACCTTCTGCTAAACCGTAAGGTCTCGTACAGAAGGTGACGTCTGCCCAGTGGCGGTATCCGAAACTCCTTTTCAAGGGAGCTAAGGACCGCTAAACGGCGGGAGTAACTATAACTCTCTTAAGGTAGCGTAATGCCTTGTCGTTTGATTGACGACGTGCATGAAGGGCGTAACGAGATCTCCACTGTCCCCAACCAAAATCCTCCGAACACACCGTTCTGGTGCAAAGGCCAGAGATCTCCAGTGGGAAGTGAAGACCCCGTGGAACTTTACTGTAGCTTGTTGTTGCGATGTGAGTCTTGTTGTATAGAGTATGTGGGAGCTGTCTGAGGGTTTAGTCGTCAGGTTGAACCTAAGGCGCAAGTGTAACACCACACTTCAAAACTTGCATTGCTAACTCTTTGCGGAGAGGACACCTGCAGGCAGACAGTTCGGCTGGGGCGGCACGCTGTTGAAAACATATCAATAGCGCCCAAAGGTTGACTCAATCCGGTCAGAAATCGGAAGTAGAGTGCAAGGGCAAAAGTCAGCCTAACTGGATTCTTAAATTGACGGAATCCAAGGACGAAAGTCAGGCCTAGCGAACCTCAATGTCCTCCTTGATGGGGGCTTGGGATGACCGAAAAGTTACCCCGGGGGTAACAGAGTTGTCGCGCCCGAGAGTTCAAATCGACGGCGCGGCTTGCTACATCGATGTCGGCTCTTCCTATCCTGGCAGTGCATAAGCTGCCAAGGGTGAGGGGGTTCACCTATCAAAAGGGATCGTTAGCTGGGTTCACAACGCTGTGAGGCAGTTGGTATAATATCTACTGGAGATGCTTGACGTCTGAGGGGAAGGACGCCATAGTACGAGAGGAACTGGCGTTCGAGGCCACTAGTTTACCGGTTATCTGACAAGGTATCATGCCGGGCAGCCACGCCTTAAGGGATAAGTCCTGAAAGCATCTAAGGATGAAGCCCTCCTCGAAAAGAGATGTCTTAGAACATAGCTAGAAGAGCTGTTTGATGGGATCGACGTGTAAGTGCAAAGGTAACGATGCATTCAGCGTGCGGTTTCCAACGTTCATCCTCAGTATTTTTGGTCTATCACGGTTTCATTTAATTTTTTCTTTCATTTTTACCCGAAACCTTTCCGGATTTTTTTGGCAAACACATATAAAGAATAAAATTACAAATAAATGTATGATTAAATCAGGAAATTTCAGAGAACTTGAAATTTATCACTTAGCGCACAAGTTTGTCCTCGATATTTACGAGCTTGTAAAAGACTTTCCAAAATCTGAGGACAATAATTTGACTTCGCAATTAAGGAGAGCTGCAACTTGTCTTCCTTTGAACATTGCAGAGGGCTCTGGCGCGAATTCTAACAAGGTTTTTCTTAATTTTTTAGTATTCTGTTATCGCTCCAGTCTTGAAGTTGAAGCATGCTTAAGCCTGAGCAAAGATTTAGGCTACATTAATAATGACAAATTCAACATTTATTTTGAAAAACTTGACAAGTTTGTGAGAAAATTATACAGATACATGCAATATCTTGATGAAATCACAGGCAACAGAAAAAATGACCGCACACAATTTTACCGCCAAAACAAATATTATGCTGATCAATCTTTCAAACAAAGAGAAAACATGCGGCCGTCATACTAACTGCGCAGCACAAACTGTGCAAACTGCTAGTTCCATAAAATTTAAATAAAGCATTCAAAAAAGCAGTGCTATAACGAGGGAGATACATAGTGCGCGGAAAGATTAAGAGATTTTTAACTGCTTTTTTGCCTGTTGACAAGAACAGAACAGGCAAGTGCAATAGATGCGGTGCATGCTGCATGCTTCCTTTTAAGTGCCCTTTCTTGAGATTTGATGAGAATAACAAAGCAAAGTGCTTGATTTATCTTATACGTCCGCCTATGTGCAGAAAATATCCTAGAACAGATAAAGAGCATATTACTAAGGACACTTGCGGCTTTGGTTTTAAGTGAAGAAGATTAATCATAAAAAAATCGAAAGATATTTATAGAAAATACTCTTAAAACAAAAGCATGTATAGCATGGATTTTTTTGAACAACTGGACCAAGTTGGAAGACGTCTCTGGGGCGCAGGTTGTGTTGATACACAGGCTGCTGCAGAAGAAGCTTCTAGAAGAGCGTATTTTCCTCCAGAAAATATTAAAGTTTTAGAGTGCTATAAAGACAGCAATGGAGAATGGGTTCCACACCCCAGTAAATCTGCTCAAGGAGAATTAGAAAAAGAAGTTAGTTCTTAATCAAGAGTCCTTCGGACAGATAGAGGTTGTATTATTATTCTTCTCTTGAATCTTTCCTCAGTTTTTTCAGCGTTGTGGGGTTTGGGATTTTTAGCGTGAATCTTGCTCCCTCTGGGCTTTCAACATGCGCTTCTCCGCACTGGTCTTCCTCTATTATCTTCCTTACCATTGACAGGCCGAGCCCTCTTTCCTCTCTTTTTCTTGTTGACTCTTTTGTACTGAAATAAGGGCTCCATATATTTTTAAGTATGTCTTCAGGAATGCCCGGACCGTTGTCTTCAAAAACTATGTGATAGTATCCATCTTGATGGAATGCTGTTATTGTTTCTTTTGTGGACCTACCTTTTACGTGCATACATGCCTCAAGCGCGTTCAACAGGAGATTCTCAAAAACACCCTCTATATCACTTATATTGCCCTCGCAATGCGCAGAGGTGTCAATGCGGATATCCAGCTCAAGCTCTACTTTTTGTTTGTAATATTTTGGCTTGAAGCGTTTGACAACCCGTTCCAATGTGTCTATAAGGTCAACAGGGCCTTTTGTGAAGTCGGTTCCTTTTTCAGGCCTCCTGAGCCTGCTATGCACAGCTGCGAGAAGATACGCTGCTCTTTCTCCTGATTCAAACATAAGATTTATCTGCTCATTCAATTCTTCAGGTTCTAGCTGGCTTTGCTGCGCCATGTTCAGCGGAAATATGATATCCTGCAGGCAGTTTTTTGCATTGTGTATCTCTCCTGATGCCAAAAGGTTTCCTGTTATGTCCAATGCAACTTCAACAACGCCGAGAACTTCTTTGTTTTCATCAAGCACAAGATAAGAATTGATGTCAAGATATCTTCTGATAAGCTCATTGTGCGTCTTAAACCCGCCTAAGGATTCTTTTTCATCAAAAACTTTTTTCGTCAGGCAGCCGGGACAGATTGTCTCGCTTCCCCTGTAGACTTTATAGCATTTCTCTCCCTCAAAAATAAATTCTGGCGGTTTTTCTTTTGCAGATACTGCTTCCCTGCAAATCTTGTTGTACGCAGCTTCTGCTAATTTTCTTGCTTTTGCATTTCCATAAAGTATATTGAAGTCCTTGTCAACAATAGTAACTGCTGCATTCAAGTCAGACATATAGTTACCGCCCTGTTTAACAACAAGAAGTAATTCATTCAGGTTTTTCACAACTGTGTCCTGCAACTTCACTGTATCAACCGATTCTTATTATTAAGATTAACAAATATATAAAAGTTTTGGCAAAAAATAGGTTTAAGTCCTTCGGACAGATAGAGTTTGTATAGAGAAACTTTATAAATCGCAACAGGCTTTCTGTTATCATGATATGTCTTGGAATTGAATCAACTGCACACACTTTTGGAGTAGGTATTGTTAGTTCTGAAGGGAAAATCCTAGCTAATGCTAAAAAGGTCTTTACAACAGAGACAGGCGGGATGATTCCAAATGAGGTTGCAAAGCATCATGAACAAGTGTGTGATACTGTTGTTGAGGAAGCCTTGAAAGATGCTAATTTAAAGATTGAAGATATTGACTTGATTGCATATTCAAGAGGGCCTGGACTTGCTCCTGCTTTGAAAGTCGGGATGGATGTTGCAAAGAAGTTAAGTGAGCAGATCAAGAAGCCGATTATCGGGGTGAATCATTGCGTTGCACATTTGACAATAGGACAGCTTTGCACAGGAGCAAAAGATCCTGTATTCTTGTATGTTTCTGGAGTTAATACACAGATAATTGCAATTGCTGGAGGCAGGTTTAGAATATTTGGAGAAACTTTAGACATTGGAATCGGCAATGCCTTGGATAAATTTGGCAGGGAAGCTGGATTAGGATTTCCAGCAGGACCGAATATTGAAAAATTAGCTGAGAAAGGAAAATACATTGAAATGCCTTATGTTGTGAAAGGGATGGACACTTCTTTTGCAGGGCTTGTCACAAAAGCATCACAACTATTGGAAAAAGGAGAGAAGATTGAAGATGTCTGCAATGCATTCCAGGAGACTGCGTTTGCAATGGTGACAGAAGTCTCTGAAAGAGCATTGGCGCACGGCGAGAAAAAAGAATTGTTGTTGATCGGCGGTGTTGGAGCAAATAAAAAATTATGTTCTATGTTAGATAAGATGTGCAAGCAAAGAGGCGCTAAATTCTATGCAGTTCCTTTGGAATATGCAGGCGACCAGGGCGCAATGATTGCTTGGCAGGGAATTTTAGAACATGGAAAAAGCAAGGAAATGAAAATAGATATCTATCCTTATGAGAGAACTGATTCGATAGAAGTAACGTGGGATTAAGGAGCCAATAGCGTGCTTCGTTTCGCTTCTGATACCGCTCGTTTACCAGATTCATTAAATTCTGCACACCAAATTGAGAACTTCGCAAGGCGCTAAACTCAAATCTCAACATATTGCGCTCTTTTTTTCCAGTTCTGCCAGGGAATTTCCCCAAAATCGCAGTTCTTGCAGGTCCAGTCAAGATATATCCAGTCATCGTTCTTGTAAGTCTTTGGAGCTTCATCTAACTTAAGCCTGACATAAGCGTGATTTGCAACAAAAACAAGCTGTGCATCAATGCCTATTGCCTCCTGCAAAGCAGCCAGTGCAATAGAGCCAGACTCGCAGTCACCTCCTCCTGCAGAAAGAAACTCTTTAGGGTCTTCAACATATTCTTCTCCAGACGGGTCTGAGATGTATTTGTAATTATCCCTGATAAAATAATACAATGCCTTTGAATAGCAGATTATGTTTCCATCGCAGGATTCTGCAGCAATCTTGTTTGCAGTTAATTTGATTTTCTGGTCACCGGGATTTATTAAAGATTTTATTTCATTCATGTCTATGAATTTCTTCGGCTCTTGAAGATCTTTTTCAATATCAGAAGCAAGCACTTCTGTTATATCAGGAATATTTCTCGGCTCTGGATTTTCCTTGATCCATTGATATGGAACCAAATAAAAAACAATGATTAAAACAAGGAACAGTCCTACAAAAATCCACCAGTGTCTTCTTGACCTTGGCTCTTCAACCAGCTCCTTGTCTATCTCTTGCGCTTCCTTAAGAACATCTTCTGGCTTCATAACTGATTGATTATGCTTTAGATATATAAAATTAGCGAGGGTCCCCCATACAAAAAAAAGAAAACGGCATTATTGCCTTATTTTTTCTTTTTACGCAGCCCTTTAAAGAATTTTTTAAAGCGGGACTTTTGTTTTTTCTTTGCCTTCTTCTTGGCCTTTTTCTTTGGTTTTTTCTTAGCTGCTTTTTTCTTTGCTTTCTTGACTTTTTTCTTGACTTTCTTTTTCTTCACTTTTTTCTTCTTTTTAGCCTTTTTCTTCGCTTTCTTTGCTTTCTTCTTTGGTTTCTTCTTAGGCTTTTTAGCAGCTCTTGGCTTTGTCTCTGCTTTGCTTACTTTTGGCGCTGTCAATGGCATCCTTTCCTCTATTCCTGGAGCCAATGGTTCAAATATCAGGCCGCAGTCTCTGCAGATGATCTGCTCTCTTAAAGTCCCATGTATTATGTTCGTGCTCCCGCAGTCAGGGCATGACGTAATATCTTTCATGTTCATAGTCCGGATTCTGAGAAAACTTGTATATAAATGTTATGACATTTAGTTTTATTTTCTATATAAAAAAAATATAGCTTAAAATTAACTCAAGCTAATCTGCTTCAGCAAATCTTGTTTTCCTTTCCAGTCAAGAGCTTCTTTAAGAACATCCACAATATTTTCAACAGAAACAATCTTTACCTTGCTTAGCTTTGCCTTATCCAAAATGATATCTTTCATGTTTGATTTCGGCACCAAAACTTTCTTGATGCCGGCCTCTATTGCAGCCTCAACTTTTGCGCTCACACCGCCGACAGGCAATACTTCTCCCCTGACTGACAATGAACCGGTCATTGCAGTGTCCTGCTTAACTGGAATCTTTTTTAGTGCAGATAAAATAGATGTAGCGACTGCAATGCTTGCAGAATCACCTTCAACACCCTCATAAGTCTGAAGAAACTGAACATAAATATCATAATCCTTCAGCTCCTGGCCAAAGAATTTCCTGACAATGGCTGTCACGTTCTTCACAGCCTCTTTTGCGATGACGCCGAGCTTTCCTGTTGCAATGACTTCTTTTTCCTTGCCTCCAGGAGTCACTTCTGCCTCTATCGGCAGGACGATTCCAGAATAAGTGCTTGTTCCGCCGATGACAGCCAGGCCATTGACTCTTCCAACCTGCTCTCCTTCTGTGATTATTACATCATATTCCTTCTTTTTCTCAATGAACTTATCAGCCATCTGCTTTTCAAGAGGCCTTGCGATTTTCTTTGCAGCATCAACATGAACTTTTGTGACAAGCTTTGCTTTTTTCTCAACAGCCAAGTCACCTGCAGCCCTTATCAATCCGCCAAGCTCCCTGAATCTCAGAGTCAGATGAGCTTTCCTGTTAGCCATCTTCTTTGCCTCTTCAATGATTGCAAGAACAGCATCCTTGCTGAAATCAGGTATCTTCTTGTCTTTCTTTACTTCCTGCGCAACAAACCTTGCAACCTTTACCCTGTTTTCCTCTGTGTCAGGCATTGTATCTTTCATATATATCTCATAGCCATATCCTCTTATCCTTGACCGCAAAGCAGGATGCATGTGCTGCACTGTCTCAACATTTCCTGCTGCAACAAGAACAAAATTACAAGGGACTGGCTCTGTCCTAACCATTGCTCCTGAAGATCTTTCTGACTGGCCTGTGATTGAGTATTTGCCTTCCTGCAAAGCTGTCAGCAATTCCTGCTGTGTCGCAGGAGCCAATGTAGCAATCTCATCAACAAACAAGACTCCCATGTTTGCCTTGTGAATCATTCCTGCAACAACCCTCTCGTGCGCAGGGGTTCCAAGCCCTCCTGACTGCAATGGGTCGTGCAAGATATCTCCTAATAGAGCGCCTGCATGAGCACCAGTAGCATCCCAGAAAGGAGCTATCTTTTTTCCAAAATTATCAACAATGACCTTAGGAAACTGAGTTTTTGCTCCAATGCCGCGTTTTCCTAAATTCAAGAATAAAACAAATGCTCCCAAGAAGACCATCCCTCCAAGGAACATCGCAGCAAACATTATGTCTGACTTGTAATAAGACCTTGCCCACCACGGCATGACCATCGCCAGAATCAACAATCCAATCATTATGATATTCTGGAACCTGAAAAAAGAATTATTCTTCATCCTTGCATTCTGCACCATCTCTCTTCCTTGTCCTGCTGGAACCACGCGGACCAATGGCTGGTTCTCATCATTTGGATTAGGAAAAGCAACAACATCCTGCAGTTTCTCTTTTGGAAGCAGTTCAGCCAAAGCTAATCCAAGCATGGACTTTCCAGTGCCTGGCTCTCCTATCAATAGAACGTGTCTTCTCTGCTGTGCTGCCTTCTTGACAATCTCAACAGCTTCTTCCTGGCCAATGACCTGGTCAGCGATATTAGCAGGCACATCAATTTCTTTTGTAGACTTGAAATTAAGCTTTTTCATCGTGAATAAATATTGACGGATACTTTATAAAGGTTATGAAATTGCAGCGCAAAGGTTTAACGCCTGCGCATCAATCTATTCAATTCTCCCAATAGTGCCTTCTTGCTCGCAAGGTCTGGCTGAATTTCATACTCTTTTTGAGCCATCTCTTTTAGAGGGCTCGGCAGCTTGTTTATTCTCTTACTGATTGTCTCATCAACTTTTTCTTCTTCTGTCTTTTCTTTGGCAGGAGCAGCAGCAGCAGGCCTCTTTTCTGCCTCTGCTTCTTTTTCTTTTCCTCTAAGGATAAACCAAAGCACAAGAGCAAAAACACCAATGCCAATTATAACCCCTATGTATTTGCTTAAATCAGAAAAATCAAAGAAGTCAAGCATTCCTAAAGCATACAATACGACTATAGCAAAAATTATGAATGCAACCGGCAAAAACAATTTCTTGCCCCATTTGAACTTTCTTATGTCCTTGAAGCCGAAAAAACTTACAATTATCGCTGTGCAGACACCTGCAACCAACAAAATGACCATATACTGCGCAAGCCTGCTGACTATGTTCATAACATCAACAGCAACCAAGGTGAAAAAAGCAACAACAAAAGCAGCAATTGCATTGAAGCGGTGCTTTGGTTCTCCAGCTTCAGTGCCCAGCACCTTTGTCTTCTCAAGAACAGCATAGACAACAGTGAAGACAAGGACAAAAGGCAGGACTACATCCCACATTCCTATCTTGTCTAGAAAGACAACAACGTCTTTTACAGTCATGATTTACTCCTCTTTTTGGCACACATCAAAAAACTCGCATTGTCCAGTTGAATACTTGCATAGGCCGGAAGGCCTTTTTGGGTAATCTTTTATGTCGTCTGACTCTGTCTTTTGATGTATCAATTCTATTTCTTTCTTTGCAAACTCTAGTAATTGCTCATCTACTTTAATAATTTTTGGTTTATCTTTCAAGAAATAAACTCCGACTTTGTGAGGAAGCTCGCCATGAATCTCCTGGTACAGCAGTGCATAGATAGCCAATTGCAGCCGGTGGTCATTCAGATTAAAAGAACTGCTTGTCTTGTAATCCATTACCCTGATTTCATTGTTGAATTTCTCAATAGCATCTATGTATCCCCTGACATTGAATGTCTTGCTCAAATAGAATTTTTCTCTGATAGGTGTCAGGGTCTTGAATCTTTCATTGAAAGTGCCTTCCTGCGCAAGAATCTCATTTGAAAAATGCTCAAGCCAGTTTAAAAGCATCAGCAAGGTCTCTTCAAAATAAAACTGGTTCTGGTCTGATGAAAGATCAAGTGTCTTTAGCTGCGGCTTTGCAGCAGCCCACTCCTGGAAAAGCAGATCCTGCAAGACTGTTGTAAGCTTTTGCTTGAAATCATCTAAAGTCATCTTTTCTGTAGTTACATCAAAGAATTTTTCCAATACAGTGTGGGCAATGTTTCCTCTCACTTGATGGATGTTTGGAAGTGTTTCTAATTGCCGGATGTATTGATAAAAATATTTTCTAGGACACTGCTGATATAACTTGATAGAGCTCGGAGACTGCACCCTTTTTGCCATAAATTAGAAGTTTTAATGAGGGGTTTATATGTTTTGTTATTATAGAAAGGATAGTTCGAAAACCTTCCGGAAAATTCTGGGAATAACATATAAAGAGTAAAAATAGAAAAAATTCTATGAAAATCTATATTGACACAAATGTATATTTGGATTATCTCTTAGAAAGAAAGAATAAATATGGAAAAGACCTTAGCAAACCTGCGTTTGAGGTGTTCAAAAGAGCTGTTGCTTGCGAGTTTTATATTATATTGTCATATCACCTCTTAAATGAATTGCATGCCAACATCAAAGAGAGCGACACTTATATACTCTTGAAATTTCTTAAAAAGAAACTCATACTTATAGAGGATGAACAAAGGTATAAAGGTGATGAAAAGCACGCAGTTCTTGCAAAAAAAGCAGGAGCAGACTTTATAGTAACAAGAGATAAAAAACACTTTTGTGATTTTTCAACCAAGGCCGTATTGCCTGAAGATCTGTGAAGGAGTCATTTTCTTAAGCTCTGCTTTTACTTTCTTCTGCTCTGCTTTGGTCAATAAACGGCCTTTGCCTCTAAGCATCTCAAGACCACGAATTGCCTTCTTTTTCTCGTATTCATCAATGCTTTTCCTTATTGCATCCCGGATGAATTCAGTCATGCTGGCAAACATGCCTGTCTTGACTATCTCATTCATGCGCTGCTTCATCTGTTTTTCCAACCTTAAATGAACTAATTCGCCCATATAACATTTGTATATACAAATGATATATAAAGATTGCGGTTTATAGTCGAAAACCTTCCGGAAAATTCTGGCAAACGCATATAAAGATAATTTACAGCAATATTCCCATGAATGAAAAAGTTTTGTTAATTATAGCTTTAACTTGTGTTGTGTTGGGGCTGCCCATACTGTACATTGCATCACAGTTTGTTGAAGCAGATGACCCGCGAGTTCTTACAGAATTAGTTGGTGTTGTTGAAAGAGTTAGTGCAAAAGAAAAAGTAACAATAATCTCAGTAAAGCCGATGACCAGCATTCCGGTAGTTACTTTTGATAAGTCAAATGTGAAAAAAGGAGAGAAAATAACAGTCAAAGGAGAGCTGAAGAGCTATAACGGAAAGCTGGAATTTGTTGCAGATGAATTAAAATGATATTTCAACTCTTGACCGCAGTCTTAATAGGTATACTTTGCGGAATTGTGACAGGCCTGACACCAGGCATTCACATAAACCTCATTTCAGTATTGATTGTAAGCCTGAGCACAATATTCCTGAACTACACATCTGCATTGTTCTTGGCGACAATAATAATTTCAATGGGAGTAACACACACTTTTCTTGATTCAATCCCCTCAATATTCTTGGGCGCCCCTGATTCAGATACGGTAATGGCAGTATTGCCTGGGCATAAATTACTGTTTCAAGGTCTTGGATGGGATGCAGTCAGACTGACAGTAATTGGTTCTTTGCTTTGTCTGCTTTTGTGCATCGCAATAATTCCGATATTAGTGCTTGTTTTTCCAATTCTTTATTCGCTTCTAAAGAGTTATCTTGGATATCTGCTCTTGATAATGGTTGCTTTTATTATCCTGAAAGACAGCAAAAAAATCTGGGCAATGATTATCTTTGTTCTTTCCGGAATATTAGGATTAATTGTCCTTAATTCAGAGATTAGTCAGCCATTGTTTCCAATGCTTTCAGGAATGTTCGGCATATCTGCATTGCTCATCTCGTTGTTCAACAAGGTTGAAGTCCCGACACAAATAGATGAAGAGTATGTAGAGATAAGTTTAGGAGAATATGTAAAAAGCCTGATTGGCGGGGTCTTTTCAGGCAGTTTTGTTGCACTGTTCCCTGGAATAGGAGCTGCACAGGCAGCAGCAATGTCAACAGTGTTGTTCAAAGTCAAAGAATATGGTTATTTGATATTAGTCGGAGGCATTAACACAGTAAATTTCCATGAACTAAAACCACCCCAGATAAGCGCTAAAACGCTTGAATATTAAGGTTTAAAGGGGTGCTTATTTTTAAACCTTGCGATTTTCAAGATTAGTAACAATCAAATAACGCACATTTTTATGTCACTGCTTGTCACTAATTTATCGTCTATTCTTGGTTGTGGAAGATATACGGATAAAATAATTATTCTCTATAAATCCTCTATTTTAGTCACAGATAACTTCAGAGAACTAGAAAATCCTTTGAATAAAGGCTCTGGAGCGATTTTTTTGGTTTAAGCTATGCTGTGGTATTATTGTTTGAAAAAAAGCCCTTTATTTTTCTCTAACTTTACTAGCCATATCTTCATAATACACTATGGTCTCTCTAACATCTTGCTGTTTCCTTAATGCCTTAATCAAATCATCTAAAACCTCAGCAGACCACACAGTACCCCAACAATCTTTAAAAACAATTTCACCATCCTTATACTGAAAAAAATCTCCTTTCTTTTCTTTTCTTGCCATACCCTTGCTTTAAGGAAGGGCTTATATAAAAAGCTTATGCAGGCGAAAAACTTAAATACCCTTTTGCTTTTTTTCAACAGTATTCAAAGGGGGGCGTAAAAAAGTGTGTGTTCAAACATTTTTTAGTTTTAATTCTCCCCAGAATAAAAACAAAAAAGTGTCAATAGAGCAACCAGTATTTAAAAAAGTAAGAAAACTATAAAAAGATACTGGTATTATCCAAGAAGAGAGTATGGATAATCAGAAAAGTATGCCCTCCCTTTGAACCACACCGCAAGATACTTCTGGACACTATGCAGTAAAGAAATCAAAACAGAAGCTTAAGCAGGCAAGGAAGCTAAAGCAATCAAAACAATAACCATAAACACAACCAGCATCCAAAAAGCAACCTTCACAAAACAAAACACGAACTCAAACAAGCTCTCAAACCATCCAAACTCCCAAGCATACAATAACAAACCAATACCAGCCAAAAACAAAAAAATATTCAATATTTTAAATTGCGTTATTTCTCCTGCTTGATTAAAAACAAAAAACAATTCAGTGTACCATTCAGGCTGAATAAAATTAATCACTTCAGGATTAGTGCAAGCAACATTCGTGGAATTCAAACCTAAACCTTCAGCAATAAAATTGGAAACGTTCATAAACAAAATTGGAGGAAGACAAAGGGGAAAAAGTATAAACCCCCTTGTCTTACCACCTATGGTTCAAGACGATTATCAAGATAATTCTTTCTTTATAAAATGCAAGCCAGCAATCAAACTTAATAATTGAACCAACAACACCAAAGGATATTGAAGTAACTCAGTCCAAGCACTAAAATAATCAAACATTTCATCATGCTCAACAGATAAACCAGTGCATGTCGTGGAAGCACCATTCCACACAAAACTAACTTCAGCAGTGCCTCCAAACATTTCACAGTGAACTGCATGAGTTTTTTCATGCAGGTAAACACTCAAATAAGGAATACACACGACAAATAAAACAAAATAAAGCAGTGCAATCCATACCTTAAAGAGCTTTGATTTATTCAACAAAAAAAATCACCCGAAACGCTTATACAACAGACTGAAAATTATAACAGCGAGTAATCCCCAAACAACAAGCCAAAACGGTTGAACAAACCACAACCCGCCCCCCGAACTACTGGGTTTCACACAAGCCTGCCCAACACATACACTGCCAACAAGTTTACTGTACGGGTAAGGGCTTACTCTATAAAAAGCGCCCAAATCTGTTTTTTCCTTAACTGTTAAGTCCTTAAAACATTTAGTTCTCGTCAAAAAATATACGTCATACTCGCCGTCAGGCAAAGCCTCAAGCGTATATAATCTTATACTTTCTTGCTCGGTATTCTGTAACATGAATTTTTTATGCACGTTTTCAGGATGCTCTGCATCACAAGTCGCAGGCTCAGTGCTAACTATACTTAACGGCTTCATACCTTTAGGTCTGACCTGCATTTCAAAAATGTAAGTTCCATACATGTCACTTCCCACGTTTTTAAACGTGGCTTCTCCGACGACAACATCACCATCAACTACATGAACTTGCTCGTTAATAGCTTGAATAATCACGTCACCGACCTGACTACTGCCACCACTACAAGCTTGAGTATCAATTTCTTTCTCACAACCCGCCAAAGTAATAATTCTAGTTTGTTTATTATTTATGCACTCACTCCATTCCCCAACAGTGTACTGGCATTGTTCTTCTCTGCAGTCCTTCCAGTAAATACATTCTCGGTCAATGTTACCGCAAGAGTCTTCTCGTTCTCGATACATTTGATTATCAGGGCACACCCAGCCCCCACAGCCTTGATTTTGAAACTCGCTTAATTCTACACATTCTCGCTCGTAGCAATTGTATCGCTCCCAATAACCACCCTTATTATTTCCGACATAAGTTTTACTTCCAGAACTCATATCATTGCACGATAAAGGATTATAGTAAGAATCATAAACGCAAAGCCTACAACCCGTAGAATCAGAAGGACAATAAACATAAAAACTCGTGCTTTGTAAATTATTTATGCTCCCCGCATCATCAGGGGTTACACTACACTGACCTCCGCCGACTATGGCGAAAGGTTTTATATTTAATAAGCCTAGCTTAATTTTTTGCCAAAAACTCAGATGTCCCTGAACTAAATTCGTTGATTCAGTAGAATCAAAATTACCGTCTGCAAACACAGCAGGCAAAGCCAGCAAGCAAATAATCAGTAAAGCAAAAATTCTTTTTTTCATAAAGCATCAATCCTCCAAAAGTTTTTTTTTATTTAAGTCCGAATATTTCAAAAAAGCGCAAAACAAACGCTACAATCTCATCAATCCAGCCAAACCAAACCAACAACAAAAACACCAACAACACATATACAATTAAACGCCTGCGGTCTTCAAACAAAGCAGTCCGTGCTTCAGCACGCATCGCACGCTGAGTACCCATCACAAAATTATACGCAACATCCATAGCTCTCATCTTATATCAAACCTCCAGTTTCTTGTTTTTTTGTTGCACCATCACCAAACATTGTGCCTTCTGTTTCTCAAGCCAAGACAAATCCGCCCTAGCCAACTCACTATCTGGATGATGAGCAGGATAATTCTTAATCGCCAAATCATAACACTCAAAAGCCTTCTGCCAATCTAACTTTTTCTCAAAATCTAACGCTTTAGCACGATAAAAAGCAGTATTCCTCTTAGGCGCTGGCGCAACTCTCAAATTACCTTGATTCACTTGAGCCATCACAGCACGTCTTTGCTTTTCAGTCTTAAACCGCATCAAACACCGCCCGCCAGCAAAGCTTTAGCATCACCAATAATAATCGACAACTGACCTGTTTTCACAAGATACACAATCAACAAAATAATAAAGCCTATGAAAACCCAAGCCCGCCAATCTGAAGAAGTTAAATCATTGATAACCATACACTTACAGAATGTTTTATTTCTTTTTAAAACGTGGCGTGACAATCGCATTACGCAAGCGCTGAAGCTCAGAATAACCCTGCAAGCACGCCCACCTGATAAACTCAGAAACAGTCTCAAAATTTTCAAGGTCAGCATTAGCAGTAATCAACTCAAGCTCTTTCTTCGACAGTTTTAAACTAAAATTGCTCCGCATCAGCTTGTATCCTCTTTTTTTTCTTAAAGCAATCCTGGAACAACAAAACCAGCGCTAACAAGAATAAACAAAGCTTTGTGTACCGCTCTGCATGCAAGCCTGACAAAACCAATAAAGTGAGAGCTAGCAAAAAAAACCTGCCAAACCAAGACAAAACTCTCTCTTTTTCCATACGCAAAATACCCTTAAATCACGTTTCCTGTGGAACTTTTTTGCATTTCCACTGGAACTATAATTCTTAAATTTTTTGCCAGAGCCAAGCCAAACCTTGAGGATGGGAATAAACCCCTGTTTGACTTAAAGCCCTGCTAGCAAAAAAAAAGAGTAAATAAAGGAACGTTTATTTACTCCTTGATTTTCATACACAAAAACAGGCATTATTTTACATACCCCTTTGTTTACTCCAGCGTTGCCAATAACCACTACGCCTGCGAGGCTTCTTATCCTTACCACGCTTGCCAGTACCGACTGCCTTTCTCAAACCAAGCTTTGTTCTTTCACCAATCAATTCTTTCTCAAACTCCGCCACAGCACCAAAAATATGAAACAACAATTTCCCATTAGGCGTACTAGTATCCAAAGCTTGACTAGTACAAATCAAATCAACACGCCACGCCTTAAACTTCTCAACAATACTAATCAGATGCTTTACGCTTCTTCCAAGCCTATCCAATTTCCAAATAACTACTGCATCAAAACAATGGTTATAAGCGTCTTGCATTAAATCATTCAAAGCAGGTCTAGAATCCCTACTCCCACTAATCCGGTCAATATAAACTTTCACGACAGTAAAACCTTTATTTTCACAAAAAGTTTGTAATTCTGTTTCCTGCTTCTCAGGATGCTGGTCAATCGTGCTAACCCTACAATACAAAGCAACCCTCATGTTCTCCATTCCTCCGCAAAGTAAGACAAGCATTCGCTACAATACTTTTGTCCTTTCAATTTTGTCGTGAACTTCACGCCACAAACCTTGCAATGCTTTTGCTTAGGCACGACTTCAATAACAACGCTTACAGGCTTCTCAGTCTGCTTTAAAAATAATTTATGACACCGCCTACAATACTTATCTTTAGGAAAATGCGTGCCGAACTGTTTCCCACAAGACCTGCACAATAAATAAACTTTTTCCCGATTCTGAATAGTTTTCTTCAT
>JAHWHZ010000003.1 GCA_019322895.1 Candidatus Woesearchaeota archaeon
CTTTATATGCTTCTGGAGATTCCTGCAATTAGACAAAAAAATTGAGTTCTTATGCAGTAAGGAAAGAAAGAAAAAAAGAGCTTTAAGCATCAAGAAAGAATATCACAGAACCACTGAAGAAGAAATTAAGAAAGTATTACAGCACTGTCAGAATTCCAGAGATGAAGCTTTAGTCATGCTCTTTTATGAAACTGGAGCAAGAATAAGAGACTTATCAGGTTTGAAAATCAAAAACTTTGACTTCAGTAATGAAGGCGAGTTAAGAATCACAATACCGACCAGCAAAACTGAAAAAGGAGAAAGAATAGTTCTGGCAATTCTTAGCGTTCCTTACGTGGCTAAATGGTTCAGCCAGCACCCAAACAGAACAGACAGAAACGACTTTGCATTTTTAGGCCTAGGACAATCAAACCGGGGCAAACCATTAACTCACTCAGGAATCCAGACCATGCTTCGCAGGACATGGAGCAGGGCTAAAGTCCCATGGAGCCCGCCTCACGGGCAAAGACACAACCGAGTCAGCATAGCATGCAAGCACATGACAGACAGGCAATTATGCCAATACTTTGGCTGGAGCGAAAAGAGCAACATGCCAGCCGTGTACTCTAATCTTTATGGTAATGAAGCAGATGCAGGAGTGTACTCAATGCACGGTATAGAAAAAGACGAACACATACAAACCACCAGCCTAGTAAGCAAATTATGCCCTAGATGCGACACAACAAACGAAACCAGCCTAGAGTATTGCAAAAAGTGCGGGTGCGTTCTAGACCTGAAAAAAGCTATACAAATTCAGGAAGAAAAAGAAAAATTGCAAGAGCAAAAAGTCATTAACCAAATAAACAAGCACTTGGCGAAAATTATTACTCCAGCAATTTTAAAGAAAAAAACCTAAACTTTTTTTTCTCCTTTTGTTTCTCTCCATAGCTTGATGGCTTGTTTCTCCTGACCACTCAAATCCGCTAAATGATTTATCATGTTATACAGATAAGGTCTGCTCTTTCCTAATCTGTTAGCGGCTAACTCAGGAGTGTACCCGCTTTTTGTTATGTATTCTTTGATTTTTGGTGCAATCTCTTCTTCTGCACAGCTGGTAGAGTTAAGACTAGCAATTAATTGGTATTCTAGTCTTTGCACATCGCTAAGATTCTCTTCGTAAATAATTGGGACTTTTTTTAATCCAATTATTTTTGATGCACGCCAACGTCTTTCACCGTCAATAATTGTGTTGTCCTTTTGTATAAGAATAGGAACAATCATCCCAACTTCTTTGATGGAGTTTGCCAATTCTTGCAATTCTTCTTTACCAAAACCTGTTTTTTTTCTTGGCTGGTTTTTATCAGGTTTTACTTTATTTATAGAAATAAATTCTTTCATATTTTTCCCTCCTTATCTTTTTTCATTGTTGAGTATGCCTGCGAGTTTTCCTTTTTTGACGAGAATTTTTTTGTCGTGCTTGAAACAATATTCTTCTAAGATTTTTATTGAGCAAGCTGGAGAATTTTGTTGTGGCTCTAAAGGGGGGTGGTCACAAGAACCAGCTTGCTCTTGATTATGAAGTTCCTGCAGGGCATGGCATTGCGACCCTGCAGGTTTTCCATTCGAGGTGAAATCGCATGGATTTTTAGCTAAGAAAGACTCAGCAGTGTTATGTAGTATTTGATTCTCTTGCATTAGTATCACCAACTTTTTTTTCTTTAACGATAAATTCGTACTCACTGAGTTCTAGAATTTTGTTTTCAACGTATGCTTTAGGTACGGTTATGACGAAAGAATCATTGTTTTTGCGTATTTTTGCTACGAATGTGATTTGTTGCTCTATTGACATTTTTTTGTTACACCTTTCTTTTTTGCGAAAACTTTATATATGCACGATGATTTTCCCTTTGTTATGGGGAGAATCAAGACCAAACTAATCAAGAGACTTACGTTTCAGCTAATGAAAGAGCATGGCAGTGAGTTCAAGGAAGATTTTAATGAAAACAAGCAATTAGTAGAGCAATTTCTATCAGGGCCAAGCAAGAAGATAAGAAATTGCATTGCAGGATATGTTACACGATTATTGAAACGAAAAGAAGAATACTAAAAACAACGGGGGGATGAGAAATGGCAGATGATAACTCAATTTTTATTGGAGCAAAGCCATTTATGAACTATGTGACTGGGGTTGTGATGCAGTTCACGACAAAAGGAGCAGAGTCTGTGATTGTGAAGGCAAGAGGAAAATTTATTTCTCGGGCAGTGGACGTGGCAGAAGTAGCTTCAAAAAGATTTTTAGAAGGATCTGTTGGAGTGAAAGACATAAGAATCGACTCAGAAGAGTTTGAAAACAAGGAAGGAAGACAGGTAAGAGTAAGCACTGTTGAAATCACTTTAGGAAAGAAATAAATTTAATTTTTTCTTTTTTTAAAATAATAATAAAAAAATTAATAAGATCTTATTGCGCTTGGTTCTTTGCAGCAGTATGCAAAGTTAGCTATCTGTTCTGGTGCTTTTACGCAGTTTTCAAGGCCTAAATCCCTTGCATGCTGTACAGATGCTCCTCTAGTGTATCCTGCTGGAATCGCGCCGATATTTGCCTGCCCGGTGCATGATGTCAATACCTGGTGTATCTTTTTTTCTGGATCTCTTCCATATATGAATCCCTTGCTTACACCGATCTCTGCACCTTCATCTTGCCATCCGCCGAAGGTTCTGCTTGCTCCGCCGTATGGAGGGATTTGCGCTTCTGTTTTTACGCCGTATGATGCCGGGTTTTCAGTAACTTTGTTAATCTGTCTTGTGTATGGAAAAGGGCTTTTTGGATATACATAAATGCCTCCTCCTACAGTTGCTCCTGTTTTTGCTGTGGAAAACAGCATCACCAAAGCTACAATAGCCAGTATTATAACTACGCCTAAAACGCATAGTGTTATGTGTTTTTGTTCCATTTTTTATCTAAACCTCTCTTGCTTATTTTGCATATCGTGAGCGCGGCGTTGTCCATTCTGAATAATCATTGAATGGAGGATATGGCGGGTAACCAAAATAGTCGCTTAATGGCACATCTTGCAATGTTCTTGATGCTCTTGGCTGTATGCCATAATATGCCGGTTGTTCTAGTGTGAATTCATACATTACTGGCGGATTATCATATACAAATACCGGATTTTCATAGAAATAAGCTACTTGCGCGCCAGTGAGCGCGTTTTTGAAAATCAAAACAAGTATGATGATTGCCAATACAGCTACGATTCCTAGAATGACGAGTGTTATGCTTTTTTTTTCTTCCATTTTAATAACCTTTTGTTGGCCTGCAGCAATATTCAAATTCTGCTCTTTCTAATTCTTTTGGCTTTTCAACGCAGTTTTCTGGAAAATACCTGTCTTCCATCTCCATATATGTTGCAGGTTCGCTGAATCCTTCAGGAACATTTCCCAAAGGAATCTGTCCTGCGCAGCTTAAAAGCGCAGTATATGTCCTTCCAGGGTATCTTCTGCGAAACATGCCGTATTTGGTCTCTTCATATGCCTTGTCTGTTTTTGCTACTTTTGCTCCTTGAAAAGGCAGTACAGAGACTCCGCCTTTTACTGTCCTTTTCTCAGCATATGGATACCAATTCAGCATCTCTTGCCCTGAATATGGCTTGTAACCATATTCTCCTGTAAAGCTTGTCTTGAAAAACAATACGAGCCCTATTGCCGCGAGTATTGCGACTATTATTAAGACTAATAGGGCTGCTTTATTTTCCATTCTTTTATGGGCTTGTTGGAGGCTTGCAGCAATTTCCGCGCAGTGAGTTTTCTACAACTATGCACTGCTCAGGTCCCCTGTTCCTGCTTTGCTGTATGTTTGCATCCCAGGTGAATCCTGCTGGCACAAGTCCAAGCCTTACTAACGCGTCACATCTTCCTTTTTGTGACCTGTACGTCAGTTCAGGGGCTCTTTTTCTGCTCCAGTAGTCATCTTCCCGGTAGTATGGGAATGGGGTTCCTTGCACATTGCCTCTTGCCACTGCTCCTGGATATTCCATTACTATTCCAGGATATGGCTGGTTAGCTCTTGCTGCTATTGTTGCTCCTGTACTTGCTGTCTTGAACAGCAGTACCAAGCCGATTATTGCAAGCACTACAACTATGCCTAATGCAACTAGTGCGGTATGTTTGTCTTCCATTTTAGTTCCTCTTTAAGATAATGGCTGTGCTGCCAATGGTTTGTTTGGCAGGCAGCAGTATTCGATAGGTGCTATGTTTGCAGGTGCTTTAACACAGTAGCTTGCTCCGCGTGCTTTCATTGCATCTGTGGAGTATAGCCCCATTGTGAAGTCTTTTGGAACATTTCCAAGCCTGCCTTGTGTCTGGCAGTCATATACTTCTGCTGCAATAGGCTTCTGTATAGCTCCTCCTTGATACGGGGCCACTATCCTTCCACCAGTTGCTTCTCCTGTCTGTCCTGCTTTGAAAAATAGCACAAGTCCGACAATTGCGATTATTGCAATAACGGTCAATATTACCAGTGCTGCATTTTTTTCATTCATTTTTATTCAATCCTCCTTTTATGATAATGTACAACAATATCCGTCTTGAGAGTCAGTGACTCTTATGCAGTCTCTTCCCATGCTCATATAATCCACGCTTTCTTGGTAGTTTGCATCCATAATATATCCTGCAGGGACTTTTGCTATCTCTGATGTTGCAAGTATTGCGCATCTTCCCATTTTAGCTCCATATGTGTGTTCAGGTGCTTTTCTCCAGTCCCAGTCTATCTGGCCTGTGCTTCTTTTCTGTGTGCCTGTGGTGTGCAGTGCATCTTCATAGTATGGGAATGGATTTCCTTGTGTATTTGCATATGTCTTTGAGCCGGCATAAACAACATCTCCTGTTTTTGCTGCAGAAAATAGCATTACCATGCCGACAATGGCTATTACTACAATTACGCTTAGAATAACCAGTGCTGTATGTTTGTCTTCCATTTTTTCTTTACCTCTTTTGTTTTAAAACAATTAAGGGCTTTCAGGCGGCACGCAGCAGAATCCTTTTAATGATTCTTCTACTTGAAGGCAGTCTTTGCCTCTGCTCTGCTGGTAATTCGCATCCCAGGTATATGCTTGCGGGACTATGCCCATTTCATATGTTGCAAGGATGCTGCATCTTCCTTTCAGAGCGCCGTACGTGCGGTCAGGCCTTCTTCTCCAGTCCCAGTCTATCTGCCCAAAATCTCTTTTTTGCACTCCTAATGTGTGCAAGGCATCCCTGTAATATGGGAAAGGATTGTCTTTATATTCTTGAGGATAAGATTGTTTTGCCACGAATCCTGCACCGGTCTTTGCAGAGTTGAACAACAGCAAAAGGCCGATTATTGCAAGTATTGCGATTACCGCCAGAATAACTAAGGTTGTTTCTTTTTCTTTCACTTTTTAACCTCTTTATTAATATCTGTTTGGCAATGGTTTTGGCGGTACGCAGCAGTATTCAACAGGTGCTATGCTTGCAGGTGCTTTTGAGCAGTACATCTTTCCGCGTTTCATCATTTCTGCTTCAGACGTCACTTCAAAAGTCTGGTCCACTCTTACTTGTCCGCGTCCAGCAATCCTGTCGCATGCAAATGTGTCTGCGTATTTCATGCCTGTTCCTTCACTGCCTCCGCTGCTGAAATATTCCTGGTATGTTGGCGTTTCGAAAGGAACCGCGATGTTCTGTCCAGGTGATGGTGTCTGTAGCACTCCTCCTGGATATATAGACCGTACCACTTCGCCAGACATTGCAGTCTTGAACAGCAGCACCAGTCCTACAACTGCTATCACTGCAACTATGCCTAGAATAATTAAATTAAGTCCTTTTGTTTCCATCTTATACAACCTCTTTTAACTATATTCTGTTGAGCTTGGCGGCGTGCAGCAGAAAGGTATTCCTGTTCCTTCTGGTGCTTTTACACATTTCTTGTTGTATAGTCGTCCTTCTTTTGCATCTGTGTATGTTGCGCCCCAGGTGTGTGTTATTGGAACCACGCCAAGTCTTGCAAGTGCATTGCAGATTCCTTTTTGAGAGACATACGCGAGTTCAGGTTCTCTTCTCCTGTTCCAGTCCCTGTATACAAGGCCTTCTCCTGTGCCGTATACTTGTGTTCCTTCATCTACTGTAACTCCTGGGTCTTCTACTCCTAAATATCCGTCTGTAAAGTCTGGCTTTTCAGTTACTCCGCCCTTGTATGTTCCCTGCGCATATGGCCAAGGATTCTCCTGTACATTTGAGTATGTGTACGAAGGTGGGAAAACACGTACAACGTCTCCTGTCATAACACTCTTGAACAGCAGCACTAATCCGACAACTGCGATTACAGCTACTATTCCTAGAATAATCATACTTAACTCTTTTTTTTCCATTTCGGTTTCACCTCTAACTCTTTTAGAGTTTTACCTCGTTTTTTATTAAATTCTGCTTTTCTTATATATAAACTTTTCGAGTTTTTATAGGTAAATTCGCCACTGGACAAACCCGCAAAAGATATTTAAAAGATAATATGTTGTTTAATATGAATGAGAATCACCCCCGAATTGGCAGAAATGGCAGGCATTCATGCAGGAGATGGGTATTTACGCTATGCTGGCCGCAGAAAAGAAATAGATATTAGTGGAGGAGTAGATGAAAAAGAGTATTACGATACTCACGTCATTCCATTGTTCAATAATTTTTTTGGTTTGGATATCCAAGGCAGACTATTCTTAACTAGAAACACATATGGCTTTGTGATTAGAAATAAGAGGATCATACAAATATTCAAGAAATTGGGGTTTCCTTCGGGAAAGAAATCAACTATTGTTAAATGCCCCACAATTATTCAGAACAGCAGTGATTTTGGTATTTTGCGGCGTTTTATTAGGGGGTATTTTGATACAGACGGCTCGCTGACTTTTGATAAAAAGATTTTTTTGCAAGATGCATTCAAAAAAACAAAGAATTTTTATCCGCGTTTGATGTTTACTTGTGCATCCAGGAATTTAACAGAAGATTTTTTAAAGATTGTCCACAAATTAGGTTTTAAAGCAACTTGTTCAGTGCATTGCCCAAAGAAGACGACAGAAAGCATAAGATATAAGATGCAGTTAGTAGGAGTTAAGAATTTAAACAAGTGGATAAAAGAAATAGGGACTAAGAATCCAACAAAGTATTCAAGATATTTAATTTGGAAAAAATTTGGTTTCTGCCCGCCAAATACGACATACAAGCAAAGGATTAATATATTAAAAGGCAATCTTAACCCTCATTCACTTTATGTAGGGCCTGTAGTCTAATGGATAGGACGCGCGGCTTCGGAAAGCTAAGTCTTTAAGAAACCGTGAAATCGGGGTTCGAATCCCTGCAGGCCCACTTTTTAACATGGAAATCAACAATCAAATCGCTTTGACAGTAATCAAATGGGTAATTGTCATCTTTGTAGCAGGCATAATAGGGCAGTTTGGAAAGTCCCTCACCCTGCATATTCTTGACTGGTGGAAGAAAAGAAAAGCAAAGACTGTCAAGCCGTCTAAAAAACTTTCCAAGCTTGAAAAGAAGCGGCAGAAAGCAGAGATCAAGAGATTAAAGAAGGGGAAGTGAAAAACTTTATAAAGAGAACGCGATATCTTTATCTTACTCTAGGGGCTTTTTAAGCTCCCCAGCACGGGTTCCCTTTCAGGGACGTGAAGCTATGGGGTAGCTTGGACCATCCTTTCTGGTTTGGGTAAGCGAAGAACATCTGCTTCGCAGCAAAAAACCAGATGACCCCGGTTCAAATCCGGGTAGCCCCATATTTTTTTCTTGCGAATATCAGAAATAATATTCACTTCGCACGTGCAGCCCTGTGCTGCACATCTTTGGATCCTAGCCTTTTGTAAAGGCTAGCTGTGGTAGCCCCATATTTTTACCCATTTTTTTAGAATTCAATCACTAACATTATACTCTTTTTTTATTTGTTTGATTGTTCTCTCTAATGCAATATAATCTTTTTCTGTTTTGTCTATTGCTTGTTCTTGATAATTTGCTCTTGCTTCTTCAAAAAGCGTGTTAAGGCTTAGCCGCAGTGATTTAAATACATCTGTCCAGAATCTTTTTCTTTGCTCGTCAGAATGGCAGGGGCCGTCGCTTCCTGACTGGAACCAGTCTGGCCGGAGTATCATGACTTCTTCTTCATTAAATCCTAGTTTTTTTGCTTCTTCTGCAATTGCTTCTCTCTCATCCCAATTGTCAAACAAATGCTCTCCATAATCATTGTCTAATATGAATAATCTTCCTATCCAGACAACAGGGTTTGACTCCCACAAGTCAAGCTTGTCTGCAATATCTTTGTATTTCTTTGTAACGACAAAAGCGTCAATGCTTTCTTGATACTGGAATATCTTGATATAAGTGCGGTCTGCCTTCATTATTTGCATTAAATCTTTTAAAGTATTTATTTTTTGTGTTCAGAGATACAAAAAATATTTATACTCATAAGAGAAAATCAGCTTTCATGGATGCGGGCATTGTATATTCAAATGTTTCTATCGACATCAAAAATACTTATATGATATACATAGGGGCATTTAAGTATCATAAAATTTGCAGGTTTTTCAGGAAGCCTTTGAGAAACAGGTATGGCAGGAAGGTTGAAATAATCTATGTCTTTGGAAGCTTTCCTCCGTCTTATTTTGAAGGCAAATATGTTGTATTGAACAGCAGATTAAAAAAGCTGAAAAATAACAGCAGCAATTGTTATTTTGACATCGGCTCTAAGAAACTCAACAAAGAAGCATCTAATTGCGATTATGTTAAAAAATTAATAAGAAAAATCCTGAAAAACCAGAAAGACCTTTTTATTTATCCGTTTAAGGACACCCCTGAATTGAATTTGCAGAAGCAGTTTGAAAATGTTCATCTGCTGGGGCCGAAGACAAACTTGTTTGCAAAATACAACAGCAAGCTTTTTCAGCACGAGCTGGCAGACGTCCTTGACATCCCCCAGCCAAGATGGTTTCTGGTTCACAGCAAGGCAGACCTGATAACGATTTATTCTGACCATTTGAAGGGAAAAAAAGCATTTGTTTCCAAGCTCGAGGGTGCAGGCGGAAGCGGAAGCGCAGTCATTAATTCCAAGAAGGACATCTTGGACCATCCGCACATAAAGAAAGAGAACTGCAGGTATCTTATTTCTGAATTGGTCGACGTAAAAGTTTCGCCGTCGAGCGAGGCTATTGTCGCCAACAAGAACGAGATTTTCTTTAACGGCATCATGGACCAGATAATGAAAGGCCCGGATTATCTGGGTACTATCTATCCGTCGATAGTTAATGATAAACTCAAGAAACTGATTGAACAATATACGATAAGAATAGGAAAATATATTGGAGAGCACGGCTACAGGGGCTTTTTCGGTGTTGATTTTATCGTGGACAAAAAAAACAGGCTTTATTTTGCAGAGATTAATCCAAGGACCTGCGGAAGCACATTGGAAAAAGTGTACATGCATGAAGTGACCAAGAAAAAGAATTTTCCTTCAATTCCAGAGCTTGAATTCAGGGCAGTCACCAGAAATACTTTTGGTTCATTGTCTTCTAAAAAAGTGAAGAAAGCGAATTTCAGCTGGGGCATCTTTAATGTCAAGGCAAGAAAAGGAAGAATGACCACAAGAGATGTTTTGCCGGAGTTTTCAGAACCAGCAGCATTCAAGAAATTAAAGACAACTATTCTTGATTTTCCCGGCAAAAATGTATTGTTTTATCATTCCGGCAGGCTCTGCAAGATATTGAGCGTAAAGCCGACAAGAAAAGAGGTCGAAGAAGAGCTGAAAGCAAGAAAAAAACAAGTCATTGATTATATTAAATAAAGAAAAGTTTATAAACAATAATCAAAACTGATTCTCTTATGCCTGAAGAAAAGAAAGACATTGGAATCACTGTAAAAAAATCCAAGGATGTCAGTGACTGGTATCAGCAGGTAATCCTGAAAGCAGAGCTTGCAGAATATACTGAAGTTTCTGGCTGTATGGTCTTAAGGCCGAGATCTTATGCAATGTGGGAAAAAGTAAAGGAATATTTCAACAAGGCCCTGAAAAAAAGAGGGATACCTAATGCTTATTTTCCTTTGTTTATTCCGGAAAAATTCCTGATGAAAGAGTCTGAGCACGTTGAGGGCTTTACCCCAGAGGTTGCTTGGGTGACTCATTCAGGAGATACAGAGCTTGCAGAAAGGCTTGCAGTGCGGCCTACGTCTGAGACAATAATGTATGATTCTTACTCTAAATGGATAAGGTCTTATAGAGACTTACCGTTAAGGCTTAACCAGTGGGCAAATGTTGTTAGATGGGAATTCAAGAACCCGATTCCTTTCTTGAGGACCAGGGAATTTTTATGGCAGGAAGGGCACACTGTCTTTGCAACAAAAAAAGAAGCAGAGGCAGAAGTGCTGGATATTTTAGAAGTTTACAGAAAATTGTTTGAAGATTTGTTTGCAATTCCTATGATCAAGGGAAGAAAATCAGACAAAGAAAAGTTTGCAGGAGCTGTCTATACGACGAGCATAGAGACTTTTCTTCCGACTGGAAAAGCTATCCAGGGAGGCACTTCTCATTTTCTCGGGCAGAACTTTTCTAAGGCGTTTAATATTAAATTTTTAGATAAAGACGAGAAAAACCAGTACGGCTGGCAGAACTCCTGGGGAATATCGACGAGAAGCATCGGTGTCATGATCTTGTTCCACGGAGACGACAAGGGCCTGGTGACTCCTCCGGCAGTCGCTCCAACACATGCGGTTGTGGTACCTATATATACTAAGGACAAGGAAAAGATATTGAAAGAAGCAAAGAAAATAGCAGGCAGCATTAAAGGATTTGAGGTTATTCTCGACGACAGGGATGAATTCACTCCTGGCTATAAGTTCAGCGACTGGGAGATGAAAGGCATTCCTGTAAGGATTGAGATCGGCCCGAAAGATATTGAGAAAAAACAAGTGGTTATGGTAAGAAGAGATACAGGAGAAAAAGCATTTGTTCCAATAAAAGACATCAATACAAAATTAAAATCACTTCTAAAAGATATCCAGAAGAATTTATTGGCAAAAGCAAAAAAGTCATTGAAAGAAAATATAATCGACGTAAAGAACTGGGATGAATTCTTGAAGGCAATAAAAAACAAGAAGATGGCCAGAGCGCCTTGGTGCGAGGAAACTGTGTGCGAGGACTGGATAAAAGATAAATCCGGAGGGGCAAAAAGCATAAACATTCCTTTTGACCAGCCAAAGAAGATCCCTGCAAAATGCGCTCATTGCGGCAAGCAGGCAAAATGCATCGCTTTATTTGCCAAGAGTTATTAGTTACTCAATAGTAACAAATGTGCCATAAGCTTTATAAAGGATCGCTGATTTATCCTCTATAGGTGGATTTATGATGATTAAGTTACCAAATACAGAATTTCGCAGGTTATATTGGGAGAGCCTATTAGACTGTATTCAAGTTGTCGGCGAGCCAGAAGAAGCTATTGTTGTTGAACTTGAAAAAAAGCCTCTTGAAGATAATCTAGAAACAAATCTTGTTCTTAATGAAGACAATACTCTAGAAACAGTTCCTCATTATGCTCTTGATTCTTTTTATTTGAAAATCACGTCAGGCAAGACCGAATTTCATCCTTCGTATATGCTGGACGGAGAAAGAGAATATAATGACGATACAGCAAGATTTACATATTCCCAGGAAATATTTGCAGGACTTAAGCAGGAAATAAGTTCAAGATTATCAGACCTTTTGCAGGCTGCTAAAGAACTGAATTCAAAACTGTATCTGGACTCAAGCGAAGTCACAGAAGAGTTTATCGACAGGTTCATGAATTCAGAAGACGGATTGTGTTATATCAAAGAAAAAATTCTGGATTAAGCTTTGACATATTCTAATAAAGAGTCTGCCATTTTAATTCCGCGCGTAAATCTCAATTTGCTTTGTTTTTGGATTATTTCTCCGACAGCATTGAATGTTTCTTCATTTGCGTGTAAGAAGATCTCAAGTATGTTTGCAAAATTTTCATAGTAATCAATTGACAGCATCGTTGTTTTTTGAAGCTTGTCAGCTTCTTCTATAGAGCTTTTTTCAGCGCGGTCCACAAGTATTTCATAAGCTCTCCATTCCTCTTCTAGTTTCTGTATTTTCTTGGCATTTTTTTCCTGCGCGGATTTAGGCAATCTTTGCTTGATTTCCGGCAGGTTAAGAACATTTTTTACAGCATCAAGAAGTATCCTGTATTTGCTTGACACGCGGACAAAGTATTGCGTCATGACAGTATGATATTTTTCTCCAAGGTAAGAGATTACTTGCTTGGCAAGCAGGTTCAATCTTTCGCGCTCTTTGTTTATTGCGCGTATCTCTTTTGTATCTGGCTTTCTTTCTCTTGGTATTTCTCTTGTTTTGCCTCTGCTTATTGACTCTTCTAGTTTTTTGGCGCGCTCAGTTATCGTGCGCATCTGCAGCACTATATTTTTCAGGTATCCTGCTGTCTCTTTTCCAAAATAGACTGCATTGTAGATTGCATTGTCTTTTCTTTTTTCTTCGCTGGCCATGGCTGCAATAAGATTGTTTCTTGCTGTCTCAAGTTCTTTTACAACCTCTTTTTCTGCTATTGCTGGCATACTGCTTGATTTTAGGTTTAAAGTTATTAAATCTTTTGCTTTATTAGAAAAATTTAAATAGCATTTATTTGTTCTATGCACTGGGGTGATTAACATGCCAGAAGAAGAAAGAAAACCAGTTGGAAAAATAACTCACTTTTTCCCTAAAATCAGTGTCGCAGTGATCAAGGCAGATGTGTTGCTGAAAAAAGGAGACAAGATATCTATTGAAGGGCACGACAAGAAAGTAGAGATGACTCTTGAATCAATGCAGATAGAGCACAAGGATGTTGAAGAGATAAAGCCTGGGGAAGAAGCAGGAATGAAAGTTCCTGAAGATGTAAAAGAAGGCGACCTTGTTTACAAGGCAGAATAATTTTTTTAAACAGTCGGGCGGGATGTTATGTAAGGCATCATCGCCTGTTTTAATTCTCCTTCACAGGTTCCAAGCATTCCAGACAATGTATTGATGTATAATGGGCTGAAATCATTTGGAGCATACATGCAGTACATGCTCTTGCCCAGGAATGCCTCAACTATTTCTTGCGGCTCATCTGGAGCGAGTTTAACGACTGTCTTTTTCAGCACGCAGTTGTTTGTTTCATACTGGACTGTTGTTCCTTCTATTATGTTAGAGAATGTTGCTGCCTGGCAGGCATCTGCGTGCCTGACAAAACAGGCCTCTGTTGCGCATGCTGCAGGCATCATCCAGATTATCACTCCGATTATCGCAAAGAATAATATCAAGAACACACCTGCCATTATTTTTATGAAAAGCCTGTTCTGTCCTGGTTTTTTAGATACTTTTTTCGGCTTGACTTTTTTTGGTTTTGGCGGCGGCGGTATTTTTTTAAGAGCAGGTTTCTTTGGTGCTGGCGCAAATAATTTCTTGAACAATGATTCTTTTGGTTTCTTTGCAGCAGGCTTAGGTTTTGGCGGCGGTGGTATTGGTTTAGGAACAGGTTTCTTTGGCTCAGGCTTTTTAACTTCTTTTGCCTCAAACATTTTTTCAAAAAAGCCTTTCTTGCGCACACCCAGGTCTATAAATGCCTTGTTTATGGATTGTTTGTCAAAACCAGCATGCAGTAATGCAGTTTCAATCTCTCTAACAGAATAATTTTTCTTTAACTGCGCCTTGATATGCTTTTTTAATGATTGCATGAATTCTGGTTCCATATTTTTTTTAAATAACAGTTTTGCTTAAAAGAGTTTGTTACCCCTCAAAAGAAAAAAATATGCTATGTCTGTTTTGCGGATAATATACAGCAAAAAATCGATATATTTATATATAGTTATTGCAAAATTCTTCTTAATTGGGTTGAAAAAAGGGGGATAGTGTATTGACTAATAAGAAATACCTGTGGTTACTAGTATTGGTAGTGGCATTGTCCATTCTTATAGCCACTTTTGGCTCTGACTTAGTACCTACTGGCCTGACTGTTCTTAATAACACAAATGCAACAAACAACTCTGCTCCTGTGTGGGTTTCAAACACTACTTATTTCTCAATAGACAAGAACACAAATCTTGTCATGGATTTGAATGATTATTTTTCAGATCCTGAAAATGATTCAATGAGTTTTCTTGTCACTCAGCCAAGCAATTTCAGCGTCAATGTCTCTGACAGCATTGCAGTGTTGACCCCTGACATGAATTTCCTTGGGACACGTTCTTTTTCTATCATTGCATCTGATGAATATTTAGTTTCAGACCAGGCAGTGCACGTGGATGTTGTTGAAACAGTGTATGATGAAACAAATGAGACAGAAGAAAATGCCACGCCTGAAGAGCCTGTTGAAATAAAAGATGAGAATGACAAGTTCTATGGAAAAAAAGTCATAGATGAGCCTGATTTTGAGACGCATTTCACTTCAATTGAAAGCAACTTGACATATCTGAAAATAGTCTTTTATCATGACTCAAATGAGTCCCAGGATATCTGGGTTGAAGGAGATGTGAATCATTCATTGAGTAAAAATTCAAGCAGTGCTTTTGAAAGCGTTGTCTTGATTGTTGAATTGATTGAAGGGATTGTTCCAAAGTTCAACTTGCATGTAGGTACTACTTCTGAGATATTTGAGTTCGGCAAAAATATTCCTGCAATTGAGATTGAAGACGGCAATTATTCCTTGATTGATAGAGATGATGAGCTGTTGGATGTAGAGATAAACAAAGAAGATGTTTCTGCAGTGATTAAAGGAACAGACAGTGCATCAATCAATGCAAAAATAGGTGATGTAAATGATTCTGCTGTTAAAACAGATGTGTTTGCAGCAGACAATGTGTCAATGGAAGAGGCAGTCATCACACTTCCTGTTTCAGGAGAAATAAATGTCATCCTTGAATGTTCTGATTTTAATGTTAATACATTTATTTGTGAAGGCGATTGGCAAGAGACAGACATTCCTTTTATTTTAAACGGCTCTAACATCGTTTTTACAGTTGACCACTTCAGCGGTTATGGCGGCGGATTGATTACTGTGCTTAATGTGCAGTCTTATCCTACTCTGAATGGAAATTGGACAGTTGCATTTAACACGACTGGCTCAGAAAATTTAACGATAACCGGCGTCAATGGAACAAGCTTCTCAGTTGATCTGCAGTTCCTGGAATTAAGATGCGGCAATTTAACAGTTAATGCATCTTATGACGGCAGCAAGGTATTCTATGAAAATTATTCCTGCAATGAGACAAGTTATGAGACAAGCAAGGTCTTGACAGAAGGAAAGCACCACTTGAAGTTTGAGTTTGGAAATTCAACAGGCTATGCCCACAACTTAGTTGTTGCAGGTATAAGAAATGTCACAAGCGTGCTGAACTCAAGCATTTATGGAGAAAGCGGAGGAGACCATCTTGGCTATGCTTTGGCTCTTGGAGATTTTAATGGTGACGGCAGGGAAGATACTTTGTTTGGCGCTCTTGATGCAGATGATCCTGTGATTCCTCCTCCTTTTGGCACAAATGTCGGAAAAGTTTACTTGCGCTATGCTCCTATTCCAAGAAATGGAAGCTTCAACATAAGCAGCATCACAAATATGACTTGGATTGGAGAAGCTAATGCTATTCCTCCATTTACTTCAAATGCAGGAGAATCTCTTGCAGTTGGTGATGTGAATAATGATAATTTTGATGATTTTGTGATTGGCTCTCCTGGCTTTAATGTGTTGGGGCCGAATATAGGCAGGACATATCTTGTCTATGGAAGAAGCAGCATAATGTCTGGAACAGCTTTGTTGCCGATAGGTTCTAATGCTACTTTTACAGGTGTTGCTGGCGGCAATGCCGGCCTTGAAGTTGCAATAGGTGACTTGAATGGAGATAATTTTGATGATGTCATAATCGGCGAGCCTTTTGCAGCAATGAATAAAGGAGCTGCTTATGTTTTCTTCGGGCCAATACCAGACGGCGCTGCCAGGACAGTTGCGCAGGCAAATGTCACAATAAATGGAACTGGAGACGGTTCATTTGGCTATACACTTGAGATTGGGGACATAAATGGAGATAATACTGATGATTTGATTGTAGGTGCTTACACAAATGCAACTAATAGAGGAGCTGTTTATGCATTCTTTGGCAGCTGGACAGCTGGAACAACAATCAATGATACAAATGCTAATGTGACTTGGTATGGAGAAGGCCCCACTAATTTCCTTGGATGGTCTCTTGCATCTGGTGATGATGTGAATGGAGACAATATTGATGATTTGCTTATTGGAGCGTATAATGCCACAGGAAATGGAAAAGTTTATCTGATTTATGGAAGTGCTTTGCTTTCAGGAACTTCTAATGTAAGCGCAGCTGCAACAAGCGCGTGGTTTGGTGAAAGCACAAGAGATTTCCTTGGCTGGAGCGTGGAATTAGATGACCAGAACAACGATACTCTTGCAGATGTGATGATGGGCGCAATTTACTATGATACTCCTGTGCTCAATAATGCAGGAGCGATTTATTTTGATTATGCTCCTATTGCAGCAGGCACGGTTAATGTAAGCACTGTTAACGGCTCTCTTGTTGGTGTTGTAAACCTGCAGGAATTAGGTTATGCGATGGCTGCAGGAAGCTTTTATGGTATTGGCACAGATCACCATCTTTTTCCATTGATTGAGACAGGCGGTGTTTATTATGAGGGATTTCCTCCATCTCCACCGCCTCCTCCGATAGTTGTTCCAAGATGGAGGGGAAGCAGCCCTCCTGGAGGAAGAGACCCGCATACTGAGACTGATAATCCTCCTTGTGTTGCAATGGAGTTTGATGCAGAGCTTCTAGAAGACGGCACTTTAAAAGTTACTTTTGATTCAAATGTTCCTTCAACAGACATTACTTTAGCAGCTTTTGTCGGAAATTTTGGCCAGCCAATAGGCAATACATGGGGCGGCAATCTCCGAGGAGCATTTGGCACAGATGCAGAAGGCTTGTCAACAGCAGAATTCAATATACCGCAGGATGCTTTAGATGCCGGGGACAACATCCGCTTAATCATGACAACACAGGCAGGAATAGAAGTCTGCGGCCAGATAGACATGCCTATCCGCCCTTGTGAAGCTGCAGAACCAAGAACTCCTTTGGAATGGGGCCCTATTGATGAAGGAGATATAAATTTTTATGAACCTTTTGCCACAGCTTACTGGGATGATGTAAATGGAGAACTGCATGCAATCGGCTCTGTTCCGATGATTGTTGAAGGTAATGAACTTGTTCCTGATGTATCAAATCTTCCTACATCTGTCACATTTACTACCTGCATGGATGGAAGAGAAAAAACTTACACACTTCCATTGGATTATGCTGATAATAATTTTCAGATGTATCTTTTTCCAGAGACTCTTGCAAGCAAATGTGCATGGGAGGCAATGTCCACGTCAACAGGAGTTTCTATTGCTGACTTGATGCGAGGTTCTGGAGATACTGATTTTCTTACAGGAAGCGCAGTTGTTGATACAGGAATAACAGGAGCTGCTGCTGCTGGCAAAGACTGCAAATATCCTTGCGTCTATGAAAATCCTAAGACAGGCTATTGCACAATACTTGCAATGGCTTCTTGTGTTGCACGAACAGATCCTTGCCCTGCAGGACAGAAATATCCTGGATGGTGCAAATGCGAATGTGTTGATGAAACAAAAGATCAAAAAGAATACGAAGAAGCACTTGCTTTTGTTGAAGAACAGAAGAAATTAGAAAAAGAATCTGAAAGCGCAAAAGAAGCAGCTGCAGGAAGCACTTCTCAATGGATTCCTACGCAATTAGGCGGTGGTGCCGGCGTGACTTTATTCAAGACAAGCATGCCTGTTGCGCCTGAAATTGCAGAAAATAAAATGAGTTTCAAGTATAATTATCAAGGCGGAAGTGGTGGAAGCACTCCTAGCGGTGCATTGATTACTGGCTTTGCAGCGGCAGATGAGCAAAGCAGTGTGCCGATAACTGGCATGGCTATATCCGGGCCTTCTGGCACACCATTAGGTGGAAGCAGCGGCCCTACTCCTGCTCCTGGCACTGCAGGTCAGGGCGGTGCTGGAAGAACGCCTTCACCAACTGGTTCTGTTCCAGTAGAAAAAAAAGGCACTGATGAAAAGAAAAAAAGGACATATGACTGCAATCCAAAGAATCCTGTGCCTAAAACACCAGATACTCCTGCGCCAAAACCTGCCCCTCCTACTCCTACACCTAAACCAGAACCTAAACCTGAACCTGAACCTAAGCCTGCTCCAACGCCCGGTCCTACTTATGGCCCGCCGTATCCTGTTCCTACTCCTAAGCCTGGCCCTGTTACTTATGGTCCTCCTGCTCCTACTCCAAAACCAACATATAAATGGATTAAGACACCCGACGGCTGGCAATATGTGCCAGTTACCCCAACGCCCACACCGACTCCTACTCCGACTCCTACTCCTGGTCCAGGTGAAGCTGAGGCAGTAACGCCGTATATTGCTTCAGACAGGTTTATTCCAACAGGCATGTGGGATGGAACTATCTGGGAAAATACTTGGTTTAATTTCAGGGCAGAAGGAGAAACTTCTAATCCAGAATGTGCATTTATTGATTGGCAGTCTTATACTGCTCCAGAAGTTACTGGTGCTGCAGGCATTGATGCAATAACAGGAACAACAGTTGCAGGCAGTCTTGCAAGCTCTTGCGGTGCAGGAGTTAATGATAACCAGGGAGCAGGAATGAGCAGGCCGACATCAGGCAACACTCCTGCCACTGCTTTTGCAGAAATGTTTGATCTTAGCACTCACCCAGGAACTCACGATTATGACGAGCCACAAACTTGCAAAGATTGTCCTTATCTGTGTCCTATGCCAGATATTCCAGAGATAAACCAGCCAGGTGATCCTGGCGGTGGCGGTCCTGGAGGCGGCGGCGGAGGCGGCGGCCCTGGCGGTGGCGGTGGCGGCGGCGAAGGCGGCCTCTGCGGCTTAGGAGCAGAATCAGCTGGTGTTTTGAACAGTGTTTCAGACGATGCTGATGAAAGACTGCAGTACATGGAAAGCAGGATTGCTGAGGACGGTGCTGTTAACTCATTGAAACAAGGCATTTCAAATCTAGGAGATGCTGTTTCTGCAGGCGTTGCAGAGCATGCAGCTAATTTTGATGGTTCAAGGCTGCCTGGTTCATTAGGCCCTCCTGCTAGTAGTGGAAGCGAAGGTTCTTTCCAAGCACTTACAGGAATGGCAGTCGGAGCCCAGGCATTTATTCCGCAGCAGGACATTATTCCAGGAGAAGCAGTTTCTGTTGGAGATGGACAGGCTCTAGATATGCGCGGGGATATTGTTGTTGGTGAAGGTGCTGGTGAAGCAAGAGATGTTATTACAGAACCTGCTGCAGAAGACGAACCAGGTGATGCTGATGAAAGAGAAGAGATAATCACAGACGGCTTTATTGAGATATTCAATCCATTAGGCAAAGATATCCGCCTGGAAGGCTATGAATTATGGGATGCAACAGGAGAGATAAAGATTCCTTTCCCAAAAGGAGCTGAAATCAAGTCAGGAGAGTATCAAGTTATTGCATTCAGTGACTTGTTTGAAACCAATTTCCAGGTAGAGCCAGATTATATTTTCAAGGGATTCTCTATTGAGAAATTTAAAGGAACAATTGCTTTGATGTACACTGGCGAGCCAAGCTTGAAATATGTTGATTATGTGAGGTATGGTGAAAAAAGCAAGCCGATGTTTATGAACGGAGACACTCCTCCGATAAACCAGGACTTGTTGCCTCTTAATGATATTGAAAGAAAAACAATAATCATTTCTGAAGTTACTGTTGATTATGGAAAAAGAATAGTCTTTGTTGAATTGACTAATGTTGGTGAAGAAGACTATGATCTTGCAGGACACAAGCTTTCTGTGTATGCAGGTGACGATTATTACGAAGGGGTGGTCGGCGAGAGCGCATCTGTCGTCGCTGGTGCACCATCTGCAGGAATGCCTGCAGGAGCAGCACTAGCTGCTAAAGCACCAATGACTGCGATTGCTACAACTGCAGTGCAAGCCACAGGTACTCAGGCAATTGTTACAGGTGTCTCGTCCCCCCCTACTTTTGCTACATCAGAGATGCTTGTTGAAGGAGAAGGTGTTGCAAGCGCAATAACTGCCGGTGCTGTTGTTGAAGAGCTTTCAGCTGTTGCTGCAGTAAGCCCTGCTCAAACTGCTGTAAGCACTGTTGGAATAACAACAGGCTCTACAGGAGTTGCCAGTGCAATTACTGCTGGTGCAATGGCTGCAGCACAAGCTGGTCAAGCCAGTGCACTTACTGCATCCTCCCCGACTTTACTTGCTCCTGGCAAGTCAATTGTGCTGAGATTCAGTGCAGCTGGCAAGAGATGGGAAGCTCCCTATCCTTATTACACAGACGGCGAGCCAGTTGAAGAAGACAACATAATATGCTTTGAAGGAAAAGATCCTGAGACAGGAGAATGCCTTGGTCCTGTCATGGCTTCTTCTGAAATGATATCTCCTGTTGCAGGCGCAGAAGTTGCAATTGCAGCAGAGCAGGAGATTCCAGGTGCATTCATGCAATGCCCTGAGTGTTCTGTAGGCCAAAAACCAAATCCACTTACTTGCGAATGCATTCCAATAACAAAAGAAAAGAAAACGCTTGTGCAATGCAAGGTAATCCTTGAATGTTCTGAAGGAAAAGTTCCTGATATGTATAATTGTAATTGCATAACTCCGCAGGAAAGGCAGAAACAATATGAAAACTGGCACAAGACCGGCGGAACGATGATTACAGGGCAGGCAATCACTGAAACACTGACAACTGAAATAGCATCTGTTGGAACAGCTGCTCCTCAAGGAATCATCACTGCAAAAAAATCAGTGATGGAGCTTGCTGCAATGCCGTCAACTGCCTTGCTTGCAAAAAGCCCAGTCAGCACCTTGACAACAGGCAAGCGCGAGATATGCTATGAAGGCATTGATTCTGAGACAGGATTGTGCAACAGTGTTCCGATTGCAGAAGATACCCCTGTGCTTGACATGAGTGATATGGAAGATGCCAAGCATGTAGAGCATGGCGGTGTTACAACCTTGCTTGAAGTTATTCTTGAGAAAAATGGCGAGCAGGTTGATTATTTTGTGCGCGATGAAGGCAAGATACCTTATGCAGGAATAAAATCATACAAGAGCCGAACAACTCTTGCAGGATCTCCTGTTGACCAGAGGCCTGATGACTTTGTTGAAGGGGCTCCTTCCTTAGGTGTTGTTGAAGGATTAGAGGCTTCTGAAGTTGCTAAATGGATAATCAATCCAAAAGGGCAGACGCTCATTGAATTTGAGGATGAATATCCAGAAGAAGAGGATGTTGAGATTTGCTTTGAAGGAATGGATCCAGAGACAGGAGAATGCCTTGGTGCCGTGCTTCCAGAGGATCTTGATGAATTGATTATTGAAGAAGAGGTTTCTGAAGAGATTCCTAAGTTTGGTGACAGATGCCAGCAGAAATGCGAATTTGGCTGCACTGATTATACTTGCTGTGAATGCAATCCTGCCCCGCCTCCAGAGCCGGTAGAAGAAACAATTAGTGATAATACATGTGCCAACTTTTGCCCGTATGGTTATGTTGGAAATACTTGCGAATGCGCATCTTCTCCTGGAGGAGATGATATTACTGGCGGTGCAATCTTGTCCACGCTTCAAACAGAATTTGCGCAGACAGTTGCTGCACAGCCGCACATTTCAACAACTGTGCTGGAACAGCCTGTAGGCATGCCTGTTACAACTGTTATTGAGGCAAGTCCTGTTGAAAACGCAGGTGTTGCTCTTGACCATCACTTGCTTGCATCTTCAATAACTCCTGGAGCCACAAGTGAAGAGATTCAAGAGACTGCAGAAGAGCTGATGTTTGAAGATCCTTGCGACACTATCTTGAGGCAGGCTGCTGAAAGAGCTGCGGCAGCAGGAGAAGAAGGAACAGAACTCTTGTCCCGCAAAGAAAAGATTGATGAATTTGATGTTATTGAAGAAATAAATGCAGTGCTGGATGAATTAAGGGCGCAGGGAATTGATGTTGATGATCCTGATGTGTACAAGCAGTATGCTGGCTATGTGCACATGAAAGTTGTTGAAAAATTATTTGAGTATGTTGAAGATATTGATTTCAAGGTGATTGATTACAAAGCAGACTTTGACAAGACCCTTTATGCAAACTTTGAATACGGGCTCAAGGAAAAAGAAGAAGACGAAGAGTTTGTTGTTTACTTCAAGCACAATGCTGATTTGAAAGACAAGATTATAAACATAGATGAATTTGTTGTTGCAGACAAGTTCAAGGGAGATGATATTGAGAAAAAGATTTTTGAGATAGACAAGGAATTGTATTTCAGGTTTGGAAAAGACTATAAGATTTCTGCAAGCGCGACACTGCCTTTGAACTCTAACTTGTTTGTTGTCAAGTTCGGCACTGTGCCGTCTGAAAATGCTCTCAGGCTGACTGCATCAACTTTTGAGAACGCAATTTATGGTGCAGGCGATGCTTTTACCCCTAAAAAATTGGAAGGCTTTGCAGACCCTATGGCAAATACAGAGCTTATCAGGCTTGCAATGAGAGACTTGAGATATGATGAAGAAGAGATGAGCAAGCTGATTGACTTGATTGAAGAATATCCTCCAGTAGAAGAGGAAGAAGTAAGCCCTATTACAGAGCGTGCAAAAGAGCCTTATGAAGAAATGCTTGATGAAGACTTCCAGAGGATGGTTGATGCTTGCCAGGATGTGAGAAATGCTTTTGCGGATAATAACCGCGCAATTTACGGCGATCCTATCATAAGTTTCCAAAGAATTGATTATGATGAAGGAATAGAATATGAAAAGCCGCTTCCAAAGAAAAGGATAATACCTGGCTTGGGTATTACTCTTGCAAGGATGCTTGAAGGCCCTTCTGCTGAATTGCCAAGTGCAGCTGCTCCAGGCCCTTCTGTTGGATGGAGAGGAGGCAGTGCTGGCGGAACTGTTTCAGCGCAGGCACAGGCAATACAGTCAAGATTATCTGCTCGCGGCAGGGGCGTAAGCGCAGGAATGGGCGCAGGACAAGCACTGACTGCGTTTGCAGTTGCTGACATAACTGGAGCGCAATTTTCTGCAGTACAGCAGGTGAGAACAGGCGGCAGCGGAGCTGCAGCCAGAGGCGGAGGAGCAACACCTTCTATTTCTCCTCAAGAGCTTGAGCAGTTGCAGCTGCGGTTGCGGACAAAGGAATCTTATCTAAATAAGTTAACTTTTGCGCAGAGAAAAAGATGGGATGCATTGCACCTGACACAGAATGAACTTTATGAAAAATTAAGAAAAGGGATTGACACTGACGAAGCACTTGCAGAGCTTTACAAGATTGACCAGGAATTGACAGCTCTTTGTCCTGAAGCAAGAAAACTTGACCAGGATAGGGTGGATAGGCTTCCTGGCAGCGGCGCTTCAAAAGGCGGCGGTCCAGAGGCAGCTTCATCTGATTACTTGTCTATCCCTGACATAATGGCAGAGCATGGCGAGACCCAGAGAGAGAATGAGCAGTGCTTTATTGATTATTGTGCTGATGGCGTTTGCTATCCATTATGTCCTGAAATTCACATCTTATTGACTGAAATCTTTCCAGGCACTGTGAAGATTGATCCTGAAAAGACTGAAGGCCAGCCTATTACACCAAAGCCTGTTGAAATAAAGGTTCCAAAGCCGGCAGTGCCAGAATACTGGGGGCCAACAGGCCCTGCAACTGTTCCCGGCATGCCGGGCTATGCTGAAACAGGCGGATATGCTGCGACAACAGGTCCTGCTGGAGAGAGTGATGTGCCGATAACCGGCGCGCAGGTTGCTTTAAGCCAGTTTGCTGCTGAAGCAGTCTTTGCAGGAGAAGCATCTAATCCTGCAATAACTACTGCAGGCAGTCTTGAAGACATATCGCCAGTAGTCACTGGCGGTACTGCAACAGCTTCTCATGGCACAGGCGACAATGGCATTGTTCCTCATGACGAGACAAGCGAGGATGTAAGCAAGACCTGGGAAGTTTTACTTGCTTGTCCTGGCTATGGTCCTGGAGAATGCCCTGCTTACCAGCCGTCTCCTTATCCTTTCCCTGGATATGTTCCTGGACAGTATCCTCCTTATCCAGGTGTTTGTGTTGATTATTATTCGCATGTAAGGTCTGACAGGACTGCTCCAGAATACAGGGATGCTGGTTTCAACATACCAGAAGGTTATGAGATAATAAGGGATGAATTCAATATGGTTTGTGCTCCTGGAGAAGATTATTGGTTCAGCTTTGATGTTCCTGACATATACAAGGATGTGCAGGTATTGAGATGCAAAGGCACGATGTGCGAGGAAGTTTCTCTTACAGAATATCCTGTTGAAGATATATATTGTGATGGGGAATTGTGGAGTTCTCAGGCTCTTGATCCTTTGACAAGTGTCCAGCCCGCTAAAAATCCTTTGGTTTACAATGTTACGTTTGATATTGAAGAAGACATCGGCGTGTACACTGAAGAGATTAGTGATCATGGTTATTCTATTGAATTCAAGGGCTTTGCTCCTGAATTCACTGTAAGCATGAATACCCCTGATGATCTTGTTTTCCCTCCAAATAATAATAAGTATTATGTGATGGGCGCGCCTATATATGTAAAGACAGAGTATGTTCCTGAGAATATCAGCGCAGTCATTACGCTTCCTCTTGTAAGGCAGGAGAATTTTGACAATTACGCTATTTATGCATTGTTAGAAGGAGAATGGTATTATCTTGGCGGAGAAATAATTGATGACAGCATAAGTGTTGAAGTAAGCGACATACAGGACTTGTTTGTTGCAAATGAGACCTTGTTTGCTGTTCTCGGCATGTATTGCCATGCTTGTGACAAGACAGAGTTTGACAAGGTATATGATTCTGGCTCAAGAGAAGCAGTTGTCTTGATACACGGCCTGACATCATATCCTTCAACCTGGAGATTGCTGATAGATGATCTTGCGTTTAACAAGCAGCCATATCAAGTCTGGACTTATGCATATCCTTCCTCAATGAGCGTTGATGAAGTTGCTGCTGCATTATCAAGCCACTTGCAGAATCATACCAGGGAGTTTGACACAGTGCATCTTGTGACACATTCTCTTGGCGGCACTATTGCGCAGCAGACATTATATTTTAGTGAGACAAATAAACTGCCTTATCTGAAGAAAGTTGACAAGATGATTTTATTGGGCGTGCCTAACAAAGGAAGCCCTGCTGCAGAAGTCTATGATAATCTGCGGAATTTCCTGTTGAATAAGAAAGATGTTGCAGGAGTGTATAATATCAATGATGCTGTTATTGATGATGTGTTGTACGGCAGGAATGTCTCAAGAATAAAGCACGTGAGATACTTTGTTGTTGCAGGGACCAAGCCTTATGAGTTTAATCTTGGATTCTTCACCTTTACATCTGAGCAATTATTTGAGTTTGTTGAGCCAAATGACGGCATTGTCACCACTGTGAGTGCCAGGACTGTGGGCGGCGAGGAGATCAATGACAAGTGCTATAATTATTTTGAAGTGCCTTTGAGCCATACTGAATTGATATCAGCAAGCCTTGGAAGAAAGATAATAGGAAGAATACTTTCGCTTGAAAAAGAAAGAACAGATGCTGAAGAAGGATATCTCGGCTATAACCTGTATGGAAGTACCTTGGTTGATGACTGCAGTCCTGATGATAAATTCATGATTATCGGCAAGAGAGCATCTGAATTAGAGCGCCCTGGTGCTTATGGATGCCAGTGCGGCAATGATGTGTGCGGCATTGATGAAGATGTGCTTACCTGTCCAGAAGATTGTGCAGCAACCTTGAAGGCAATGTTCTGCACAATTCTGCCTGCCACAATAGGCATCTTGATGATAGTGCTTGCTGTTTTGACTGGAGTATATCTCTTCACTAAGCATGTGCAGAAGAAGAAGCTAAGCAAAATCTGGCGCGGCGTGATTTATTCAGGCTCTGCATTGTTCTTGCTTTTGATGCTGATTGGCTCAGGCGTCTGCAAGTTTTTCAATTGGATTCACCTGATAATATTATTGGTGATTATAGGAGCAATGGTGCTTGACGCTTTTGCTGCTGAACAAAAGAAACTAAAAAAGAAAAAGAAATGAAAATATCAAACAAACAAAAAATAAGTATTATGTTCGCTGTATTAGTTACAGCTTTGTTTGTTTTATTGCCTGTCTGTGACGCTTATTCAAGAGCAGATGCTGTCTCAGACATGACTTTTGTAGAGACTTATGTTGATCCTAATACAGAAGCTAAAGCTGACGAGTATATCGGCGGGATGGGTCTTGAAGAGTTTGAAGAGCCTGCAGATCTTTCACTGCTCCCTCCTCTTTTAGAGCCGATGACCAGCGAAGAAGTTGATGCTTTTGTTGATGATGCAATGTCCAATCTTCCTCCAATAGATGCAAGCATGGATGACTTGACAGACCCGCCAGGCATAATCAAAGAAATCACTCAAGAGCAGGAAGTGTTCACAACACCTTCTCAGATGAGCAATGTTGATGAAGAGATGGAGTGTATCATGCCTGGAACACCAGGTGCAGAGATTTCAGGGGCAGGATTTGACATTATGGGCCTGGGCGCAGGCGCTGTCGGCGAGATGAGTCTTGAAGAATTCCAGTCAATTGTGCAGCAGGCTGGTCTTGAAAATCTTGGAGCACGCGGAGGCGGTAGTCAACAGGGCGGCATGGGCGGCATGGGAGAATATGCAGATCCGCGAGATTATAGGAACCAATTCTATGGAATGAAAGAATCAGCAAGGCAGGCTGCTGGCGGAAAGACTGGCGGCGGAGGAGAAGATACAAGCTATGGCGGAGAATATTACGGTGCAAAAGCAAGATTGGATTATCTGCAGACAATAATGGACTGGGCAAATAGTGTTGGTGAAGAAGGTTATGGTGTTGCCAAGATGCTTGAAGAGTTTGTTCAGAGCCAGGAAGCAAGAGATGAGTTTGGTGACGGCCTGAATCAATTAGGCCCGCCTGAAAAATGGGGCGCAGTTGCACAAGGCATAATGGACGCATACAATGGAATGGCAAGCACATTTGAAGACTATGCAAATAATTTAGGCACATTCAAGAAAATAACAAATGCTCTGCAGGACAAATCAGGAGACGGTGCAGGAACTCATATTTATAATTATGAAGGATTGAAGTGGAGTATAATAGATATGGGAGGATATGATCCAGAGAAATATAAAAAGTTAAAGAAACGACAGGAGCAACTCGGAACAGAGATTCAACGCCTGCGGGATAAAGGTGAAAATAAGCGCACGCCAGAAGAGAATAAAAAACTCAACGAATTAATAGAAGAACTTAATGGTAAGCCTAAGCGTGATAAAGAAGGCAACATTATGAAAGATCCAAAAACTGGAAAAACAATATGGGAGAAAGAAGGCATCAATACGGAAGTCAAAAATGCAGAAAAAACAGGCTTGCAAGACGCTTTAGACTACTATGGCACGCTTACATCTGCTTCAACGGATATCAAGAATTTTGAGGCTGAGCTTGAGCAGTTCAGCAGTATGCCTGTTGGGCAGCTTGCAGATGCAATGCTTGCAGATGCAAAAGGAAAATATGACCAGGCAAAAACAGATTATGATCTTGGCTTGATTTCTAAAGAAGAGTTTGATGAAGCAAAAAATGAATACAATAATCTGCAAGGCAAGAAAAATGACGGAACTCTCAGAGATTATGCGCGCAACCAGCAAAAAAAGAAAGAGCAGGAAATTAAAGCCAAAATAGCGCAGGCAAAGAGAGATTATGAAGCTGCAAAGCAGGGAAAAGACTTAAAATCTGAAAGAGAGCTTGCTGCCTTGCAGAAAGATATTGATTCTGCTGGCCAAGCGATCAGGGATACAGGTGCGCAAATAAAAGACACAGACCAGAAAATATCTGATATTGACAAAAAAATTGCTGATTTGCAGGAGGAGCTTGCGGGACCACAATTTACAGAGGAAAAATTAACAGAACTTCAGGAAGAACTAGAAGAATTAAAAGAAGAAAAAGAAGAATTAGAAGGGCAAAAATATGAATTAGGGCAAAAGAAAAAAGATCTTGAAAAACAAAATCAAGATTTGAAAGAAAAACAAAGAAAAATTAAACAACAGACTGAAGTGAGTTACAAAACTAAACGTGATGCTTTCAACAAATATCTTGAAGGAATTGCTGAAGATGAAGGATTGAATACAGGCGCGGATGCACTTAAATGGATTGGCTGGCAGGCAGCTGATGCAAAACTTGAAGATGCGATTGGATACCCTGCTGAAGTGGATGAAAACGGCAATGTATTATTGCCAGCATCAGGATTGCACGCTTCTTTGGAAACACTCGGTGGTCTTATTGAGAGTACAGGCGCATTCTTGGATCCAGATTTTATGAAAGACATGAAAGAAGATTTTGGCGATTATAGTGAAAGATTGGCTGATTTGCATGACGCTTTTAAGGAACTAAAAGATGCTGAAAACGCTGCCAAGGCAGATGGTCATATAAGCGATGAAGAAGATAAAGATATCAAAGACAAACAGCACGAACTCAATAAAGATATACTTGATCTTGGCGCGGACATAATGAAGTCTTTAAAAGAATATTTGAAAAAACTTTCTGAGATGACTGCTGATGAATTAGAGGATTGGTGGGAAAATATGAATAAGTCTGAAGCAGAGGGGGGCATTGGTGAGACGCCATCTTCTCCTTGCTGCGAGAAGTGCAAGCCGCCTGAATGTCCTCCTGATTGTCCTCCAGGTATTTATGCGACAGAAGAATTAGAGGCTGGCGAGAAAGAAGGGCCGTATCCAACAGGTCCGCCAGAGCAGCCGCCGCCTACGCCTGGTCCTCCAGGTGCTCCGTCAACTGCGCCAGGTGGAGCTCCGCCTGCGCCGCCCGAAGGCGGGTATCCTGCAGGTATGACTCCTACTCCAACCCCTCCTACGCCTCAAACACCTACATTTGGTGCTGTAGCAATAACAGGCTCTGCAGTTGCAGGTGTGCTGGAAGAAGGAGGAATAGAGCCAGTAGGTACAGGCCCGGCCCCATTGCCTTTATTGCCTGAAGAAGGAGCTCCAGAAGAAGGAGAAGAAGGAGTTCCAGAAGATGGTGCTCCAGAAGAAGGCGAAGGAGAGGAAGAATGCGGCATAACAAGAAAAAAATGCTGGAAATTTCCTCCGATTCCTGAAGCACCGATGGATGCTCCGCCGGATGGGAAAAGAATATTTCAGGATTCAAGCCAGATAGGTATTTCAAACCATGATAGAAGTGCAGCAGTTAAATCTGGAGATTTAGATATAACTATTCGGCAAGTGGATGAAGAAGAGGAGGATACTGAGATAAAAATAGGATTAACTGATGTGCTCAATAAAAATGCTGCTGCTGTGGACTTGCAGCCAGTTGTCAGAAAAAGAAACATTGGTTTCATGGGTTTTGCTGGCGAATATAAAGAAACAAAAGATAATAGATTTACTGTTAAGTTAAAGATGCCTTGCAGCAAGGCGCCCACGCCTACTGGCGGTGGCAAAGCATCATCGCCTGCAGGCAAAGCAGTTTTAGACATTACTGGTGCAGTAGTGCCTACACCGCCGCCCCCTTCTCCTGATCAATCTTCAGGAAATGCCGGCCCTGTATTGCCGTTATCAATCGGTGTGACAGAACTGGGTGAAGAACAGGGAGCAGGTATGTGTGAAGTTGAAATTACTTTTGATAAGAGCTCATTTAAAGGCGCATTTGAAAAAATATCAGATCCTGATAAAGCAAGTGATGCTCTTGTTGAAGCAGTATTGACCAAAATTATCAATGATAATGGCGGCAAGGCAGGCCCACAGGAAGTATATGTTAAAAGCGACCCGCGTACTTGGAAGGACAAGACGGGCAAACAGTATGTTCCTGACCCACATGGCAAAGGTTTTATTCCTAAGGGGACTTCTGGCGATGCTAAGAAACGACATACCCAGACAGTTGGTAAAGCGCAAAGGGGTTATGATGATGCATATAAGGCGCACACAAGTGCAAGAAAAGCTCTTGAAGTAGTCTTATCAGATCCCAAATTAAGAGACGATCCTAATGCTGTGAATAATGCTAAAGCGAATCTCAAAAAGGCCAAGGAAAATCTAGATAAGGCAAAGGCAGATTTAGATGCTGCCAAGAAAAAATATTCCCAGACACTTTACAAAGGCGGTTTTACAGATGAACAGCAAAGAGATTTTGATATTGCAGTTGGTAATGCGAATTCTGCGAAGTTAGAATACCTCAGCAACCATGCTGACAGGACTTTGCATCCAGATCCTAATCAATGGGATGATGAAACAAAGCACGTGCAGTTAAAAGGAGAAAATGAGAAGCTTATACAAGATGTCAAGGCAATGGCCGCGACATGGCAAAAACTAGGAGCAAGTCCTGCTGATATTCGCCAAAGACAGCAGGCATTATTTGAGGACCTTATTTGGAATGGCAAATTCAAAGGGCCCGATGCAGACAAGATATGGAAGGATATCAAGGACAAGGAAAATTTGCGTGACAGGATTAAGAAGCATCTTTCTCAGGAATTAGATTATAATAATCCAATGGGATATGCTCGCGCAGTTGCTGACCAGGTTGACAAGGCAAGAGAATTTGCAGGCAATCAAGGCCTGCCGGAGTTTGACGAAGATAGTAATCCTTTGACTGTGGGTGCCGCAAAGCAAGTTGTTAATCATATACAAGAAGCAATACAGACTATGCAAGATGAATTAGGGCGCTTGAAAGATGCGCACGCTAAAACAAAACCTGGTGTTGGAGCTACTGAATCGCCTTTAGGTAAGATCAAAAGTGCAATAGATGCAATTGGTCCATTTAAGTATTTATCTCCAATAGCAATGACATTGGATGCAGCAATAGATGAACAGCCTAAATTTGGAGATTATAAAGAACAGTTGGGCGATTCTGTCAGGCGCTTGGAAAACGTGATTAATGACCGCAAAGGCGATTTAGACAAGGCTAAACAAAATCTTGCTAAACAAGTTGACAAAGCAAACAAAGAACTTGCAGATATAAAGAAATTCATAGATCAGGAACGTGAACGCATTGATGAGGCAAAAAAAGAAGTTGAGGATATGTTTGATGAGTTAAAGAAGATGAAGATGGAGGCTCCTGGATTGGCGCCCCATATGGCAAATGAAAGAAAAAGAGCGTTCTTTGAATTTTTGAAAGATTCTGAGAAAAAAGATTTCCTGGATAAATTCAATAAAGATACAGAAAGAGTGATGAAAGGGCTGGTTGCAGGCACTCCTTCAAATTCTGCCCATACTGCTGCAGCAGATGGGACGCCGCCAAAGTTTGCAGGAGTTGTAGACTTCCCTGTTGCATTTGATGCCGGCGGTAATGTTGTTAATGGTGCTTTAGGTGACTTGCTGCCTGGCAAGAAAGGAAGCCATACACAGGCGACAGCAAAAGAAGCTGCTGCTTCTTTTAATTTCAACTTATTTGTGGATGAGAATCCTCCGCCTTTTGATTTCTGGATGGAGACCATGAAAAAGAAAGGGCAGTTATTCAGAAGAGCCAGGGAGAATTTGGCAAGGCTGCAAGTTTTTAAACAAAAAAATGAGGCAGACATGTATAGTTTTGAGGAATTAGGCAAGATTCAAAAGACTGTTAAAACATTAGAAGAGCATTCACAGTCTTATACAGGCCCGAGAATAGGGGATATTCCTGTGCAAGAACCGCCAGAAGCAGCTCCGCCTCCTCAATTAGGTCCTATTGGTCCTTTTGGCGAGGGCGCATCTGCAGCTATGGAACAGGCTTTTGCGCCCACCCCGCCAGCTCCTTTGCCTACGCCTGCAGCAATAGCAGATATTACCGGCTATGCTGCAAAAGAAACAGCCAGTCCTTGGGCAGCATATTTCAATAAAAAATTCGATACTCAAAGTCAAATAGATAAGGCAATAAAAAATGTTGATACTAATCTTGCAAGGTTAGGAAGTGATATTAATTCTGAAGCAAAAGCGAGTAACTTACAAAGCCATCGGCTTGATGCCTTGCTTTGGGCTGGCAGGGTGCTTACTGATGAAACGATGTTCAAGTCTTTAAACAACGCAAAAGCTAAAGTTCAGCAAATTCAAAAAAGAATAAATCAGATTGACAAGCGGCTTAAGGAAATTCCGCAAGAAAAAAATGCGCTTTTAGCAGAACTTGAGGAAATTAATAGACTAAGCAGGGAAGGAGAGATTTCCCGTGAAGAGTTTAAAAGAAGAAGCGAAGAAAATTCCAGGAAAAGGGCTGAGTTAGATGCAGAAGAAAACAAGCTGAAAAACGAAAAAAATGATTTGCTTAAAGAAGAAAAAAGAATGCTGGATGAAATACAGGAATTGCGCATAGAAGTTGAAGATCGCATGATTGAAGATGAAAAGCGGCGTGTTGGGACAATGCTTGCAGAAGCGACAGGGAACTGGGTTGAATTTTTCAAGAAAGACGAGGAGTCTGGCTTTAAGAGCATTTCTTTCTGGGAGACCTGGATTTTTGAAAAAGAAGATAAAGAATCAGCAAGAAAGAGCGAGCAGCTTGCAAAAGATATGCTTAACGGTCTTGAAGTTTTCAATGAATTGCGCAAGGCGCTTAATGCGCAAGGCAAGAGCCTGGATGAGGTATTTAATCACGGCCCTTTCCTTGACAGCATAAGAAAAAGAGCAACTACGCCTGATGCAGACTTTGTAAGGGACTTTTTCAAGGCAATGGGTATTGATGAGTCTGAATTCTCAGATGAGGATATGAGGAACTTCGGCATGTACTTCGGCACGTTTGGAGAGGCCCTTGCCAAGAAAGTTGACGGAACTTTCCATCCAGATGATTTCAATATGGGTTTCTTTGTCATGGGAACCATGAAAGAAAGCTGGGGCGATTTAGAAGGAGCAGCTAAAGACTATAATCTTGCTGCAAACCTGCTGCAAAGCGGTTATTTAGTTGAGATGGCTAAAACTGCCCAGAACCAGCTTGATATATCTAAAGCGAATCGCGATATTGGGAGGGCAGTAGCAGATGTTTTATTGGATCCATTAAATTTATTGGCTTTAGGAACTTTTGCGCTTGCTAAATCTGGAACAACTCTTGCTAAGATAACTAAAACAGCAGATGCCCTCAGAAAAGCTGCCAAGGCGACAAAATTCAAGACTGTTGCCAAAGCATTTAATGCGGGTGCGTATGTGGCTGATAAGATAGGGGATGCAGCGCGTGCTACCAAGAAGGCAGCCAGTGCAGTTGGAAGATGGGGAACCAAGAAATGGTTTAAAGGAACAAGTTTTGGCGATGATATTGCAGGTACGCTGGATGATATTGCAGATTTAAGCAGAAACTTAGATGATGCAAAACTTTTGGATAAAACTGATGACATTGCCAAATTAAGCGGGAAACTGGATGATGCTTACAAAGAGCTGAAGAGGCTGAAAGATGCTGCTTCTAAAGAGACTTGGTATGGTTGGATTGAGAACGGCCTGAATAAAAACTTTGGCGGCCAAGGAACACGCGCAGCTGCAGATGATATTGCTGATCTAGAAAGAAACTGGGGCAACAAGCTTGATGACTTAAAAAGAATGCAAAATGAATTTGATGGCTTGGGTGATGCAGGCAAGGCAAGCAAAAAAGGCCAAAAATTATTCAAGGAAATCAAGAAAGCCAGAAGCCGCATTTCTAAGATGGAGAATCAGATAGATGAGTTAAAAGATGCTGCTAATGCGCTTAATAAAGAGAAAGGATTCGTTACAAAACACAGGCATCTTGATAGTCAGGGTCGTGCCGGGCAAAAAGCAGTTGATGATGCTTATGATGCGTACAGAACTGCATTAAACAGGGTTAAAAATGCACGCAAAACTGGCGAAGGTGTCGATGATGCATTTGACGCGCTTAAAGCAGCCAAGAATAATCTTAATAATGCTGAAAATGCCTTGAAAGGCATAGAATATTCATCTTGGGTAGGCCAGGCAGAAGACTTGTGGAACTGGAACTTTGAAAGGTGGAGCCAAAAAGTTGAAAAATTCAGATATGAGAAAGGTCTTGGCACTAAAAAATTCAAATCCTGGTATGAAGCAACAGATGCGCAAAGAAAGTCTTTCTTTGAAGCTGAAAAGAATTTAGGAAAAATCAGCAAAGCAGAAGATATTACTGGTGTAAGAAAGAACTTTGAACAAGCAAGAAGTGCAGTGGCAAGAGCACAAAATAATCTGGAAAATGCAAGAAAAGCACAAAAAGGAATTAAAGAAGCTACAGATGCATTAAATACTGCGCGAAAAACATTTGATGATGCTCAAACTGTTTTAAATAACAGATTAAAAAATGTGGGTAATGCTTTTAATAAGCTTGATGATGCAAGAAACAGTCTCAAACAAGCTGCAAAAACAGCAGACCGCGCCAATAAAATGTTGAAAGCAAGAAAGCCGGGCACTGCTGAGAAAACAACCCCAGGATTCCTTGCTGGAAAAGCAGATGACATTGGCAAGGATGTTGAAAGAATAGAGGATCATCTTACAGACATGCGGAAGAATTTTGAGGCATCTCCAACAGTGGAAAATGCAAGGGGGGTGCAGCAGGCAGATGATGCCTTGAAGAATGCTGCGCGCAAAGAAGCGCAGGTTCAGGAGCAATTGTCAGAGGCTGCTAAGAGAGTTGCTGCAGAAAAGCCTGCTCCTGTTGTAGAAGCCACTCCTGAAAACCTTGCGAACCTGCGCAGCCAAGAGAAAGCAATTGAAAACGAGCTTGATGCAGTCCTTACTAAATACTTTGAACAATATGGAGATGAAGCATTCAGTCCTCGGTTTGCAGAGGAAAACCTGCAGTTTGCAGATGAATTTGGAGAAGCGTATGTGCGGCTTTCTGATGTTAGGGCTCAAATCAACCAGGTAGATGAAGACTTAAGATTACTGGCTGCACAGCCTCCAAAAGCAATGCCGCCAAGAACTGCGAGAATGGCTGCGCTGGATGATGCTGGTGTAAAAGCAGATGAAATGTTCAGGATTGGAACGCCAGACGGAAGGTTCAAGCCAGCCACTTATGATGATGTTGATGACTTGTTGAGAGCCAAAGGAAAGATTGGCCCAGATGTTGAGATTACAAAAGATATGCGCAGTGCAGCAGTTGCAGAATATGGAGATGAGTTAGGAATAAAATCTTATGATGTGTTCAGAGATGCAAAAGGCCGTATGGTCGATGCGCGGGCAGCATTGAAGACGCATGCTGAGAACTATGTTGAGAATGCTGTAAGAAGAGGCAGTATAGATAGTGATAAGTTAAAACAGTTTGCCGCGGATAATGACTTTAAGCTGAAAGGAGATGCTGAAGGCAGATTAGTGTTTGAGGATTCATTAGGCGTTGAAAAGCGCTTTGATGAGGTATATAATGATTATACTGATGATATATTCGAGCAAAGTACCAAGAGAAAAGCTGCCGCAAGAGAAGCTAAAAGAGCTGAGCTGCGTGGACAGCCAGCAGAAGCAGAAGAATGGAGGAAGATTTCTCTTGAGCACAGGCGTGAAGAAAGAAGCTTGATAAAAAAGAAGAAGGCCTTGCAAGAAGCTCATGACGAGGCATTCAAGGAAGGGCTTGATTTCAATGCTAGAAAAACTGCTATAGAAAAAGACATTCCGTTTGAGCAGGCCAAATATGAAGAGACTGCCAAATTATATGAAGGTCAGAAGGCTCGCTTTGATGATGTTAAGCAGCAGGCTGCCAAAGCTCGCGAAGAAGCTGGCAAGGCGCGTGCAGAAGGAGATATAAAACTTGCTGAAGCAAAAGAAGCAGAACTAGAAAGACTGAATGGAGAATACAGAAAAATATCTAGAGAAGAAGATATATTATATACAGAAAGGAATGCAGCGTTTGTAGAAACACAGCCAAAAGTTGAAGTAGAAAGACCTGTTCCTTTGCCAGATGAAGACGCACGCTTGGCTAAAGAAGCTGCAGAAGAATCAAAAGCAGCTGCAGATTCTGCAGAACTAAAAGCAATCGATGATGCTTCTGAGATGAATGAATTTGCATCTAATCCAAAAGTAAAAGATGATCTTGACGATACGCTTCCGCCTAAGACTTCATCATGCGGCTCTCCTTGTGAATTTGGAGCAATGGTAGAGGATAAACTGGCAGGGCAGGCCAAATCTGCATTAAAAGACCCTGAGCTTCGCGCAAGGATTGAGGAAAATCTTGGAAGAACAGTTGATGATGCTGAACTTGATCAGTTTGCAGAAGACTTTGCAAGCGAATTATTCAAGAATCCAGATTGGGAATATAACGCTGTGGCAAAATGGTTTGAATCAAAAGGAGTTGAATTAGCGCCAGGTGATATCCAGAAGATCTACGAAGCAGAAGGAATACTAAAACACTCTGGGCTTCCTCCAGACCGCGTGGCCAAGATAGAAAAAGTAATTGATGACGCAAAAGATGCTGCCAAGAGAGTTGCTGCTGAAGCGCCTCCTGCAGAAGTGCCTAAGGTTCCTGAAGTTGCGCCTCCTAAAGAACTGCCGCCTATTGAGGTCAGAAGAGCAGCGTATACTAAAGGATTTGAAGAAGACCTAGGAAAAGTCCTTGCTGATTGGAAAAATAATGAGCAAGTTAAAGATGCATTGAAACAAACAGGAATCGCGCTTGATGGTGATGTTAGTGTTAATTTAGTTCCGCCAACCGCTCCTCATGATACTACATATAGAGCGGTTTTTAAGGTTGGCGATACTGAGATTGGCAGATATCAAATTTCTTTTATGCACGGCGAAGATGCATTAAGAGGAACAGATGCGTTCTTCAAGGAAGGTGATGCGATTAAATTAGGCTTGATTGAATTAGAAGTGCCATTCAGAGGAAAAGGACTGGGCAAACCATTGACAGATACGACTCGTAAATTGATGGAAATGAATTTCCCAGATAATATGATTATCACGCGGCCAGTGCATCCAGCCACATTAAAGGGTGCTAAGGTTAAGTATGGCGGTGTTTTGAAGACTGCAAACACAGAACCACTCGGCAGGATGCCTGCTGCAATGAGAGACGAATATATACATTACGCCGTTATGGATTTATATCAAGGAGAAAAAGGAGAAAAGACACTGAAGACTATGCGGGGATATGATGTAGAAGGATGGGTTTCTCCTAGACTGCATGGTGATGATATGGTTGACAGCATGGTGCACTCAGGCTATTCCAGAGATGCAGCAGTTATCCATTTAGAAAGCATACAATATGCTGATGGAACGCCTGTCTTTACACCGGCAGAGATTGATGATATGCTTAAAGGCAGGGAATTCCCCGGACAAGTGCCTGATTACCTTAAATTAGATTTAGATAATTATAAAGCAAAATCGTCGTACTATGAATGGAAAGCAAAGCAGCCAGAACTGCCTGTTGAGAAACCAGTAGTTCCTGAAGTCGCGCCTCCTATTCCTGAAGCTCCTAAAATTCCAGAAGCAGTGCCTAAAGCCCCTGAAGTTGCGCCGCCGGTTCCTAAAGTATCTCCACGTATTAAGGTTGGTGAAGAGATTAAGTCAGGCTTTAAAAAAGTAGAAGGCCAACTTGATGAAGCGGTTGTTGGTATAGATGAATATTTGGAATATGATAAATTCCAATGGATGTATGGTGAGCCTGTGCAAAAAGGTGATTTGTGGGGTGTTAAGAGTCATCCTATCCTAGATAAATATCCTGAAAGTTACTTTAGAGGCGTGAGGCTTGATAAAAATGAAGTTGAGAATGTTTTGAATACTATTGCTGAAGAAGGCCATTTGACTAAATACACGCATGAAGGGGTGATTAATGTTAATTCTGCATGGAGCAAACCAGAACATGGATATGAAGGCATTAAAGGCAGATTAGGCGGAATTAATAATGCTTTAGATTATGGCAATCCGGTTTATAAAAATAATAAAGTAGGAGTAATCATGGTTATTGATCCTGATGAAGTAAAATATGGATGGAAAGCAGCAGGTGACGGCACTTTTATCACGCCTAAAGATCTTCCTCCGGAAGCTACTCAGGCGATATACCTGGTTGATTATAAGAATCAGAAGTTTGTGCCTGTATATGAAGCGAAAAAAGTGCCTGTTCCAGAAGCGCCAAAAGTTCCTGAAGTTGAACTCCCTAAGAGAGCTGTAGCAGAAGTTGGTGCTCCTCCTAAGGTTGAGACTCCTGTTGAAGTGAGGAACGCTTTGGATAGTGATATTGGCTGGAAGATTGATCCTGAGGATCCTGATGTTTTGGTTAATTTAGAAACTGGTGACCAATTGAGATTAGGTGCTTCTGATGCAAAGTCTTCTTTGCAAACAAGGCGAAATGCTTATCTTGAGGATTTCAGGAAAAAAGGTTTAGATGGTTTTGGTGAAGAGAATGTAAAGAAAACTGGCAGAAGTCTTCCTGAAGCAAAATATGAGGAATCGCAGAAGATTGCACGGGCGTACGATGACGAGATTACTTATTGGAAAGAAAGAAAGGCATATGCTCTTGAGCATAAAGACGAGTTAGGGTGGCAGGCAGAATCCCGCATAGAGCGGGCAGATGAACAATTAAAGAAACTTGTTCCTGAAAAAAGCAAGGTGATGGAAGAGCAGACAGAGCTGTACACGAGCATACGAGGTGATTTGGAGATTCCAGAAGGCACTGTTGTGCATGTCCCTGAAGAAGATCAGTTTAAAGCTATCCAAAAAGCAGAAGAATTCTCTGCTGAAGAATATGTTAGAACAGTTGTTGATGAGAAGATTGATAGCAATTTCCCTGATTTGAATCCAGAAGTGCGAGAAGATCTTGCTGATGGACTACGCAAGGCTTCTGAGGTATGTACTTGTGAAATACCAGGTCCAGGTCAGACTCCGGAGGATGCTGCGCTCAAAAAGATAGCTAGGCAACATGATGAACTTTATGATACTCTTGATCAGCCTACGAAAGATGCTTTGAAAGAGGCTGTAGCTAGAGAAAGAGGCGTTCCTTTAAGCGAAGTTACAGATGATGATATCAGAGCAATATTTAAAGAAGTTGGGGATGATGTTGGAACAGAAATTGTTACAAATAAGTTTACAAGAAAAGATACTGGCTTGGAGATGGTTAAAGAGGCTGTTGAAGATGGCGTGGTTACACCAAAAGAAACTCCGCTTGTTGCATATGGAGAAGCTTTGGCTGCTGAAGATCCGGATATTATTAAAATTGCATCAAATGTAAGAGAGGATGCTGCTAAGATGTCTGTTGCTGAAAAGCCACCTGCTGGCTCTTTCGAAGACTTAAACATGCAATATTCTGCTGCTGAAACGCGCATGAAAAATCTGCAGTCAGAATTAGATGACACAGTCAGAAGATATGATGAATTATATAACAAACCGCCTGAAGAAATAAGTGATTTCAATAAATGGCGCGAGGATTTGGCTGAAATAAATGTTGAGAAAGTAAAAATAGAAGGTCAGATTAAAGAAGCTGCAGCAGAAGGCGCAATGCTCAGGATGAAATTATTGAATAATAAGTTGCCAACACCGCTTGGAACGCATCAAAAGATTGGCTCTCCATTTGTTGTTGATGATTATGAAAAAGCAATGGATACTTATGGTCTTGCAATGAAGCATTACTTGGGAGATTCTGCAAATGTCTTGTTTGATAATCCAGACTTTATGAGAGGTTTGTTGCGGGGAGATGATCCTGCTGAGTTGATAAGCATTGCTTCTAAAAGCAAGGTTTCATTATCTGCTGATGAAATCGCTGGATTCAAGATGCTGGATAAATCTAACATGAACCAAGGATTCATGTACCAGTTTACAGGCAAGGATGCGAGAGAGTTTGGCAGGGGAATAATGAAAGGAGAACTAGGAGGCCCATTATTAGAAGAAGAAAAAGACTTCTTGTTCTGGTTCACAGGCAATTCAGGAGAGATTGGCTCTGCAAAGCTTTATGAATTATATTCAGGACCGCAGGCATCTGCCAGATGGACTGTGGTTAAAGATGATTTCTTGAATCATGTAAAGAATATGGATTGGTCTGAAAGTTATGTTGCTAAGAAAAGCCTGCCTAAAGATCCTGAAGCAGTCCTGAAAAGATATGAGAATGCAATGGATTACTTGGAAGGCAGGATAAATTCGCATTACACTAAAAAGCCTGTTGCAGAGGTTCCTGGCGTTCCTGTAACGCCAAAAGCACCGCCTGAAGAAGTCACAAAACTATACGTGCCTAAGGAAAAACTGCCTGAGCCAAAAGATGTAATGATTAAAAGAGATGTTGGAGGAGACTTTGTTTTAGACATGTCAGGGAGAGGCGCTTCTACAGATGAAATAAAGGATATACTGCGAACGCATCTGAAAGAAAAAGGCGTAAGTCCAGATTTGGCAGAAGACCTCACTTGGAGAAGCATGGAAGATGCTGCTGAAAGATTGGCAGCAGAAGGCAGGCATGAAGAAGCACTTGAAATGATCAGGCCGCACTTTGACACTTATTTCAAGGACGAGTTTATTGATTATTCTATACCATATTCTCAAGGTGAGAAAATTACTCTTAAAAAGATAGTAAGCCTTGAAGATGAAACAGCAGGAACATTTATTGGCGCAAAAGAAACAGGTGAAGAAGTGATTGTAAAGGTTTACAGGCAATGGCCTACAGGAGCTGCAGATGAGAAAACAATCTGGAGAGAGTTAACAAAGCAGTTTGATAATGAAATCGAATCTCTTAATAAATTAGATGAAATAGGCGTTCCTGTGAATAAAGTAGTCAGTAAAGCAGATATTGGAGGCAATCCTGCTTACATACTGGAAGATTTCAAAGGCAAAACCTTGGATGAATTAACTGATGCTGAAAAATCATTGATATCTCAGAAAACCATTGACCAGTTAGGAGAAGCAAGAGATGCAATACTGGAAGCAGGTTATGTCCCAGATGATTTGAGATTCGTGATTGCAACTGAAGATGCTGGCAGGTTCAAGAAAGGGGATATAATCATAACTAATGCAGAAGGATTCAAGCCCATAACGCAGGTAGAAGATGCCGAAGCTGCAATGTACAATTTCCGCACAGGAATCAAGAGACAAATGATGAATATCAAAGATGCAGGAGCAGATGCAGGCAGAAGAGTATCTCTCGCAACACCGTCAGCCGCAGGAAAAACTATCTTGACAAATAAGATGGATTCTTTAGAAGGCATTGTCAACAGGTTTGGTGTTGAGCCTACAGAATTAGCAGGAGAACCTCTTGGTGGAATGAGAGGCGCGAAGAAGATAAGCATCAAAGGCGAGGAATTTGCTCGAAAGCCGTTCAAGGACATGCCTGAGGATATTTACAGGCTGCATTCAGAACTTGCTGGAAGAGACATAGTTAAATCTTATTTCCCAGATGTCATTGCACCTGATGCAACTGCTTATTTCGGCAAAGACGGCCAGTATCATCTATTGTCTGAGTTCTTGCCAGATGTTAAGATGGACAGCAGGAAATTTGCGCGTATAACTCCTGACCAGAGAGCAGACTTGGCTGTAATGGACTTAGTGTTTGGCATGACTGACATGCATTACGGCAATGTATTGTTTAATCCAGAAGGAAAGCTTGGTTTTGTTGATATGGAGCAGTTATTCAGGCGCAGGCACTTTGATTATTTGACTGGCGATGGCAGGGGACTGTTTATGGATCAATTAAGGGCCAATACTGCAACACCACATCTGCCGCATATGTATAAGTTAGGAGATGCTGGGCAAGAAGCGCTTTCAGTTGCAGACTTTGAGAAAGCATTTGCAAAAGTGAAAAGCATAAGAGAAGATCCTAATTTCTTCAATGATTTAGCGAGCAGATTGACAAAATCAGGAATGTCAGAAGAGAATGTTGCAGATACTGTATTAAGAGTCAGGCAAAACCTTGACGATTTTGAGAGCAATCTTGATTCAATGATTACTTGGAGCAATGAAGCGAGAAATGTTGAATTGACTCCGAGAGGCTCGATTGCTGCAGAGACAACTACTGTTATTACTGGGCAAGTTGCTGCTGCAATAATTTAATTTCTTTCAATCTTGCCTTTTTTTCATACAATAATTCAGCGGTTTTTCTTAGAAGTTCTGCATCTTCAACATTTTTAATCCATCTTTCAGGTATGTTTTCAACTCCGTTGTATGCACCGCTTATTGCTCCGGCAATGCATGCAATCGAATCAGAATCTCCGTTTGTATTTGCGCCCTGCAAAACCGCTTTTTCATAATCTAAGGGATGTTTTAGAACCGAATATAGCGCAGTTGCAACCACTTCTTCTGCTTTCCAGCCCTCCCCAATTCTTGAAAGCGCGAGATATTTATTTTCTAGTGGAATAAGATCTTCCAGCTGTTTTATCTTTGTCTTGAATTCATCATTAAAACAGTCTAATTCTTGGATTTTTCCTATCCATTCATTAGGGTTTACGCCTTGTAATGCAAGAGATGTTAAATATGCTGTGGCTATCCCTGCAGAAATTGCAGTTGGATGAGGGTGTGTGCATTTGCTTGACGTAGATGCAACTTCAATTAATTTATCTAAATCATCGTGAAACATTAATCCAATCGGAGCAGTTCTCATTGCCGCCCCAGAACCTTTTGAATCAGGGTGCAGATATATCGATTCTGCTGCTGATTCGCTCCAATGTTTTCCTATTTCAAGATTCCAGGCACTAACAGTGCAAGCATGTCCTGGATTTCGATAATTTGAATTAAAATACCAATCAATAAATTCTTTTGATACATTATCCATGATCTCATTTATATCGTAATCTTCTAAATCGCTGTTTAACAGCGCTTTTGCAATTGCCAGACTTAGTTGTGTGTCGTCGCTATAACTGCCGATTTTTAATTTAAACGGGCCCATATGTGGGCGCACAAAATCTGTGATGCCTTTGCCGTCTGTATTAAACAAAAGGGTCATTATGTTGGTGTTTTCAATTGGAAATCCTAGAGCATCACCTATAGCAAGACCGTATATGCATCCAAAATATTTGCTTTTGTCCATTTTCTAATTGTTTTTAAAATCCTCTGTTAGCATCAACTTGTTTTCTTCAATCCAAAAACTTCAGCTGCTTTAACAAATGTATTTCTGTGGATTGCAATGACTTTGCTGAAGTCTTTCTTGTTGTATCCGCCGCCCAAAGAATAGGTTATTGGCACGCCGTTATCTTTAGCCATCTGGAAAACAAGCCTGTCTCTTTCTGCCATGTCTTCTGTAGACAGGTTTAAATTAGACAAATCATCATCTTCGTGAGGATCTGCACCTGCATTGTAGATTATGAGTTCTGGTTTGAATTCAGCCAGTATCTTTGGTATGTTTTTTTCCAACTCCTGCAAATATTCTTTGCCGGTGGTTCCGCTTGGCAGTTTTATTGTCTTGGAAGTTTTTGTGTCTTCATAAGGAAATGCTGCAATATCCTTGCCGTATAGCGAGAATGTGAATACAGAATCATCGTCTTGGAATATTCTTGCAGCGCCATTGCCGTAATGAAGGTCGCAATCAAGCACCATTGCTTTCTTTATTTTGCCTTCTGCCTGTAATTTCTTGATAGCAATTGCAAAACTGTTTAATGTGCAGAAACAAAGCCCTCTCTCTGGCAAGGCATGATGAAATCCTGCGGCTGTATTTGTTGCAATCCTGTCTTCTAAGGCAGCTTTTGCTGATTGATACATGCCTCCTGCCATTAAATAAGCGGTCTCGGCAAATCTTGGAGACCATTTCATGCTGTTAGACTCTGCAAGTGTTCTTGGAACCCCTGTTTTAATAGCTTCTAGATATTCGGGGGTGTGCACCCGCAGTATGTCTTCATCTGAAATCATTTCTGGTTCTTTCTCTATAAAAGGGATTCCTGTTTCTCTTATGGCATGCATTGTTAATCCGAATTTGCTTAAAGATACTGGGAATCTTCCATCCACATAGTATTTTTCTGAAAAATATGCTTTCATGTTCACTCTCCTCTATCATAAATCACTTCGCATGTTATTTGCGCCCAATACGGATCTTGCTTGGATAATGGTCCGTGCGGGCCCAAATCATTGCTGTTTTCTTTAGCTAGTTTTCCCTGGTTTTCTCTTGTATAAAGCTGGAATATAACATTAGAATTCAAGAAAAATCTTTCAAGCGGGCCTTTGACTATCAATCTTTTGATGTCTTTAGGCATATTTTTGCCTAAATTCTTTATGCCATGAAATTTCTCTTGTTTTTGTATTTTGTATTTTTCAGGGTTTTTCCATGCAGTTTCCAATAGATCGCTTATCCTGACTAAAGCATTAATTGTTCTTCTATAAACAGGTTGGTCTTCAAGATCTTTGCAGCATCTAGCAATATCGCGTGTATATTCTGTTAGCAAGATATTTTTTTCAGCTAAAGTTAATTCATCACTTAATATGCTTGGCCGGACAATGTGTTGCCAATATTCTTGCAAAGTTCCATATTCTTTATTGTCTCTTCGTTTAAGTAACTTCAAAAGGATGTCTGCTACTTCTTTGCCGTCTTCTTTACGAAGATTGTCTGCCTGAAATCCAAATATATATCTCTCTGGCTTGAATCTTACTTCTGGCAAGTCTTTAAGGTATTTTTCGCCTATTAAATCAGCAGTTCTCTTGATTTCGTCTTCAAGTGTTAGCTCTTCAAGGTTTTTTGCGACAATAAATCCTCCCATTGCAGCATCAATGCAGCTTGTTTTGCCGCCTTTTGTTTCTGCAATCTTAAATTCAGCTTCGTGATAATCTTCATATCCAGGAATCTTTGATTTCTTGATTACCATTACCAGCTTTCTGTCTATGTTTCCTTCATTTATATCTTGCTTTGCCTCACGAATTCGGTCATAGTTTTTCCAGTCTGGAATTATTTGTGTAGTTTGTTCTAATTCTTTTTCCATCCTTAGTTGTATTGCAGTAAAATGAGGGTCTAGCATGACGCCAAAATCCACTTGCTTATCTAATAGATCTAAAGAAACAGGATTATCTACTTTTTGAAGTACCATGACATCCCTGCTGTTTGATAATGATTCTAGTGTATAACTCATTTTCCACCCTTTAGCTCTATTTATTGTTCACTAGTATTTAAAGGTTTCTATTTTAACCACTCTTTCGTGACAACTAATGTTTATATTTAAAAGCATTATAAAGCCTGAAAGAGGTGAATTATGCATTTTTACAATGCTTTTAAGAGGCCGTTTACTAACCTTTTGTATCTGCTTTTAGGGACTGTCCTTTTTCCAGTGCCTTTGCTTAACTTGTTTGTTTATGGCTACTTGGCAGCTTGTGCCAGGACTGCGTATCACAAGAAATATGAGCTTCCTAAGTGGGATCTTGCAATGTTCTTTGATGGCCTGCTTTTCTTGATTATTTTGCTTTGTTATTCAGTGCCTTGGTTAGTCATATTTACTGTGCCGATGTGGATCGGCTTTCCTGTAAATCCTATATATTTGGGATGCTTTGCTATAGTGACTTTATTGATGCTTTATATACTGCCTGCCTCTCTAGTGCGCTTTTCAGTTAAAAGAAACTTCTTTGCAGCGTTTGGCAAGCTTTTTACGCGTTCTTTTAGCTTAAAATACTTAAAAGCGTTCATTTTGGGCTTAATTTGCTTAATTTTGTTCTCTTCAGTAGCTTCTCTGGCTGTTTTATACTTGTTGCCCTTTGTTCTTACAGAGACTCCTTATCTGATTATTGGGGCGCTAATAGGCTCTGCAGGCTGTTTTGCAGGGCTGATATCCTTCATGAGCATTTTAGGAGCAGCTTATAAATAACTACTATTGAGTGACTAAAAGCGAAAGATTTATATATGAGTAAGTATTTATAAGCCTTAATATGGATTGGGGAAACAATATTAGGAATATAGCATTATTGCTTGGATTGTCTATTCCAGGCAGTATGACAGTTGATTCTGTATTAGGCAATCAAGCCTATGCCCAAGCCAAGAAAGAAGAGACAAAGACTCTTCAGGAAGTTCTTTCTGCTGAAATCAAAAGATTAAAAGATAAGAAAGATAAGACAGTCGAAGAACAAATCCGCTTTATAGAAATGCATGATTATTCTATGCAGTTTGTCAAAGACAAAACAAAAGAAGATATACTAAAAGTAATTCAAGAAATAAAGCAAAAAGCAGATCCAACAAATCCCGCTTTTAATTATATTTTGGCTCTTGAAGCAAACTTCAAAGGAAATTCTAGCAAAGCCAAAGAACTGTTTCAAAAAGTCGTTTCTAATGAAAGTGTTGATAAACGGATTAGATCTAATGCTAAATTAGGACGTTTAAAACATAGTAGACCTGTTGATTTATCTGAAAAAGATTATTTGTCTGTATTGGATATTGACCCGACAAATTTGCTTGCTTATGCAGGGTTGCTTGGTTTAAAAGATTTTAAGATAGGCACTTTTAGAAAAGATAATGCACGACTAACGGTTATTAAAAGAAACAAAGAGCTTGATGATTTAATTAAAGAATATAAAAAAATATGTGACACAACAATCCAAAAAGCAGATATTATTAAAAATCCAGTTGATAGACTTATTTTCAAATGCGCTGCATATAAAAATTTTATTGATATGTTTATTGAAGAAAAAAATATTAATTTCGACGCATACAGTCAAATATCTCCTACGTCTTCTGACATGAGGTTTGCTTCTAAAAACGAAGTTAAAAGCGCTTTAAGACTAAGACTAAAATTTGCAGAATTAGTTGATTCTTACTTGCAAAAATGGATTGAGATAGATCCGTCTTATGATAATTTTATAATCAAAGCAGAAAATGCAAAGGAAATGATTCGCGGCGTAGGCGGAGGCAAGAAAGCAGTTAAAAAATATGATGTTGCCATTGAGGCTCTTACAAATGCACTTAAAATAAGAAAAACATGCGATGCATATTGTTCTCTTGCTCGATTTTTAAGAGACAAAGCAATAAATACTAACCAGAAATCTTGGGAGCGCGGCAAACTAGGCCGAACTCAAAAGAAAATACTTGCAAATGCAATAGATGCTTATGAAACTGCATTAACCTGCAAGTTTGTTCCAGAGAACGTCAAATCAAGTTTGCCAAGCTATATTGCAGAACTCAAATCCAAACTCAAATAAACATTAACTAATCGAAAATTGGAAATTTAGCAAAATTTCCGAAACCTTTAAATACTATCACTTAATCTATGCTGTTAAGGATTCTTAAAGGGTTTTAATCATGACCAAAGAAGAGATGAAAAACGTGCCGAAAACAGGCACAACAACTGTCGGAATTGTTTGCAAGGACGGTATTGTACTTGCTGCAGACAAGAGGATGACTGCAGGGTACATAGCTTTTACCAAGACAAGAAAGATAATCCAGATAGCGGACAATATGGCTGTCACTATTGCTGGAATGGTTTCTGAGGTTCAATTGCTGTCCAAGCTGATCAAGGCAGAACTGAAGCTGAAAGACATGCAGACATACAGGGACTCTACAGTCAAGGAAGCAGCAAATTTGCTTGCTGGTTTGGTTTATTCAAATGTCAGGAAGATGAGCATGGTTCCTGCGATTGCCGCATTTTTGCTGGGCGGCCACGACAAGACAGGCGCTCATTTATACGGTCTTGGCATTGATGGCTCAGTGACAGAATACGATACTTACACTACAGACGGCAGCGGGTGCATGTTTGCACTTGGTGTCATGGAAGCTCTTTACAAGAAAGGACTTTCAATTGACGAAGGGGTCAAATTAGCAGTGAAGGCAGTCAATGCAGCACTGCAGAGAGACCCAAGCTCAGGCGATGGCATATTGGTTGTGACCATCACAGACAAGGGCGTCAAGGAAGTCATGGACAAGGAGCTTACTGGAAGACTAGATGCATAAGATGAATCTTTAGATGATTCTAAATTACTATGGCAGATATAATTAAAGAAATCTTAAAGTTCATGCCTAAAGACAAGATCAGTGATGCTGGTTTTGAAGGTGCGAACATAGTGTTGTACACTAAGGACAAGAAGTTTTTCTTAGATAATCAAGGCTTGATCAAAAAAGTCGTTGATGAATTCAAGAAAAGGATAGAGTTAAGGCCAGACCCGAGTGCAACAATGGATATGGAGAAGGCTGAAAAAGAGATAAAGAAACTGCTTCCAGAAGAAGCAGGTGTTTCTCAGGTGATTTTTGAGCCTCACAGAAGTATAGTCATAATTGAAGCTGAAAAGCCAGGATTAGTCATTGGAAAGCAGGGCGCTTTATTAAAAGACATAAGAAAAAAGACCTTGTGGGTCCCTTTAATCAAGAGAACCCCTGCTATCCGCTCGCAATTGATAGAAAACATCAGGGCAGTCTTGTACCAGAACTCTGAGTACAGGAGAAAATTTTTGGACAAAGTGGGCCACAGGATATATGACGGCTGGATAAGGGCCAAGAAATCTGAATGGATCAGATTGACCTTCTTAGGCGGAGCAAGGCAGGTCGGCAGAAGCTGTGTCTTGCTGCAAACCCCAGAATCTAGAGTTATATTAGACTGCGGCATCAACGTTGCTTCTGACAAAGATGCATTTCCTTATCTAGATGCTCCTGAATTCAATATCCAAGAATTAGATGCAGTTATTGTCACTCACTCTCACCTAGATCATTCTGGATTTGTTCCATACTTGTTCAAGTACGGTTATAGAGGGCCTGTTTATTGTACAGCACCTACAAGGGATGTAATGTCTCTATTATTGCTGGACTATGTCAAGATCATGAAGACAGAGAACAAGGATCCTGTTTATGACACAGATGACATCAAAGAGATGGTAAAGCACACAGTAACACTTAATTTTGAGGAAGTTACTGATATAACTCCTGATGTCCGCTTGACATTATATAATGCCGGCCACATCTTAGGCAGCGCTATGGCTCACTTGCATATTGGCAATGGCTTGCATAACTTTCTTTATACTGGTGACATGAAGTTTGGCAAGACAGCTTTGCTAGAGCCTGCTGCAACTGACTTTCCAAGATTAGAGACAATGATGATGGAAGCCACTTATGGCGGAAAGCAGAATGTTCTGCCTCCTGCAAAAGACCAGGACAAGTTCCTCAAGGATATCATAAAGACAACTGTAAAGCGCAAAGGCAAGATATTGATGCCTGTCTTAGGTTCTGGAAGGGCTCAGGATGTCATGGTTATGATAGAAAACATGATCAGGACAGGAGAATTAGAGGAAATCCCTGTATATATTGATGGAATGGTTTGGGATGTTACTGCAATCCATACAGCATATCCAGAATTCCTTAATAGAAATATCAGGAAACTGATTTTCCACAAGGACCAGAATCCGTTTCTTTCACCTATTTTCAAGCATATCGGTTCTCAGAAAGAAAGGAAGAATGTCATTGAAGAAGAAGGTGCTTGCGTCATATTAGCAACATCTGGTATGCTTGTTGGCGGCCCTTCTGTAGAGTACCTGAAGCATCTTGCTGACAATCCTAAGAACAGCTTGATTTTCTCTTGTTACCTGCCAGAAGGTTCTCTGGGTAATAGGATACAGCATGGCGAAAGAGAATTAATCACCAAGATAGGTGCAAAGCAGGAAATCACGCCGATAAAGCTGGAAGTTCACAGGTTAGAGATTACAGACCACTCTGACAGGAAGCAATTGATGAATTTCATGTTCAAGGTAAATCCAAAGCCAAAGAAAGTCATCGTGAATCACGGCGAGAACTCAAGGGTTCTTGACTTGTCTAGTTCTATACACAAGCAGGGCAGGATTGAGACAGTTGCACCTAGAAATCTTGAGACAGTAAGATTAAGATAGTATCACTTTCCAGTGACCAAAAACGCAAGCTTTAAATATTAACAAAAGCTTAATATGCTGCATGAATGACGAAGAACTTGATACTCGAGTTGAATTGCTTACAACAAAAGCACAACAGGGTGACAGAACTGCAAAAACGCAACTACGCGAATTAATATTCTCTTTGTTTGATGAACCTGCTTCTGATCAAATTGAGAAAGAGATTGCAGAAACAATTGAATTTATTCTCAATAAGCTGATTATAGAGAATCATTGTGAAAAAAATAAAACGAGTTCTTTTAAAGATGATTATTTATCTTATTTTGGAAGAAGCATTCCTGCGCCTAAATCTAGTGGCGGCAGATTTTATGTATGCGGCGATACTCAATTTTTCTGTAAATTGGGTGCAGGAAAATACGTATTGGGGCGATTGGATGGAATGCATCACGGGGTCTCAGCAGGGTTGACAGTTCTTACTGCGAGAAAATATATAGATGACTTTATTAAAAAAGGCATACACTCTCCTAATGAGATTGCAAAACGATTATCCGATAAGATGTATTTAATACCAAAGAAAGGTGCCAGTGCATTTACTACATTATTTGTTTCTATTTTAGATGACTCAACGGCATATTTATCTTGTGTGGGCGACGGCCAGACTCTGTTTTATCAGGCCGAAGAAGACACACTCGCTGTTATTAAGCCATTTGGTCCCGTAATAGGCGCAGCAGGGCCGGAGTTATTAAAAAAAGTAAAGTATAAAACAGAAGAATTTGTGCTCAAGAAAGGCGATGTTTTAGTATCATACACAGATGGTGTTAATGAAAGGAAAGGATTTGAGCTTAGCAGAATAGACCGGTTTATAAAAGCGAATATTGGTAATATTGAAAGAACCATAACAGAAATACTTCTTTATACTGATAATTTATTGCCGCAAGGCGGTCTGGCAGATGATACCACGGCAATAGGCATAACAATACACAAATAAGCCGAAAACTTAAAATAGTTTGGAGTGTTTAATATGTTTATGAGAACTAAACCTGCAAGTCCACCAGTTGAAATTAAACTGGATAAGCCGTATATAACCTGTGGCGATTTTTCAGAAATCGAGCAAAAAATAGCACAATCTTTGTTAGAAAGTAGTAGATTAATTATTGATTTTACTGGCGTTTCCGACGGAGTACAAGGTGAATTTTATGGTGCACTTCTGGGAAAGGTTCAGCAGTTCTATGAATTAGAGACAGATGCATTAGGTTATTTAAGAGACAATCTTTTACTTAGATTTAAGTCAAGATCCTCGAAAGCTTATGAGAAATTAACACAGGGATACGACTTGTTCTTTAAAACAGCTTTCTTAAATGAATAAAGACAGTTGCACCTAGAAATCTTGAGACAGTAAGGTTGAGATAATTATTAACTATAGGTGTAGATATATGAGATATTTGCTTATGCTAGTAATGTATTACAATGATTTCTCTTAGAATTAATTTATCATTTACTATATCAAACCATCTTTCCTTAAACCATTCAATTTTATGTTTTTTAAATTCTCCAAAATGTGGATCTGCCAGAATGATTTTATCTTTGTCAAAGCCTACAACTACAGAATAGTGGCCTGCTTCTTCAGGAGAAAACCAATCAACAATTGTAGGAATTCCTTTTTTCACTAATTGTTTAATCTCTTTAATTGAGGAATTCTTTTTTACATATCCTTTAAAACCAAGTTTTTCTGCAGCTTTGACAATGTTTTTCTCATCACATCCCTTGGTTCTACTGCTTTTTGTTATTTTTGCTAAATACTTCTCTGATTTATTCATTCCATAAGAAGATAGAACCATCTTTAAACATGCAGGTCCACAATATCCTTTCGATTGTTTGAAGGGCTTGAGCTTAATCATAACGTACTTAAATAATTTAATATATCGAATAAAAAATAAAAAATTTTAGCTTGGCAAGTATCCTTTAGTAGGTACGTTTCCAGCTCTTCCATAACAGTAGCAGAAGCACTGTCCTTCCATTGCGCAGCTTGTTGAATAGTCTATTACGCAAGGTCCTAGGTCTGCTTCAGCATTGGCTACTTGTCCTACTGGCTTGCAAGTGCCTTGCTGGAATCCTTCATTAATACATGCTTTGTGGCATGAATTCAATGACATGAACGCTTGCGGTGCATATCCTGGCATCTCCTGCTGTGGATATACTGCATATCCAGGCTCTTGTGGAGCGCAACCAACAATAAAAGCTAGAACTAACAACGCAGCTAATGCAAATATTATTTTTTTCACGTTATCACCTCTGAATATGCTGTTTTTAGCGCTTCCTATATAAAAATCTTTTGCTGAAAACACAAATTACTTAAATAAAGGCTTGTTCTGGGAGGGTATTAATATAGGAGTTGATAATATGCCAATTAAGGAAGGAGATAAGGTAAAAATTGAATATGAAGGAAAACTAGAAGATGGGACAGTATTTGACAGTTCTGAGAAGCATGGAAAGCCGTTAGAGTTTGAAGTCGGCTCAAAACAGATAATTCCCGGCTTCGAGAAAGCTGTAATCGGGATGAAGAAAGGCGAAGAAAAAGAAATCACTTTAGAGCCTAAAGATGCTTATGGAGATCCTAATCCTCAATTGATCAAGTCAGTGCCAAAAGAGCAGCTGCCTAAAGAACCTGAGCCAAAGGTTGGAATGGTTTTAGGCATTACTTTGCCAAATGGCTCTCAATTTCCAGCAAAGATAGTGGAAGTTGGTGACAAGGAAATCAAGATTGACATGAATCATCCTTTGGCTGGAAAAAAACTGATTTTCAAGATAAAGGTTGTTGAATGTTAATTTTCTAAATATTTATAAAGGATTTCTTTTTTTATTTCTTTTATGGCAATTAAATTCAAGCAAAAGTGCAATAAATGCAAGAAAAATTATGTGACAATATCTCACAGGCAGAGATATGCAATATGCTATGAATGCCAGAAGCCAGAATTAGAGGGAGAGATAAAAGACCCTAAGATGAAAAAACTGTTTGACATTCCTGAAGAGTTCTACAAGAAGAATATTTTTTTAAGAAATATCAAGGCAAATTATCTTCGGTTTGGAAGCCTTACTGAAAAGCAGATTGAGGCATTCAAGAAGACTGTGAAAGCGTTAAAGGAAAAAGCAAAAGAAGAATGATTATTTCAGGATTTCTCCTGTCTTCATGTACCACATGTACAAATCCAGTTCAGCTGCAGACATGTTTAATTTGTCTGCTTTTTTCTTGAATTTTTTTTCTATTGAGAGATATCTGTTTTTTGACATTGCTTTTTTCTCTTCATTCATCAAATTCAGTATATGCCTGTCTAAGATAGCTAAGTTCTTGTAGCCCACATTTCTAAGAAAATGAGATGCTTCCTTGTATCCCAGACCTTTGATGTTCTTTACCAGCCACTCTCTTGCTTCTGTTTCTTTTAATTTCTTGATTTTTTGTTTTATGTCTATATGGCATCTTGCTTCTGTGATGTATTTTGCTTTATTGTTATGGAACCTGTGCTTGTTTCTCTTTATAGAATTCCGTATATCCTTGAAGCAATATTCGCAAAATCCTTTTGCTTTTAGTTCATCTTGTATCTTTAACGCTGTTTTTGCTTTAGAATTTGCAGTCAAGATGCAGAAGCATAATTCAGAGAACCATTGTTTTGTAGGTTTTTTATGAACAGCTTCAAATTCTTTCAATCTTTTGTCTACTATCCTGCTTACTTCAGAATTCTTCAGTTTTTTTACAGATTTTAATAAATTCATTGGCCCCTGCAAATTAGTTGGCAGGGACCTATTTAAAGATTACTTATTTTTTGTTTTTAATCAGCCATTTGTATGTCAGCCAGAATATTATTGAAAAGATGGCTGCCATAACTGCCCAATACACAAACATCATCAGGTCCAGGCCAGATCCTTTTCCGCTGTAATGCATCAAGCCAGTGCTTTGAGCTAAAGCAAAAGTGCTCAACAATACCAGCATGATTGGATAAACCAATTTTTTCATTTTTTTCACCTCAAAATTTTTTTAATTTTGAGACCAGCCAAAAACCTGGTTTTTGGCGCTGCCTCTTTAACCGCAAGTGGTCTTAAATCTTGTACTGATTTCATTCCAATTGACAATCTTCCAGAAATTCTCCAGAAATTTGCCTCTTTCATTCTTATAATCTAAATAATAAGCATGTTCCCAGACATCAACAACCAATAATATTGTGAACATTGGATAAATATTGACATTATGCTTTTCTATCTGCATTATGATTGGCCTGTTGGTTTTCTTGCAAAAAGTCAAAGCAGCCCATCCAGAGCCTTCAACACTTGCTGCTGCTTTAGTGAATTCTTCTTTAAACCTTTCAAAGCTGCCGAATTCTTTTTCTAAAGCATCTTTTAACTCCTTGCTTGGCTCGCCATTTTTGCCTTCTGGAGCAAGGTTTGGCCAGAATAATGAATGCAATAAATGCCCGCCTATATTGAATGATAACGCTTTAAGAATTGCTTTTTGATCAACATCCTTGTTTTCTTTTCTTGCTTTGTCTAATTGCTCAAGGATTGCATTTGCGCCTTTTACATACCCTGCGTGATGCTTGTCATGATGGATTTTCAACTGCTTTTCAGAAATATGCGGCTCTAATGCATTGTATGCATAAGGCAGTTTTGGCAATGAATAAGTTTTTGCCATCTTTATGCTTTTGATAGTTCTTCTTCAACCTCTTTTTTGCCTTCTTCAAGCTCTTTTTCCTGCTCTTTGTCAAGGCCTAAAAGCAATGCCTGGAATTCTCCTACGTGAGTTTTTTCTTCCTTTGCAACATCCATTAATATTACTTTAAGATCCTTATTATCAGTGAGCTGAGCCATTTGTTCGTATAAATTAACAGCATCTAGTTCTGCAATTATAGCAGCCCTTAGAATCTCCTTGTCAATATCTTTCTTGTCTATCTTGTCCATGTTTATTGGTATTTTTGACATCATTTTTACATCACCAGGACTATTTTCGCATGTTTATTATTTAAATGTTTCTAATACAAAATAATATATATTAGTTCTGCAAATATTGTATACAAGGAGGTGTTTTTTATGTGCGCAACATGCGGATGCCGGGATAAAAAGAAGAAGAAAAAGAAGAAGAAAAAGAAGAAGAAAAAGAAGAAATAGCTTTAAATACTCACTTTCTTTCTTATTTTCTGGGGAACATGGCAGAGATAAAATTCAATGTAGAACGAGTTCCAGCCAGAAAAGATTTATTGCATTTTGTAGAGGAAAATCTTAATCGCAATATATATGAGGAACTTGCAAAAAATCCAGAAAGATGGATTGAGGAATTGAACATAATTAATATTATGCTGACTAGACATCCTCTTGTCGGAGGATGCGATCCTGTGCCGTTTGGATTCCATGGCCTGCAAAGATTAGGAGAAAATGTATTTCTATACCGCGGAACAGAAAACATAAGAGGAAGAGGACTGTTTTTATATTATCCAGATAAACAACATAACCAGTGGACTCAATACAGGCTGAACACCAATGGAACAGTGCGCATAAACCAGGACTTTGCAGACATTCCTGTAGAAACATTTATGCCAGACAATTTTGAGAAAAAAAGCAGATTAGTGAAAGATAAGAAAAGGCCGATTCATTTGTTTGAAATAGGCCGTGGCAGTGAAAAACTAGAAGTATACGCCAAAGGTTCGCGAGTTGATATCTCTAAATTATACGATCCTCCAAGCTGGAGACTTACTAATCTGTCCAGAGTTGAAAAAGTTTCATCTAAAAATGAAATGGATATAAGCCTGAAATTAGCAAAGCAAGGTGTAAAAGTTCCTACTATACTTGGTTATTATGAATCTGCTGCAGAAGAATTCTTGTTTTTGCAGAAAGTAGGGGGGAAAGATCCGCAGGAATATTTTGATACGCATCGAGAAGAAATAATTATGCAGGATGCAAACATGCTTGCTGCCTTGTGTCTGCTGGGCCTCAAAAAAGCAGGCTTTTCTGATTTTGATGACAAAATATTTGACGGTAAAGACTTGTACTTGATTGACACAGAAGAAATAGGTGATTTATACTTCCCTGATAGATGGGATTTCAGGGAAATGCTTATCAATCCAAGAGACACAACAAATCTGGAAAGATTCAGGGATATCCAAAAAGCACAATTCAAGAAAGTGCTGAAAGATGCAATTTATAGGTACCAAGAATCATTGATGCCTGCCTTAAATGATAAAGCAGCATATATCAGCGCATTCTTTGAAAAAGTCGGCTGGAAAAAGCCATCGCCAAAAGATATAGAAGAATTAACAACATTTTCTAAACGTTATCAGACACTGGACTCTCATATTGGTATGATGTTTGAAGATTGAATCATAACTCAAAAAATTTCTTCTTATCTTTAACAAATATTTCTATTTTTTCCAAAACTTCTTTCCAGTTTTTTGCTCTTACTATCCCTGAAGGCAGCTTGTTCATTCCTTCTGGCAGTTCTGTGTCCTGGTTCCATGGGCAGTCAAACAATATTACTGGAATGCCTAGTTTGTTGCAGTCTAACGAGTATTCTAAAAAATCCTCAATAAGTATATCTACTCCTAATTCTTTGCATATCTGCGCTTTTGTTTTTCCTTTGCTATCTGCAGTGGTATTTTTTGTGAAGATTATTTCTGAAAACTTGTTTGGATAATGCTTGTTAATCCAAGGGATTGTTTTTGGAATTGCTTGGTTAAAGCGGGAAGTGATTACTAACAGTTCATGATCTTTTGAAAGCGAATCAACAGCAGCTACAGAGCCCTCTGCAGGAGGAACATTTTCTACATCTTCTTTATAGAAATGTTCTATTCGTCTTACTGCTTCTTCTTTAGAGCATTTCCAGATATCCCAGAGCCTGTATGAAAACATATCACTTTTTTTGTAATCTGTTCCATATGTTGCATTCATCCAAGGGCATAGATGCGCTCCAAAATCTGCCAGAGGTTCATCGCAGTCAATGCCTATCTTTAATTTTTCACTCATAAAAATTAGAAATAAAAGGATGCTTAAATACTTTTCCTCGAACTAATTTGACCATCAAGAATCTTAGAAACATTTATATACGCCAGATTCTATTGCTTAAAATATAATACTTTAGAGGTGATATTCAATGGCAAAAAGAAGAGCTAAAAGAAAAGCGCCATCGGCAAAAGCATACGCTTGCCTGAATCCAAAGGCATTTGCATTGGCAGCAGGTATTATTTGGGGCCTTGGCTGCCTGATACTGGGATTGGCTGCAGCGTACGGCTATGGAACTGGATTTGAGAAACTGTTCTCAACAATGTACATAGGATATTCCACCACAGTAGGCGGTTCTGTCATCGGCGGAATATGGGGATTTGTTGATGCTTTTATTGGCGGATACATATTTGCATGGCTTTACAATAAGTTCATGTAGATTTTTTTATTTTTATTTTCGAAATATTTAAGTAGTAGATTTGAATTCTTGAGTGTGGTGGGAATATGATACCGCAAGAACAAGTGGATAAATTAATTTATAGAGCGACAAAAGCAAGGGATTTTGCATATGCGCCGTATTCTGGATATTCTGTTGGAGCAGCACTGCTTGCAAAAAGCGGACAGATATACTCCGGTGCAAATATAGAACGAGCAACTCATGATGCAACGCATGCTGAAAGATATGCTTTAGACTCCGCAGTACTTGCGAATGAGCGCGAGTTTGTGGCGATTGCTGTTGTTACGGCAGGCATAGATGCGGAATTTCCTTGCGGCAAGTGCAGGCAAGATTTGACAGAATTTGACAGCAAAGGAGATCTAGAAGTGATAGCTGTAACGCTTGGCGGAAAAGTACAAAGAATGTTGTTAAGAGAGTTGTTGCCGAATAGTTTTGGCCCGGCTGCTTTAGGGATAGATGTTAAAAAATATTAAAAACATTTAAATAAGCCAAACACAGACTTCTAATCAATGAAAGTTTCAAAAACAGAAATCCAGCATCTATTGAGAGCCTGGATTATAATCTCTTTGGCTTTTGCAATAGCTTTTGCTGGTTTTTCTTTGGATCCAAAGTTCTTGATTGTTGTGGCAATAGCTGCTTTCACAGTTGGAATTGGCTTCATATTTCATGAATTAGGGCACAAGTATCTAGCTCAAAAATACGGTTGCTGGGCTGAATTCAGGGCAAATAACTTCATGCTTGGATTGGCGTTGGTGTTTTCATTCTTCGGCTTCATATTTGCAGCTCCTGGAGCTGTTTACATAAGAGGCTACTTGACAAAAAGAAAGAATGCTTACATCTCTTTGATAGGGCCTGTCATCAATCTAGCTGTCGGAATAGTATTTGGCTTGATTGCATTCTTCATTCCAGTTACACAGCCAGTATGCATATTAGGAATGACTATAAACTTCTGGCTTGGATTGTTCAATTTATTGCCTTTTCCAGCATTTGACGGCTATAAAGTATTTATATGGAACAAGGCAGTTTATGCAGCATTCTTGATTCTGGCAATAGTTCTGACCTTTGGCAGCGGAGCTTTTTTCACAGTTGCATAAGCAATGCTGCGCTTCGTTCTACTTCAGAAACCGCATATTAGCCAGATTTATCAGATTCTGCATGCAAATCAGAGAATTTCGCAGGCAGCACTGCATAAGCAAAAAATATATAAACAAAACAACAAACCAGCTTCTTGGGTGATACTTATGAAGAGAATGTTGGTCTTATGTATGATTCTGTTGATTATTGTATTGGCAGGATGTGAAAAAGCAGAGCAAAAAGCAGATGCTGTGCAAGAAGAGCCTCCAAAAGCAGAAAAAATAGTCACTAAAAGCCAGATAAAATTCAACATGGCAGATCAGGAAGCTACTGAGGAGGTTATTGTTGAAAAAGTAGAGCCGACTATGGAAGCTGCTGCTGAATGGTGCAAAGAAGGTTCTGAATGGAAGTTTTCATCAGCAAGCCCTGATGTTGATGCTTCTGCTCAATGGGTTGTCAAAGGCTTGATGACAGAAGGAGAATATGCAGGATTATGCCATGTCTTATACACTGCACAGACACCTATGGGAGAGTCAACAATGGACTATTATTTTGATGAAGAAGGTGAATCAGGCTATTTTGAGATGAAACTGCCAAATGGCCAGACAGTGAAGCAGGAATGGCACGGATAAGCCATTAGCTTTTTATATTCTTATTATTTTTTATTTATCAGGTGGGAGACATTGGCTTATTGGAATAAAGTGAATAATTTTGCAAAACATCAAGGCGAAATATTGTCTGGCTATGATACAGTGTATCATATCGGCGTTAATTCTTGGAAACACTGGACAAAATACGATGCTTATCTGTGCCAGAACAATTCAATAACTGTATGCAGGATATATTCAAAAAATGCTCCGACTATTTCTATAGATAATTTTTCAAAGACAAAAGAGACTGTGAGGCAGATTAAGAATGTTGTTGGAAAAACATTAGAAGACCTTGCAAATGCAGCATTGCCTGAAGATGCTTGTGCAGGATTGAAAAGAGATTGGCAGACAATAAGTGGCTGGCTCAAGACTATCTGATTCTATCAAAAGTCTTATAAATGATTCTGTGAAAGTTCTGCTTATGAGATGTATATATCCTTTGCGCAAGTCTGGATTGCTTTTTTTAGGTCTTTTGGCAGGTTTTTGCAGTGCAGCCCTAGGCTTGGGAGGAGGAGCATTGATGGTTCCTGCATTGGTGCTGTTTTTCTGCTATCCTATGAAAAAAGCAATAGGAACATCTCTTGCAACAATTGTTCCAACAGCTTTTGTGGGAATAGTTTCGCATTATATAATACAAAGCACTAATATCAAATGGAAAATTGCATTATTTGTGGTGATTGGCTCTGTTTTTGGAGCGAAGTTTGGCGCAGTCCTTGCAAAAAAGATACACAGCAAGGTCCTGAAGAAGATATTTGCTCTGCTTGTTGTTTTTACAGGGCTGAAGATGACCAACATCTTAAAGATACCTACTCAAGCAATCACCACGATAACAGCTTATCCTTTGCTGGTTGTTCTTGGGCTTTTTGCAGGCTCTGGCTCTGCATTGCTGGGCATAGGCGGAGGAGTGATACTGGTTCCAGTGCTTAACTTGTTCTTTGGATTAAACATACATGAAGCAATCGCAACATCCTTGACAGTTATCCTGCCGACCACTTTTGCAGGAGCAATGTTTCACAGGAAATTTGACAATATTGATGTAAAAGCACTGAAATTCCTGATACCCACGTCATTAATTGGCGCAGTCTTAGGGGCTATATTTGCAAACAGTTTGCCTTCTGCAACATTGAAGATGATATTCGGGATATATCTTTTTATTGCAGCAGTGTTGATGTTTTTAAAGAAATAATTATTTTTCTTGCGGTGCTTTTGGCAATGCAATTTTTTCAAGCATTTTATAGTACTGCTTGAAAGATTTGGATGCATCTTCGCTAAGAATTCTTATGCAGACAAAAGGATGCATGAAGTTAAGAACAATGCCTTTGTCATATATCCATAATACATTTGGTGAGTTATATTCTTTAGGAAGGAATTTGATTGAGGTTTTTTTCATGGATCGTAATAATTTAATCCTGTAAAGATGATAATCCTCATTAACAATATGGTGGAACCAAACATTTTTCTTGACCCGGTTCCTGTGCCATTCCTTAACCCACCCTTCGCCAAGGGTCTTGGCATAGTCTTTTGGCACTCCTAGAACATATAAATCCTTTGTGTTGTTTATCATGTCAGTCATCAAACGCCTTGCGCCGACAATGCCCTCAAAAATAGCAACATTGCTTGAAGGTTTTGCAGTCAGTTGAAGCACTTTTAGCTCAGGAATCAGTTTTTGCAGGTTAATCTCTTTGGCCTTCAGAAGAGTAAACAATTGCTCTGGATCCACAACCTCATAATATTTGGTCTTTTCTTTCAAGAAATAGGCAACCAAGCCTCGTTTAGATAATTTGTTAAGAATATCATACACATTCGGGCGGTGCAGTCTTGATGCTTTTGCAACTTCAACAGCAGTAGAGGGTCCCAGCTCTATTAATTTAAGATAAACCTTCACCTCATTTTTACTAAGCCCTAAATCTTCAAGTATTTGCGTGTCCATTGTAGTCTGGATATATACTACATACAGTAGTTGCAAGTTCTACTATTTAAACTTATATGCTCAGGAAAGCATCTATTTCTTACAAATGTCGTATATCGACGGAGGTAATTCAAAATGATAAACACAATAACAGGAAATGAAGATCAACCAGACGATGGCAAATTACCAAAGATAAATCTGGCTGAGCTGCGAGAAAAGAAAAGACAAATCTTGCAGAGAAACTATGCTCAGAACAATGCCCAGAATGGAGACTCTGGCAAGCCAATAGATTTGTCTGAAATAAGACAAAAGAAAAGACAAATACAGAAACAAAACAAACTTGAAGAGGAAATAGTGTTGCCTTTTACAGTGCCAAGGCCAGAAGATGAAGAAGATCAAACACTGCCCTTTTCAATCGACCGAGAAGCAGAAGAGGAAATAGTGCTGCCATTCACAGTGCCAAGACCAGACCAGGAAGAAGCAATATTTCCGTTTATAGTAACCAGAAAAGACAAAATACAGCCTGCTGCAACACCCGCTAAGAAGGATGAAGAAGAAGCAATATTCCCGTTTATAGTAACCAGAAAAGACGAAGAACAAACACTGCCTTTTTCAGTATCAGGGCCAGAAAACGGAAATTCTTTGCAAGATGCAGTTGCTGGAACATATGGCAAAAACGAATATTTTTCCAAGCTAGAAAAAGCAAGCAATGACCGATTTGAATACTTCATTACAGACGAAAAAGAAACAAAAATAGTGATGAAGGGCGATTCTTTAATATTGCTTCGGGGAAAATACGAGTTTAATGTCGTGGACTTTAAAGGAATCGCAGATCCTGCTGTGCAGTCAAAAGAGGCATTCAAGAACCTTGTGCAGAAAATTTATGAAACAATAGTTGAGCAAAGAAAAGAGCCTTTGCTAGCTAAGTATTTGCCTTCTTTGATTGAATGGGGAGTTCTAGAAGACAAAGAAACCGGCGAAAGCCTTGCTGGCTGGTATTTAATGCAGAAAAATGATGAATGATTTTTTTTTTAGGAACTGTGGCAGGATGCAAGAGGTACTGTATTCTGTCGCATATTCCTCTTTAAAGAAATAAATCAAATGCCTTCTTCAATGCTTTCTTCAAGGCGCTTTATTTTATCTTCTTTTTCCTGGCGCTGCGTGTTTAATCCCTGCATTTGCGCAAGTTTTTCATTGTTTAAGTACCATTCGCCAACTTGCAAAGCACGTATTTGTTCCATTATTTCATCCCGTTCAGAATTGACTTGCTCAAGCGCATATCTTAAATCCTGGTTGCGCAAATCAGTTATCTTGTCAACAATAGCTTCGCGCAATTCATCTGTCTCAGAGGATCTTGCAAGCTCTGCAAGTGCAACCATGACTTGTTCTTTTGCAGGAGTTTCTTCAGGAGTGACTGCATAAACTAAATCTGCATATTTTGAGATTATTGCAAAAGATGCTTCCATATTTCCTTCTACAGTGCTTTCAATTGCGCTTCTTGAATTCAAGAACTCATACATCTGCAATCGCTCAATTGTTTTTCTTGGCTCTTCAGGAGTTTCAGGTGCAGGAGTGCTTGCTTCTGCAGCCTCTTCTTGTTTTGCAGGAGCAGGTTCATCAAGTTCTGTTAGTTCTTCTGCTAATTCATCAAGATTTGCCGCGGCAGATTCTTCTTTTGCAGGTTTCGGCAGGTGCTTTAGCCAGGAATGCACTACTTTGTATGCTTTTTTGAGCAGTTTTTCTTCAGCATCCAGGACTGCAGATGTTCCTAACTTTGTGCCTCTTGAATAATGGTCCCTGAACTGCTCTTTCATGCCGAAATGAGTGCCTGGAGGAAACACATAAGAATTAAATTTTGGGTGGAAGCTAGTATCGCCGTCTGTCCGCCACACAAAAAGACCTAAAGGAAGAATCCTGTCTAATACATTTTGAGAGATTCCTGTCTGCTTGCACACTAATAATTTGTAAAGAGACTCAGATGCAAATGTGATTGGCTTGTCTTCAGCGACAATATATACATCATTTTCAACCCGTATTGCTTTTTCAAAAGCAGCGGCAATAAGGCAAAGGTCCTTGTCTCCAATAGTGTTCCGCCAATGAAAATGTTTCTTTGCTTCAAAAAGAAGGTCTCCTAAGCTATCTATTATCTCTGAAGAACCTCCTTCTCTCACGATTTTGCTTGCATAAGTGTGAAATGCGCCCATGACTTGAGACAATTCTTGCAGAACTGTCTGTGCATCGTGTTCGCTTAAGTTAGCTTTTACTTCCTCTGTTGCTTCTTCATAGCTGGCCAGCAGATTATTTGCTATTCCTTGGGTAGCTCCTGCGCTTTTCTTTAATTCTGTGCCTATGGCAGGAATCACGTGAAGCTTTCCTTCGCTGCCTCCTAAAGGCGTGTTCTTGCCGTATGTTTCAATCAACCTATTCAGGCCGTGATAAAACTGATTTGATTTTCTGAGATAGGTATAATCAATTCTTTTGATGCTGTTTGCTTTATTCAGATGATTGATCGGCCACATCAATGAAGAATTATCAATAAATACATCTGCGCCTTTTGTAAGCGCATCATTCTCTAATTGGTATAATAATCCTGCTATGTCTGACTCACGAAGATGTTCAATATATTCAGTCATAGTGCTGGGTATATAGTTTTGATTTATAAAACTGGTGCTTTTTTGTTTAGTCAAAAGTTAGTGATAACAAACATTAATATATGTTCTATATTTTCTTTTTTTCGAGGTGGGTAATTATGATAAATAGTTCAAAAGACATAGGAGAATTAATAAATCAGCTGGAAACCCCTTTGGGAAGGGCAAACGCTGTTGTGGATTTATCTAAGCAATATTCTGTTCCAGAAGAAAATGTCAGGGAAGCGATAGCGACATTTGAGAGAGTATATGACACAGAGGAATTGCCAGAACCGCAGAGGAGCTGGCAAGATCCTGATGTATATAAGAACAAAGCACCGCTTAAGACAGCTGCAACTCTTGCAAGACAAATATTATGGATTGAAAAATCAGTTGATTTGATGGCAAAAGCAGGCGAAAAAGCCAAGGCCGCTGAGATGGCAGAAGAATTTGGCTTTGATCAAAAAGCATTTGAGCTCTATAAAGAAATAAATAGAAGTCATGATGCGATAAAGTTGGCAGAAAAACTGGGCTTATCAGATGAATACATTGCATTGTGCCAAAAAAACAGAGAACATGCGAAAGCAATAAACAAATGCCTTGAATTAAAGAGAGAGGAAGAGGCAAAGGATATCTTCAGAAAAAAATTTGAAAGCGAGACAAAATACGGCGATCACGAAAAAAAAGATTTGGTCAAGTTAGTCAAGAGAACAGACCTAGCAGAGTTTGCAATTTCACTTTGCAGAGAAAAAGACAAGCCATATTTATTGGCGCAGATTGCAGCAGGAACAGACCAGCCAGAACTTGCAATTGAATATTTTGAGAAAACAGGGCATTTTCTTGAGGGCGCAAGACACTGCGTGCGGGTATCAAAATCTACGCGAGAAGAAATTGGCAGTTTTTTTCTTGGCGAGGCAAATAGACTATATGATCTTGCTATTGCAGAACTTGAGAAAAAGAGAGAGTTTGCCAAGGTATTAGAGATTGCAAAAGAAAAAATTGGGGATGATAAAAAGATTTTAGAAACATACATCGCATTAAAACAATTTGAAGAAGGTGCAAAATATTTTGAAGCAGCAGGAAAAATAGATTATGCATTGTTGCTGCTGGAGAAAGCAGGTATGTTGGGCCACGCACAAATTCTTGCGCAAAATCAAGGGCGCAAGGATAAAGTGCAAGAATATAGAAGACAATCCAAGAACAGCAGTACTTTAGCACAAGTAGCAATTGAGGAAGGCAATTTTCCTATGGCATTAGCGCATTATCGTGCTGCAATTGAAAAAGAAATAGCAAGAAATGCTTATGACTGGGGAGCAGACAAAGCTTTGAAAGTAGCAGAATATTGCAGAGAACAAGGGCAGGAAGATTTTGCAGCAGAATTTGAGGAAAAGGCGAGAAGGCTGTATATGCAAGAGGCAGAGAAAGATGAAAAAGAAGGCCAGTGGGAAAGTGCTGCAAAAAATGCAAAGAAAGCAGGTAATGAAGAAAAAGCAGAGCTTTATCTCCAGATCGACACAATAAAAAGGGCTTATCACAAGCCTTAATATTTCTTTTTTCATTAATTATTTAAACCACTTCTATATTCTATAGGAAAACAAAATTAACGATAATTATTTACAATATGGAAAATAAAATAACTGTAATGGAAAAGCCGTACAAGGCAAAAGAAGTTGAGAACATACTAAATCCGACTGTAAAGAAGTGGTTCTTCAGCAGATTCAAGCAGTTTTCTTTGCCGCAGTTGTACGGTGTCATGGAGATTCACAAAAGAAAGAATATACTGGTCTCTGCACCAACAGGAGCAACAAAAACATTGACTGGATTTCTTTCAATCATAAATGAATTAGTAGACAGTGCTGAAAAAGGTGTTCTTGAAGACAAAATTTACTGCGTATATATCAGTCCCTTGAAAGCTTTGAACAATGACATACAAAAAAACCTGAAAGAGCCGCTTGAAGAAATAGAAAAAATTGCAGGAAAAGAACTGGGCATAAGAGTTGCTGTAAGAACAGGAGACACAACTGCAACAGAAAAATCAAAGATGCTGAAAAAGCCTCCGCATATCCTTATAACAACTCCAGAATCATTAAGCATTGTATTAAGCTCGCCGAAATTCAAGGAACATCTAAAGCAAGTTGATTGGTGCATCATAGATGAAATACATGCATTAGCAGAAAACAAGAGAGGTGTTCATCTGTCATTATCACTTGAAAGATTGGATTATCTTGCTTCTCACATGTGCAGGGTTGGATTGTCTGCAACAGTTGCTCCTTTGAAAGAGGTTGCAGGGTTTCTTGTGGGGCCAGAAAGAGACTGTGAAATAGTAGACGTTCAATTTATCAAAGAGATGGATCTGCAGGTGATGAGCCCTGTAGACAATTTAATCGACACAGAGCATGGAACTTTGCATTACAAAATGTATGAATTGATTGACAAATTAATCCAAGAGCACAAGACTACATTAATCTTCACAAACACAAGAGCTGCAACAGAAAGAGTTGTTGACCATCTGAAAAACAAGTTTCCAAAAAGATATCATGATAATATTGGAGCGCACCATGGAAGCCTTGGCAAGAGATTAAGATTACAAATAGAAAACAAATTAAGAAAAGGAGAATTAAAAGCAGTAGTTTGCTCAACTTCTCTGGAATTAGGCATTGATATTGGCTATATCGATTTAGTCATCTGCTTGGGAAGCCCAAAATCAGTTGCAAGATTCCTGCAGAGAGCAGGAAGAGCAGGCCATCAATTGCATGAGAAGGTAAAAGGAAGGATTATTGTGATGGACAGGGATGACTTGATAGAATGCTCTGTATTGCTTAAGTCTGCTGTTGAAAAAAAGATTGACAAGCTGCATATCCCGACCGGAGCGTTAGATGTTCTTGCACAGCAGATTGCTGGAATGGCTGTAGAGCAGATATGGGATGAAAAAGAATTATTCAAGGTCATCAAGAAAAGCTATTGCTACAAAGATCTCACTAAAAAAGATTTTCGCGAGATTCTGGATTACTTGGCTGGAAAGTTTGTTGACCTGGAAGACAGGCATGTTTATGCAAAAATCTGGAGAAATGAAGGCAAGATAGGCAAAAGAGGCAGATTAGCTAGAGTTATCTACATGATGAACTCTGGAACAATACCAGACGAATCTTTCATTACAGTGAAGATTGGAGACCAGACAATAGGAAAATTAGACGAAGCTTTTCTAGAGAAAATGAAGCCAGGAGATGTCTTTGTTTTAGGTGGAGACACTTACATGTTCAAGTTTTCAAGAGGAATGGTTGCGCAGGTGCAGGCAAGTTCAAACAGGCCTCCGACAGTTCCAAGATGGGTATCTGAGATGCTTCCATTGAGCTTTGACCTTGCTTTAGAGATAGGAAAGCTCAGAAGATTGATGTTTGAAAGGTTTAATTCAAAGAAAAGCAAGAATGACATAATGAATTGGCTCAACAAATACCTTTATGTTGATCCAAAAGCAGCAAAAGCAATCTATGAATATTTCAAGGAGCAGTATGATTATGTGAAGCAAGTGCCAAATGACAAGATGATTCTTGTAGAGCACTACAATGATGACAGGGAAAAGAAAATAATCTTTCATTCATTGTTTGGCAGAAGAGTAAATGACTGCTTGTCAAGGGCAGTTGCATATGTTATTTCAAGAAATGAGCACAAGGATGTTGAGATCGGCATAAGTGACAATGGCTTTTACCTTGCTGGAGACAAGAAAATCAATGCAATGAAGGCATTCAAGCTCTTGAAATCAGACAAATTAGATTTATTGATGCACTTAGCAATAGACAAATCAGAAGTTTTCAAGCGAAGGTTCAGGCACTGCGCAACAAGGGCATTGATGATACTGCGGAATTATCTTGGCAGGAAGAAGAGAGTGGGCAGACAGCAAGTAAGTTCCATGATTCTCATGAATGCATTAAAGCGAATAAGCAATGATTTCTCTATCCTGAAAGAGACAAGAAGAGAGGTTTTAGCAGACTTGATGGACATTGAGAACACAAAAAAGGTTCTGAAAGGAATTGAATCAGGAAAAATAAGATTAGTTGAGATAGACACAAGAATACCAACACCTTTTGCATTCAATTTGGCAATACAAGGCTATGCAGACATAATGAAGATAGAAGACAAGCACGAATTCTTGAAAAGAATGCATCAGCATGTGTTGGCTAAGATTGGCCTGAATAAATAATCACCAACCAGTAACTAAAACACGAAACTTTATAAATTCACTTTCTATTTATAGACGATATGGGAAAAAAGAAGAAAGGCAAAAAGCAAGAAGAGCAGGTAGATCTATCCAAACGAAGAACACTTAAGATACTTGGAGGAGTGCTTGTTGCGGCAATAGCTGCTCCACTTGGAATACGGCTTTTATCATCTGCTACTGAACCAGATACTTCTTATGAGCCGCCAGAAGATCCTTGGGGTTTTGTGAAGAGAGATGTTAATACTAATGATTATAAGGATAATTACATGGATTTAACACCTGCGCAGAAGAGATATTATGTCCAGCTTGGCACTGAATCATTAACAAAGCCAAAGTCTTCACAATTAAAAGAATTTGAAAGAGTAGCAAAAGATCTTATCAAGGAAAGCAAAAGTCAGTTAGGATGGAAAAAGTTATGTATTCGCTATACTTGCACAGATTTTGGCCAGGTGGAATTGATGCGATATGCAAAGCCATATAAGCAATATCTGGAAAAAGCAATTGATTTTCTTTATGAAAAACTGCCTCAATTAAAACAAGAGCGTCCTGAATTGAGAATATTAAAGCCAGGCGATGATTACACTCATAATGCGAAAGGAAAAGCATTTGTGGGCCTGTTATTCCATGACCTCTATCAAGTGCAGGTCATAAACAGAGATACTAATGAGGGAATTGCCAGGACACGCACGCACACTCACAAAGGTTCTGCAGCCAGTTTTGACATAGAATCAAATTCTGATAAGGATTACAGAATTTTCTTTGGAACTGCTGGGCCAGCTAGCATCCAAGCGCCATTCAGCGAACTCATACCAGTATCAACGCGGCAGAATGCAAGGGCGCATGCAAAATGTGTAGGATTAGAAGATGCATTGGTTGCAGCTGAGACAATATCAGAAGGCGAAGCATATTTGTTGGCTCATGAGATTTCCAGCAAGCTGAAAATTCCAGGTGGAAAACAAGTAATTGACAAAGCTTTGCAGGGCATGGTTTCTAAGTACGCGAGATACAGATTTGTCCCTCAAGCCATTGCCTGGCTCAAAAAGAACGGCATGCAAAAAGGCCTTGATATCTATCTTGAAAATCCAGACAAATTCATGAGAATAATTAAGTAAAATTTATAAACAAGTTATTCTATTTTAATCCCATTATGGTTGTAAAAAGGGTGTATAGAGAATATGGTGCAAGTATTCTAGAATCCATGAGCGCTTTACTTCTAGGAGGAGTTGTTTTCTTGGTTTTAAGGCATTTTGATATGGCAGTATTAGGAGCAATAATGTTTCCCATAATAGTCACGATAGGCATGCTCGTAGTCTCTATACGGAGCTTTAGGCCAGAGAGGGATTCTCCGTTTATCTTCATATTCAACATGCTGTCAATAATTGCAATAACCCTGCTTTTCTTTGCAGCAGTGTATCATGTAGCGCCGTATTCAGACCAGGATTATCTTGAAGTCAATGAGATTCCGCAAAAACTGACATTTTCAGAATCAGTGTATTATTCTACTGTAACAATCACCACATTGGGATACGGCGATATTGTGCCTCACGGACTCTTCAGGGCTTTTGCAGCCACAGAAGCAATACTTGGATTTATCTTCTTAGGATTGTTTGTATCAGGGCTCACGCTGTTTTTTGCAAAGAAAAGAACATAATTTATTCTGGAAAGTAAAAATATCTTGCAAGAGGATAGATAAAGCCTCTGAGCGACAATAATTTTCTGACAATCACGATGTCTGGCGTGCCGTGCTTTCTCAGGATTTTGCTTGCAGGACCGCTTATTTCCTTAATCCTGCGCTTATACTCGTAAAATGTCTTGAGGTCTGGCTTCTTTTTGTAAAGCATGTAGCTTTCTTCAATCAGCTCAACAAGTTTTCGATAAACTTTCAGTGTTTCTGGCTGTATTTTGGTGTTTGGCTTCAGGCATTCCATGTCTTCGCACAAGCTTATCAATACATTGCCCATGTGCATAAGGCTTCTTATTATTGAATATGTTGATGTTATTGGATAATAAGACTGCAGGTCAAGGTTGTTTTTGCAGCCTTTCTTGTTCACTATTCTTAGGCATAAACGGCCGAACTTTATAGTAATCTTGTATACCTTTCCCAAGCCCTCCAGCTTGCGGAATTCTTTTTTCTTGATCAAGTCAAGGCTTTCTTTTGCAAACGTGATTATGCTCATGTATGTCTTGTTTATGAATCTATCAAGGTCTTCTTCATATTCCTCTGCAATGTTTTTTATGATGCATGATTTTGGCCCTTGTTCCACGATGATAAATCCCATATAGCCTTCGCTGAGTGTCTTGCTTATTTTTTGAAGGACTTTGGGATCCTCAAATGTCACGTGAAGCTCGTCATAGCCTGCAATATACGGGCGGGATATCATTCTTGTAAGAAAACTATCTGCGTGTTTTAGATGAATGTCCAGTTTCTTGCTTGTCTTGGACTTTTTTGTTGATATGGTCAATGCATTGTCCTGCTCAATCACGTCTATTTCATCTCCTTTTTTCAGGCCCTGCTCTTTAGCCCATTTGTTTGGCAGAGATACCATCAAGGTAGAAGGTCCTATCTTAGCGATCTTTCTTTTCATTTCAATCCCCCATTATAACTATAAATGAAACTACTATATAAAGTTTTTGATATTATAATATTATAATGCATTATTATAATATATTAAGAAAGTATATATGCTCACTAATCAATAAGAATGTTTTATGGGAGTGAAAAAATTCTTGCCAGCTATTCTTCTTGCTGTTTTTCTTTTTGTTCTGCCTTCTGTACAAGGGGATGTTATCTTCAAAAGCGCGGACTGGGTCAATGAAACCTTTCTGGAAATGACTATGGAGAAATGGAACATAATTCCTTCAACAGATTTTTATGCCTCTCAAGCGCATGAAGAAACCTCTACTTTGTATAAAGACGAATCCTTGCCAATATGGAAGTTAGTGCTGGATGATTATGGCATTTCAGGAGAGCTGGGTTGGTATGATAATTGCAATAAGCACGGAACCTGCGAAAGAGGGGTATGCAAGCAAGGCCTCAGCTGCAATGCAGATGCGTGCGTGAATGTTTCTGATGGAGAATATCTTTACACAGATGATGACAACTGCGAGCATTATGATACAAGAGAATATCATACAGGATATAAATGCGAGGTTTATTCTGCTACTGGAGGCCATCCTGTTGTTTTTTACTGCAGATGCAACGGCAAGAAAGTAGGTGCAGGAAGCTGGTGTGATAATGGAGATGGAGAAACATATAACACCAGATGGGTGTACAAGACAGAGGCTGTTTCAGGAGAAGCAGATGTCGGCGGCCTGGATTGCGGAGGACTGCTGGAATCAAAAGGATTCAAGTATGAAGAAGGATGTGACTGCTGCTATCAGGAAAACAGGGTTGATTACAAGCAATACTACAAGTACCGCTTAGAAGATGATGATATGGACACGCTTTTTAATCACACAAGATGCTGGGTAAAAGTAACGCAGGCAAGAAATAGCGGGAATGATTTCCTGACATATGCAGTTGTAGAAGGAACCCCTACAACAAAGGATAATTTTATCTCCTGCTTGATAAATTATTCTGACTGGAAAACATTTGTTGCTGATGATTACGGCAATGTGGCAGATAAGATAGCTCCAGGAAGCAAGCTGTACTTTGATTTTGCAGGAAAAGACCTTAAACTAGAGCCAGAATGCCATTCAAATTCAGATTGCGGAGAAAATTACTGGACAGGAGATCCAGAGTGCTGCAATGGCGATGGATGGCACATCTGCCAGGCATATCACGGCTATGAATGCGTTGATGCAGGCACAAATGAAGCATTCTGTTTTGAATACGACGGATACAAGCAGACAGAAGAATGCTTCTGGGAATGCAAGGATAATATGTGCGGAGAAAAACCAGAGGATCCTGAGGAACCATCCTGCGAAAACAGCACAGAATCCTGCTGCACAGATGCTAATTGCGCAAGCTATTGTGACCAGGACTTTTATTACTTCAACGGCCACTGCCCAGAAAAAGGAAGTGCATGCTGGTTTGAGACAACACACTGCAGCGCATCAGACGGAGAGTACTGCAACGGAACATTCCTTGAGACAAGAGATTATCTCTGCGGAGATGGATGTGAATATAACATAACAAATCAAGTACTCTGTCCATTTGGGTGTGAAAATGGTAAGTGTAAAGAATCCAGCCACCTGCTTGAAACAATAACTTGCAAAGACGAAAAAACATTACAGTATTATGAACGCAATAAAACAGGAGAGAACTATACAGCGTGGAGAGAGACAGACCAAGTTCTTTGTATAGAAGGAGAAACTTGTGTAGGGCCAACAAACCCTGACGAATTTGGTAGTATGGCATCATGTATCCAAATAACTGAGCCAATAACTTTTGCAACACCAATAACCTGCGAAACACACAAAGACTGCCCATTTAAGTACATGATGTGCGTAATGGACGCGTGTGTTCCAAGATTCAGGCTATTTGAAGACTTCAACTTTGACCAGCCATCTGACATGATCAATCCATATTTTGCAGACAAAGACAAACTTGATAATCTGGGAGTGATAGGCAAAATATACAAGCCGCCTCTTTCTAAAACCACAATAAGCCAACATTTTGAAAAATTTTCATCAGGCACGTCATTAAATGAAAAAGTGTATGACACAAGCGCATACTCCAGCAAATTCTATCTTAATTCATATCTTTATGATGAAACAAACCAACTGCGCGAAGTTGATTTTTTAGAAGAACAAAACAACAAAATCAGGACTATAGAAGAAGCAACACTGATAGCAAGCGTAGAAAAAGAAACCAAAAAATTTGAAAACATAGAAAAAGACATACCTAAAACAAAATACATCGTCCTGAAACCAGGCATTTCAACCGCCTATTCTTTTGTCATAGAAGACGGAAATGCAAAATTAATAGAACAGGAAATCACAAGCCTGCAAAAAATACCAGTATCAGATGCATTTAGAAACTCGGTTGACTACAAAAAATTAATACCGACAACATACTCCGCAACAGCAGAAAAAACAAGCCTGCAAGCCCTGGAAAAAGAAGGAATAACGCCCAAATTCCTTTTCAAACGCTCGCCAGGATACAACGGCATCCGTTTGACAGCCCTTGATAAAAGCTGGGGCGCAGTGGAATATGTCATGCCAAACGGATACAACGGCAAGTATTACACAATAACACCAAATCCCTTCCTTCGACATTATGATGCAGACATATACAAATCAATTTCAGCAGACGATTTTACATTTGTGGGAACAAACTCTGCTGCAATGGGCGCCTTATTCCTTACCTATGAAATGATGAGCTATTACGACCTTTGGGAGAATTATGTAAAAGCAGAAACGTACAGAAAAGACCAGGCAGATATGTGCGGAACAGACCCTAAAAGCGCTACAGACTATTATGACCTGAAAGCAGCAGAACTGCAGAAAAAATACAGTCCTTGCAACGAACAATGGGAACGAGGAAACTTCTCAGGTAAATGCGACGAGTTCATAGCAGGAGCAGAACTGGAAAACTTTTTCTTTTACTACTTCCAGGACATCTGCACAAAAGACTTTGTTGGCATATACGGGCCAGACTTTGTAATACCAGACACTGCAGAACACATCAAAAAATTACACCAAACATACCTGGACATGCCCCTACATAACAAATGCTTTAAAACACTCTATTTCGGCTTCAATGGAAAAGACAAAGGAGACAATGTATTAACAAAAATAATACCAAGCAACCAGTGCGTGCAATACAACATAATGCTGCCGATGTACCAAAAAACCGCAACACGCACAGGACACCCCTATGATTACATCAGACAATTGACCATTGAAATGAACACAACTCACGCAAGCTTCATAATAAACTCGCCTTCGATTGATGACAAAACATACACCACAAGCAATAACCAAGTGCAATTCTGCCTAAGAAAATCACCAACAGATGTTGAAACAATACACAATGGAATATACTCCATAGAAATAAAGCCCTGGAACAACCAAACCTTCGATGTGCACACAATTACCAGCATGTGGGATTATGTAAAACCTATCGCAAAATGCTTTGAAGCACCAAAACCCAAAAGAACAGCAGTTTCCTCTGGAGGAGGCGGTGGCGGTGGCGGAGGCAGCAGCAGAAGCACTGCTCCAGTAACACAAACACCTCCTGCAGCAGCTGCACCACCGCAACCAAGCTTGATGCAGAAATGGGCTGGCGGAGGAGGAAGTGCAAGTGCAGTCACCAGCACTTCAAATACTGCTCCAAAAGCTCCTGAAAAAGCTCCAGAAGCTCCTGTAAAGCCAAAGATAGAGGAACAAAAGCAACAAGAACCAGCACCAAATAGAATTATTGAAACAGGAACATCCTTGGTTAAAAGAGTTGTCTCCTGGCTGTTCTGGTTCACTGGCTTCCAGAGCTTAATTTCCTAGAATTTCCTTTAATTTATTCAATGCTCTTTCAAGCTGGGGGTCATTAAGTGTTTTAATCAGTTTTTCAAGCCCGGGAAGCTTTCTCCTGATTTCATCAACAATGTCGCTTGCAGTCTTTCGCTGGGTTTCAGGAGACTGCAGCTTCTTTAAGTCCGGTTCAATCTCCTTTTGATAGAAATCCTTTAATTCACCTTCAAGAACCTTATTTTTCTTGGCCCACTCCATTATTTGCTTGTATTTTTTACTGGCATATTGCTGCCCTTCTTTTGTTGCAAAATAATTTTCTGCTTTCTGGATGATATTCTTTGGCGCTAATTTGGTATCAATCCTGCGCTCAATTGCATTTGCCTGGCCTTGAAATTCTTCCTGCGCCTGGCTAAAACCATAAGTGTTGATTATTTCCAGGGCTAACGTGCCGAGGCAGGCTAGTGAAACAGCAGCACCCCATAAATACACCAGTTTTGATCTTTTCTTTGCTCTTGCAATTGTTTTAACTTTTCTTTCTAACTGCTGGTTATTTTTCTGCAGATAAATCTTGTAAAAGAAATTTGCCACAGCTTCCCTGTCAGCGGCATAGCATGCCTTAATAACCTGGTATTGTGCTTTCCTGAAATCATTTTCCGCATCTTCACAGATGCCGTCAAACTGTTTTTCATTCAGCATTTCAAGAAACTTGTCATCAGGGCCAATAACAGCAAATTCTCTCAAATATATCTCATTTGCTTCATTGCCTGAATCAAGCTTTTCTTTGATATATCCTTTGCATTTATTCATCAAGTCACTGATGCTTTCCTGAAAATGTGCAACAAAGAATGCATTAGGCATGCCGCTCTCATGCCGCCCCAATGGGTGCTGTCCGCGGATATAATGGACTGATTCTAATTCACCTAGAAAATCAAAAGTCTTGCAGTTCGGGCCAAGAACATCATTTACCTTGAATTCTAAATCGTGAGATGTATTTACTGCACCAGCTACCTCTTTTTTGTACATTATCCAGAATAAAACAAAACCAGTATAAATATTTTTTGACTTTTTTTATCTTGCTCTTCCAATAGGAAAGCTGGCTTTTTTAGGATGCTTCCTGAAAAACTCAATGATTTCTTCTGTTATTTTTGTTGTTACCCCTGACATTTCTTTGGGCTGGACTGGAAAAGTGACTCTTAATTCAAGCCAGCTCTGCACTGCATTCAAGTTAAAATTGATCATATTGAATTCTTCTTTTTTTATATCAAAAAAATGAAGCATGACTTCATATCTTGTTTGCATATCGTCCTTATATTTTTTAAGATTCTTAGACACTATCTTTTCAATATTTTTCATGACAAAACCAAAATCAGTGTCATAAGTAAGCTGAAAAGCAATATCTGTCCAGATATATGGAAAATACTTAGAATAATTAGAGAGCGGTGCTGTAAGCAGTAGTGAATTAGGAAAAGAAACCAGTCTTCCGCTAGGCAGATCTGCAGCAATATATTCCCCGCCCACTTCACGCACTTTTGTTCTAAGCGGGTTGATATCCAATACATCCCCTTTGAATTCATTTATGCGGATTCTGTCGCCTTCCTTATAGACCTTGCCTGCGTTAATGTAAAACCAGCCCATAAGATTAAGAATAGGTGTCTGGAAGATAAATGCCAAGGCAGCTGCGATAATACCTAATGAGATGCTTGCTGTAATCAGTTTATCCTGAAAAATGAAGAAAATAGCTATTGCCGTCCCTAAAAAAATTATATAATTTGCAATTTTTATCAATGTTGCATTCTTGAGAAACATGGCGGCGATTTTTGTGAGCGCAAGAGCGATTAATATCGCAAGCAATGAATGGAAAATATGGCCTGCTATGGGTGTCCAAAGAAAAAAAGACTGCATAGGACCAACTATTCTTAAAATAAGCACTACGCAAATTAAGAATATATAAATAAGTAACCAATTCCCCTCTTTTTGCATATGGACTCTTATAAAACTTCCAGTATTTAAACATTTCTAAGAAAAACAGTCACAATCTTTTTAAACAACAGCAGTTTTCTTTCTATTGTGGGTGAAATGGGAGATAAAACAATTGATGAGCTTGTTGAGATTTTAGAGCAGGCAAGGCCAGATAATGGGGTGAATATCACGGCTATAATGCTCAGCGGCAGTAAAATAGGATATGATAATACAAAACCAGAGCGCGCAATCAAATTGTTGAAAAGTTTTGCTACATGGAAAGACCGCGTTAGCACTAAATATGAAGAAACACAAGAATCTTCTGGAACTGCATATCATATCTTAGTGAAAAAAGCAAGTTCAATGTCAGAAGCGAAAGCAAGCATAGAAATCAATTATTTCTGCAGCAGACCTAAAAAACCAAAGCCAAAGAATCCAAAGATATCTCCTGAGCAAATCATGCAAGAGCATCCAGAGGCAGCGCAGATAGGAAGAAAAGCAGGATACTTGGTTGGCCTTGGTGATGAGCTTTTTGCAACATATATTAGTTTTGCATTTGCTAGGATAGCTCACACTTTTCGTGAATTCTTTAAGAAATAATTTATTCATACCTGAGTGCATCTACAGGTTTTAATCTGCTAGCCTGCCTTGCTGGCCATACTCCTGCAATAGAGCCGATAACAAAAGAAAATGTAAGCGCTCCCACAATCAAATACCATGGAAAATGTGCCTGGAGTATGCCGAAGTTTGCTTGCGCAGCTGCAATCTCAATCACTTTGCTCATTCCCACTCCAATAAGTATGCCTACAGCACCTCCGACAAGCCCGAGAAAGCCGGATTCTATCAGGAACAGATACAAGATATCTGAATTTCTTGCACCGATTGCTTTCATTACACCAATCTCATTAGTTCTTTGCAAGACTGCAGTGTACATTGTGTTCATGATGCCTATTCCGCCGACTATCAATGAGATTGCTGCAATGCCTATCAAGACACCTTGCACAATTGCAAAGACATTTCCAAAGGTTTCCAGGAATTCTTCAAAAGTTGTTATTGCGAAGTCTTCTTCTCCTTCTTCAACACCGCGGTGCCTTCTCATGGCTCTCTTCAAAGAATCTGAGACAGAGGCAACATTGCTTCCTTCAGTCACTTCTGCAATTATGACAGAAAATGTATCTCCTGCATCAAAGATATCTTTTGCAGTATCCAGCGGAATAATCAAGGTTGAATCATCATCTGGATTGCCGATAGGCTCTAGCTGGCCAACAATATCAAATTTATATCCTTCAATCTCAACCCTGTCGCCGACATTGACTTTCTTGTCAAATATCTCTCCTTTTGAGAACCTTATTCCTGCAACTGCCTTGTAAGCATCGCCTTTCTTGATGTCTCTTCCTTCCCCTATCTTGAAACTGCTTGTGTCAAATATGATTTTCTTTGTATTGTCAGCAGGAATGCCTGCTACCCAGGTATATTTATTCTCAGAACCATAGCTTATCTTGCCCACTCTCTGTAAAAAACCTCCTGCATCTTTTATGCCTCTTGAATTCTTGATTACTTTCAGGTCATCTTCATCAATAGTTGCGCTAGCACCTATCCCAAAGAAGCCGCCTCTTGGCATGACCATAATCTTGTTTGTTCCCATTGCCTCAAACTGTTCTGTTATTGCTTTTTGCAGGCCCTGGCCTACAGAAATCAGGCTTACAACAGCTGCAATGCCTATGAATATGCCTAGCATAGTCAGAAAAGTCCTCATCTTTCTTGACTTAAAGCTCTTGAATGCAAACATAAAGTAATCTTTTATCATTTTGCTGACCTCAAAGCAGACTCAACTGTGTTTCGTAGCTTTTCGGTGCTTGATTCTTTTACTGCTGTTTTCATTTACTTGACCTCAAAGCAGACTCAACTGCGTTTCGTAGCTTTTCGGTGCTTGATTCTTTTACTGCTGTTTTCATTTACTTGACCTCAAAGCGTCGACAGGATTCATCTTGCTTGCCTGTCTTGCTGGCAGGATGCCGCTTACTGTCCCTACAAAATATGCAAATATCATTGCTCCAATAATAATTAATGGGCTGAAGCTTGCGTGGAATATCTCAGCGCCGAGCTGCTGCGCAATAATTTCCCCGATCTTTGCAATGCCTAGTCCTAATAATACGCCGACAATCCCCCCAGCTAGACCAAGAATGCCTGACTCAAACAAGAATATCAATAATATGCTGGAGTTTCTTGCGCCGATTGATTTCATTATGCCTATTTCTTTTGTTCTTTCAAGAACAGTTGTATACATAGTGTTCATTATTCCGATTCCGCCTACAATCAAGGAGATTGCAGCAATTCCGACAACAAAGATAGTGACAACGCCAAGTATTGTGTTAAGCTGTGCAATCATCTGTTCAGCGGTCTGCACACTGAAATCTTCTTCTCCTTCTTTGACATCCCTGTATCTTCTAAGGTCTTTCTTGATGTTTTCAGCGACTTCGCTTGGCTCTTCTGTAAGCTCTGTCAAGGCAAAGATAGTTGAGACTTCCTCTGGCTCGTCATATATTTCTCTTGCCTGCTCAATAGGAACCCTTATCAAGGAATCATGGACGCCTGTGCCTGCTTTTTTCTGGATGCCCACAACCTTGAATTCAATGTCTTCAATAAGCAGCTTATCGCCGATACCAATTTCTTTCTCAAAATCATCATAAGCAACATTGTATCCAATAACTGCCTTGTATTTGTCTCCTTTCTTCAGCTGCCTTCCTTCCTCAATATCAAGAAAAGATGTTCGTTCAGTAAGAGCTTCTGCATCCTGGTCAGTATCATATCCCCATATACTCATGAAGTTTGTTTCATCTTTGAATTTTACTCTGCCGTCTTTTGAGATAGTTGCAGTTGCAATGTCCACGCCTTTTGATTTCCTAACTATTTTCAAGTCATCTTCAGTCATCTTGCCAGTAAACATGCTTCCGCCAGAAGGGCCGAATTGTCCAGAGCCAGGCGTAATCATAATCCTGTTCTTGCCTATCTTTTCAAACTCGTAATTAATAGAAGTCTGCATGCCTTGTCCTAAAGAGATAAGACTAACAACAGCAGTAATACCGATAAAAATACCTATCATAGTCAGCCAGGTCCGCACAGAACGACCCTTTAGACTACGAAAGGCAAGCGTAAAGTAGTCTAACAACAAAATTCCACCTCTTTAATATATTTTGTGGGTGGAATTTTGATTGTCAAAAACCACTCGAAATTACAGTACTCTGCAGGTGATTTTTGACAAATCATTTTTTAAGCTTTTTTTTCTTTTTCCTGCGCCGGTACCACCAGTATATTATTCCTGCAATGACAATCAGCGCAAATATCATTGTTCCCCAGGGGAATTTTGTCTGGCCAAGCTCTGCAGGAGTGTATACTCTCAATGGAAGGTCAAAGGTTAGGCTGTAGTCCTTGTTGTAAGGGTCCTTGAAGTCAACAACAGCATTAAGCCTGACATCTTTCTGCTTTGGCTTTATTATGAATTCAACTGTCTCAAAGTCATCGCTGTCAAGATTGCCGATATATTCCTCATTTGATGTTGAAAGCACTTCATACTGCTCTGTTGATACCAGTCTTGTATTGAGGTATTTCAGGTCCATTATTCCTTTGTTGACTACTTTCAAGACAACATCACCTGCTTTTCCTGGAGAAGTCACAGTTGTTGAGTCAACAACCATTATCAGGTCAGGTTCTGCACTCATCACAAGGCTGATTAACCGCTCATCTTCGTATTCTGTGTTTCTTATATCCTTGTACGTCAGTTTTACAGGTATTGCATGGACTTTTATGTCTGCTCCTGTGTCTGCAATCAAGTCAAAGCTTACTTTTTCTACTTCTCCTGCAGGTATTGAAGAGATTCTTTTTGTGCCGCCAGTGCCTATTGGCGCAAATGCAGAATCATCCAGGTCTAATGTCACGTCAATATCTTTTACAGTCAGCTTGTCTGCATTCTTCAGCATGATATCCACTGTTATCATGTCTCCTGGCTTGATTACCTGCGGTGTTGTTGTATATTCATCTATTGTCAAAACTGCTCCTGTTGTCCTTACCGCAATGTCTGATTCAAGGCGCGTCCATACAAGTGTCATGCCGAATTTGTACTGGAATTTCACAGGCATGTCCAGGTTAGGGGCGTCATGCGCCACAATAAGCTTGTATTTTATGACAGCATTCTCTCCTTGCGGTAAAGCTGTCAGGGTCTTTACCTGGTCTTCGCCATAAGCCAATGAAAAAGGGTATTCAGGCACAAATTCAATTGTGAAGTCCTCTGAAGTTGTTCCTTCATTATTTACAGATACCCAAATCTCTACAAGGCTTCCCGGCTCTGCGGGGGAGGGCTCATATTTCAGTATATCTGCAGTGATTAAAGGCCCTCTTTTTGCTGCAAGCACACTTGTGGCTGAAACAACCACCAATAATAGTATTAATAGGCTTAATATTATTTTTTTCATTTTGTTCTCCTCCATTTTTTGGAGGTCTTCTGAGCTTGCTCAGATTTACCTCCTCGTTTTAGTTTTTATTATTTGACCGTCAACTAAAAAGGCAATCCTGTCTGCATGTTCTGCAAGGTCCACATCGTGCGTGACAAAGACAACTGTCTTGCCTTTTTTCCGGTTAAGGTATTTCAACAGATCCATTATCTTCTCGCCAGTCTTCTGGTCCAGGTTTCCTGTGGGCTCATCTGCTAATATGACTTCTGGATCAACTGCAAGTGCTCTTGCAATTGCGACTCTCTGCTGCTCTCCGCCAGACAACTGTCCTGGCGTGTGGTTCATCCTGTCTTTAAGGCCCATTTCTGTCAACAGCCGCTCTGCTATGTCCAGTCTTTCTTCTTCTGGAACATTCTGGAAGATTAATGGAAGCGTGACATTTTCTTTTGCAGTTAAGTTAGGCAAAAGATTGAATTTCTGGAAGATAAAGCCTATTTTCTTGCCTCTTATCTGTGCAAGGTCAGACTCGCTAAGGTTTGCGATGTTGATGCCGTCAAGCTTGATTATTCCTTTTGTTGGAATGTCCAAGCATCCTACAAGATTCATTGATGTTGATTTTCCAGAGCCAGAAGGCCCTCTTATTGCAAGGAATTCCCCCTCATACACATTAAGGTCCAGTCCTCTCAATGCATGCACAAGATGCTCTCCTAGCTGGTATGTTTTCCATACATTCCTCAGCTCTATGACGATTTTTTTCTTTTTCATTTTATCTTTTTCAGCTCTTTTGTTGTTTTGTTTAAAATATCTCTTACTTTTTTCTTGTTTTTCATGAAAAGGCCTTTATTGAATATCCGCACCATCTCAAGCTTTAATTCTGTAACTTCAGGAGGAATATCTTCTATGGAATATTTTCCTTTTTTCAGTGATTCCATGCTCTCTCTAAAAGGCGCCAAATTTTCTCCGGTCAATGCAGTCCACATCTTGATGCTGTCTTCCATTTTTTTCAGCATGATATCTTTCTGCGCTGCAAGAGATTTCATCCTTGCTTTTCCTTCTTTTGTCAGGGAATAATTCTTCTTCCTGCCTTCTTTTTTGCAGGTTACAAGCTTTTCTTTTGCTAATTCATCAAGCAAAGGATATATAGAACCAGGGCTTGGCTTTGTGCCTATCTTATCTTCTATATATTTCATCAAGGCATAGCCGGACAACGGCTTTTTTTGGAGCGCCTTCAGCACAAGTATCTTTAAATTGCCTCTTATCATTTTATGTCGTTTCCGATATATCGATAGTAATATATCGCTAATAATATATCGAAAGCGATAGTATTATATAAATCTTGTGGTTTTTGCCAAGCTTTTTATACTTTTCAGGCCCAGTATTACTTATGAAGACAGGGTTATTGAATAGGATAAAGGAATTTCTTATGGATCTGGACAAGTCTATATATTATCGCAGGGAAAATGCTAATTTTGATGATCAAATTGCTTTAAGAATAAGAGAAGACATTGAAATATTGCTAGACGGCAAAGCATTAGCTAGATTTGAAAGAGAACAAGATGCAAAATACAAAAACACCAGAAGAATGTATGAACTACATTACTGCCCGCTGCATTTTAATCCTCAATTCTGGAACAGAAAGAACCAGGAAAAATATTTCTGGCTGAGACTAGATATTGATGAAGCTCTTGATGATAGTGATTATTTCTATAATGCATGATTCACCAGCTTTAAAAAGAATCCATGTCTCATATACAGCATGAAAAAAGCAATCTGGATTTACAGCGATGCCCCAGAAAGCATAGCGCTTGTAAAGAAGTATAATGAACTGGGAGGGAGCATAAGCTCATGCTACACGCGTTTTGCAAGTATAGAGTTTTCCAAAAAGAAAGTTGCATTTAAGGATCATGTAACAAGAACCTGGTCAGATGCTTGCCTCGATGTTTATCCAATAATAAGCGCGCCAAAGCCAGAAGGAAGGCTGATTAAATATTCTCCCGCGCAGGACTTAGCAGAAATAATTGATGTTTTATTTTCAAAACTGGATAAAATCCATTTTTGCGGCTTGCATCTTAATCTTGAGCCTTATCATCCACAACAACGCAGGTTCTTAAGCATGCTTCGGGAAAGAACACAAAAACCAATAACTGCTGCGTTGCCAGGCGCTGTTGAAATAGATCCAAGAATTTTAAGCAAGCTGGATACTGCTGTCCTGATGAATTATGATCTTGCATTAAATCCAGAAAAGTTTCAACTTAAATTCAAAGAAAGACTGGAGAGATTTGCAGAATCCTGCGAAAAAACAGGATGCAAATGGTCAATAGGAATACCGCTTACAGCAACGCACACAGAATATGAAGAAAAACGCTTGATTGAAACTGAGCATATAAGAAAATTCACAAACTATGCAATGGCAGATTATTTTTTACCAGCATATCAGCAAATTAAAGAAATGGCCAAGCATGATGTGCACTTTGATGGAATCGCAATATGGGCAATAAACAGCAGGCCATTAAGAGATTCCGAGAAAAAATGGGAGATATATCCCCGGCAGCTAAAATTAAGCAGTCTACAAATGCTGGACTGATTCTTAAAATACTATAGACTTCAAGCCCTTTCTGACAGGCTGCATTTCATAACCCATCTTTTCAATATCTTCCACGATATTATCCATGCTGACAGACTTTAAATCAACAATAGTGTTTTCTTTAATCATCTGAGTGATTTTTTCAGCAAGCAATTTAGGAAAAACATTTCCTTTTGTAGTCTGATTTTGCTGTGAAGAAAAAAAGTATAATCCGTTTTGCTCATCAAGAAAGAGCCACCCCCCGCCTGAATGACATGCATTTATTATTACAATTTTCGGCACTTTCACAGCATTCAATAATTCAGCTAACTCAGCTTTTTGAATTTCTTCTTTAGCGGTTGTAATATAATCTGTATTGCCATGAGCGTTATAAAAAAACAGAAAAACAGACTTTTTCGGCAGTCTTGCGGCATATTCCAATGAACCGCGAATTCTTTCTGGTGTTGCTTCATCCTGGCGTATCCAGACAGGTTCATAAGGAATTTCCAATTTGTTGAAACAATCATCAATGCACCTCATTTCTGTAACAAAAGATTTGTCCCTTATTTTTTGGTTGTTGACTCCCACATATACTGCGTGTATTAATGAAATAGTATCATATAACTTAAATTGCGCACTATCATTCTGCAATCCTGCAAGCTTAATCACTGTTTCGTCAAATAGCTGTTGCCTGTTCCTGACTTTGGAATCATTAATCCAGACCTTGTTCTTGCTTCCTAAATCAACAACATACAGCTGGTTATCAAGAGTTCCGAGAAAACAATGAAACTCGCTTACGTGTCTGAATTTTTGTCCGTTGATGACAATTGCAGACCTTGGCTGTGCATTTTTCACCAGGCTTTCAAGAACTTTGCCTTTTTTTTTCTTCATAAATCCAGAGTAAACCTGTCTGCTTTGGCTTTCTGAAAGATTAAATAAAACCTGATAATTCCAGTCAGAATCAGAAGGGCAGCCAAAATAATTATGCATCGCCCCAATCCACATAGGACTTTGAACTGGAACAACATCTCTTTCTACACTAACCGAGGTACTATCTATATTTCCAAAAGCAATAGGCCTGATTTTCCACCTAGTTATAGTCATAAAGTAGGTTAAATGAGAGTGATTTAAAAAATTGCTGACTTTTGCATGACAGAGACACTAATCTTTTTAAGTAAAGAACCTTTATATTATTAAATGGCAGGTGATCTTACAGGCAGGATATTAGGAGACTATGAATTGATGCACTGCATAGGCAGCGGCGGATTCAGCGACGTTTACATGGGTAAAAATACGGCCCTTCCTTCTGAGACTTTTTTTGCAGTAAAAGTCTTTAAAGAATATACCTTGCAAATTGAAAAAGAGGCAGAGATAGGACGAAAGCTAGAACACCCAAACATTGTAAAGGCAGGACCGGTCCTTGAATCTGAAGGAATATGGTATATGCCCATGGAATTATGCGAGGAAGAAAACCTGAGAGACAAAATAGCTTCCTCTGCGGGGATAGCAAGCAATACTGCACTAATGGTTACCAATAAAGTTCTTTCAGGCCTGCAATATGCCCATGATAAAGGTGTTGTGCATAGGGACATCAAGCCGGAGAATATCCTGTTTGACTTCTTAGGCAATCCAAAAATATGCGATTTCGGGCTTCAAAAAGAGTTGCGGACAGCATTATATTCTGCATATCTTGATTCTATTGGACAGAATCATGTTACAGTCACAAATCCCAATTTGGTTGTATTCCGACAATCAAGCGAATTCATACAGAGCATGCTAAGCAATACAGAATCAATTGGAAGAATCGTGGGGACCTTAGAGTATATGGCTCCTGAACAAAAAGAAGGCAAGGCAGACCAGAGAACAGACCTTTTTGCAGTAGGCACAATGCTTTATGAAATGCTGCAAGGTTATCGGCCAGACGGCACTTATGAACCATGCAGCGATCCTGCCCTGGACAGAATAATCCAGAAAAGCAGGCAAAGAGATCCAAACAAAAGATACCAAACAGCAGATGAAATGAAATCAGATTTAGAATCCGTAATTGATGACAACCCTGCTCATTTTCCTTCTGTTCCAGCACCAAATTCTGTTGCGGAGGATTTTTGTTGGGGGCAAGACACAGAAATTATAGTGAAACCAAGTTCAACAAACATGCCAAATACACAGAATATCATGACGTCTTCAGTAACAAGAGAGTCAAAGAACGCACTGATAAGTTCTGGCGCACTTTTGTCTCTTGGCGGGATAGGTTGTGCTGCGTACTGCTTTGCGCCTGGTGCAGAGAGTTTTTTAGTTCCTTCTATTTTAGGCACAGCTTTAGGAGGTCTTGGCCCTTTAGCAATGCTAAAAGAGACAAGAGGATTGAGAAATTTCATGCATGGAGTGTATTCTTTTTCTGTTGGGGCAATAGGCGGCTTGTTAAGTAGCAGTGCTGTGCTATTTGCATTGAATCAGGCAGATCCAGGAAAAGATGCTCAAGAAATTAACGGTTTTTTAAGTGTTCTTTGCGGGATAGCAGGGGGTTTTTTCCTTACTTGGTTAACCAATAATAGTGAATAACCACAAGCTAGAAAACTATTCCTTTTCACCAGCTTTAAATACTCTCATTTGCTCTAATACTGCATGGCAGGAGACTTAGAAGGAGAAATACTCGGAGATTACGAACTGCAGGGACGAATAAGTGAAAGTTCTGCTAGCGAGCTTTATGCAGCTAAAAACAGGTTTGATGACACGCCTTGCGCAGTCAAGGTGTTCAAGAAACCAGCGTCCAGGCTTGGGCCGCTTATGCAGTCAATCGATACTCGCAGGAAATTAAAGCACCCAAATATTGTCACAATTCTTGATGCTGATGAAGATAATGGAAAATACTATATGGCAATGGAGATGTGCGGTAAAAGCCTTCGCCAAAAGATAAAATCAGGCCCTCTGCCTGAAGAAGAGGCAGTCAACACTGCAATTTCTGTGCTGAAAGGATTAGAATACCTGCATGAGCAGGGGTTTTTGAGCGAAGCTGTCAGACCTGAAAACATATTAGAATGCGCAGATGATGCAAAACTTTTGGTTGCAGGCACTGTGCAGACAAAAAATTACCTGTCACCCGAGCAGGAAGAAGGAAAAAGACTGAGTGAAAGCACTGACATTTATTCACTGGGAACTGTCTTGTATGAAGCATTAAAAGGCCACAGGCCTGTCGGCGCTTTTGAATCCACAGGCAACACTGCTCTTGATAATGTAATCAATAAAAGCAGAGAGAGAAAACCAGATAAAAGATATCAGGCTGCAAAAGAGATGCAGCTTGCATTAGAGCAAGCAGTTACTGTTCAAGATGATGAAGTTGCTGAAGATCCGCAACCAGCTCCAGCTCCTGAACCTACTCCAGAACCTGCAACAGAAGTATCACCAGCATATATTCGTGCAGCGCATATTGCCATAGCAGGAGCAGGTCTTATCTTCTTTACAATATTGTTCGGCATTCTCGCAAAGTCATGCAGTCTTGATGAATCTTATTATCAAAAGCCTGCAATTGAAAAACAAGCAGATAAATGAGTAACATTTATATACTATATATTCTAAAATTATCAATATCAAGAGGTGATATTCAATGGCATTAGGTTTAACAACCGCTAAACGTGTTTTCTTCATAGTTGTTTTGGTCTCTATAGTGGCTTCGCTTGTTATGATAGGAGAATTTTACAGAGGGACAGGTGCATTCACCACCTATAACCCTGTACAGTCGCAGATAACCAATTCAATCGGGCTGTATCTTTATTTTGGCAATTATATTGCCACGCAGGTTACTGCTGTAGGAGAGGGCCAGGCATTATGCTTTAGCACAGGCACGATCCAGACAAATGCAGGCAGGACTGCATACAGGCAGTCTCTTCAATTCGGCATTCCAGGGGCATTTAACGGCGGAATGCTTGTCTTCAAGGAAGTAAGGACACCTACTGAGACAGCAAGCACTGCTCTTACATTTCCTTTAGGGCAGCCTTTGTTCCAATATCAGGTAAATTTTGATTCTGGACTTAATAGCAGGATAGAAAATAATGTCTTGAGAGACCTTGATGACAGGTCCTTGAACTTATTAGGAACAACCTTTACTTTCATGTCAACACAGAATAGGTATAACCAAGGTTCAAACCTTTTGCAGTTAAGGCTTATAGGAGGCTTTGGCACGATAGACATAACAGATACTATTGATGCGCAGTTCACAGAAGGAGGAGTTAGAGTCAATGGCCAGGTTGTTGATGCAGATGTAAGAGTATTAGGCGGAATGAGGACAGGAAATGTCTTTGGCATTGATGCGATAGAATACAGACCAAAAGCAGAAGCAATTGCGCCTTCAGCAGACTTTGATGTGCTGCCAAGGCATGGAGTTTCAGAATACATGAAATATCCTCAGGCATTGCTGACACCTGAATTCAATCTTTTCTTTGTAGGAATGGGCTCAGGATATCAGGTTCCTACACCTAGTCCTAAGACAACCTCTACACCAGGCGCAATAAGATTAAAAGGAACAAGAAAGCAATACAGGCTTGACTTTGCAACAAAGACAGGTGGATATGAGATAGACTTGATTGCATTGGACCCTGGCCTTAAATGGGGAAGCAAGTCTGGCAACAGGGATTTTATCTTCAAGGAAAACCTATGGATAGATGTGCAGGATTATTTTGCAATCAGCTCTGGAACTGGACTTAATGACAGGAGCTGGATTATGAGCCTGAATAAGATCCAGACAAGCAATAACAAGGTGTTCTGGAGAGACCTTGCAAAAGGAAGCACTAAAGAAGCAAAATATGATCCAGTCACTGGGCAGGGAAGCATGAACGTTGGAGGATATGACTTTGCATTCCAGGTCAATCCAGGCGGAACTGCGATTAAGGTTGACTTGAACAATGACGGGGCTATCGCAGCTTCAACAGTGCAGATTGTATTGTCAAACAGCTTAAGAATGAAGTTTAGCGGAGCAGGAACAATAGATATAATTGTTCCATGGCAGCTGAGAGAAGAATCTGCTGTTGACGAGGTCAACAAGATACAGGTTTCTAAGTCAGGAAGTAGCCTTACAGCACAAGTTACATCACCGACAATGCAAGATGACCCTTCAGTAGAAGGAAGAGAGCAGGGAATGAGCCAGTATGGTGTAAGATTTGTGTGGGACGGCAGAAACACTCCTGAAGAGATAAATGTTTATCCGCCAGGAAGCGGTGGACAGGCATATGCATCAGTCGGAATAGGAACATATACAGGACAATCCAGAGGCATCTTATTGTTGACTTGCGAACAGAGCGCCTTGCAGGCAGCTCAGCAGGCCAAATAAGGCTAAGCTTTTTATTTTCTTATTCTTTTTTATTATTTATTATGAAAGAAGGCATTGAGATAATTGATTTAGGATTGTATTTATCTAGGCATAAGATTCTTGTGTTGGCAGATTTTCATATAGGCTATGAAGAAGAATTGAATAAAAAAGGAGTTCTTGTGCCGAGAGTGCAGTACAAGGATGTTATTGATAGGTTGGAATTGATTTTTTCTAAAGTAAATCCAGAATTGATTGTCATAAACGGTGATTTAAAGCATGAGTTTGGCACAATCTCAAAACAGGAATGGAAAGAAACAATGCGGTTGATTGATTACTTAGAAAGAAAAGGCAAATTAATCTTGATTAAAGGCAATCATGACACAATCTTAGGCCCAATTGCTGATAAAAAAGATATCCAAGTTGTTGATGAATTGTTTGTTGATGATATCTTGATTACTCACGGCCATAAACTGCCTGAAGAACTGGCTGGTACTATTATTATCGCGCACGAGCATCCTGCTGTCAACATCCGCTCAAAAGTTCGCGCAGAAAAATACAAATGCTATCTAAAAGGGAAGTATAAACACAAGACATTGATTGTCCAGCCATCGTTTAATTTACTAACAGAAGGAACAGATGTTGTTTCAGAAGAGTTATTGAGCCCTTTCTTGCAGCAGGACTTGAGTGATTTTGAAGTATTTGTTGTTGACAAGAAAATATATCCATTTGGAAAATTAAGAAATCTCAGCTAGCCCAAAACCATCTTGAACCGCCTTTCTCAGCAGACTCATTGCAATGCTTGCAGAACGAAGTGTCTTCCCCTACCATCAGTTTTCCACAATTCTGGCAGTAAGTGTAGCAGTTTTCACACATATTTTTGCTAAAACCACAGGCGTTTTTAAAGATAGTGGTGATATAGTAATAACTTGTTAGTAATTATTGATTGCTTTCAAAGAATGCCTGCGCAAGCAATATCGCGTAATACTCATCTCCAAAATGCATCAGTTCTGCAGGGCTGTGCATGCTTCCAAGCGGCGCACCAGCTCTTACTGTTTCCACACCTCTATGAGTCAGGTAAACACTCATTGTTGAAAGTCCTTCGACCTTGCCTGCCTTGTGCGGAGAGCCGATGAATTGCGCTTTTATCTTGATTCTTTTTCTTTTGAAAGGATTTTCACAGAGATTGTGCATTCGCCGTACTAAAAATGGAGATGTTTGTTCATCTTCCATTGCGCCGTCATGAGCACAGACAAATGGGCCGTAACCAAGCCTTGCAACATTATTTTGGTCCAGCTCTCCAAACTCTGCATGTGTTGCTGCAAGCTCTCCATCAAAGTTCATTGCATAGCTGTTTTTTAATACTCGGGTGATTCTGCGCTGCAAAATGTCTTTTGTCCTGTGCTTTCTTGGTTCCATGTATACCAAGTCTTCAATCAGGTTATCAAAAAACTTTCCTTGCGCGCCTTCCTTGCCCATGCTTCCTATTTCTTCTTTGTCAAATCCAATCAAGATGCATGTGTGTGATGGATTTGCCCTGTGCAATGCTTTCATGCCTGCAAATACTGCATGAGTGTCATCCTGACCATAGCCAGTGATGTAATAATTGTCAAGTATTTGCGGCCGATTGTCTGGAATGACGTAAAACCTGCTGCAAGCAAAATCTTTATCTGTCTGCACTTGCAATTTAAGAAACCTGCGCATTGCTTTTCTGCTTTCATTTCCCAGGATGACGTCCAGGCTTTCATGCGGAAATGCCTCATCCATTGTTGCATCACTTGCTCTTGAATCTGATTCTGTATGAATTGCTTTATCTGGAATATATGCTGGTGTTGGTTTTAGTTTTCTGATAGTGTAGTTTGTTCTCGAAGTCCAGCCAGTTAGCAAAACATTTTGGCCGACCCATTGATGCGGATTGATTGAACCATACGGTTCTGTATCTAATCTTGCGCCTGTGTAAAGCTCTTTTAAGTCAGGATCCCACTCAAAAAGCTCTGGTTTTTTCTTCACCATCAAGCAAGGAGAGTCATTATGCACCATTATTATTCTCAAGCCATATTCCAATGCGCGATTTCCATATTTTACAAGCGCAAAACAAGAACGTTCTTTATTAACAATAAAACACTTTTTTTCAGGATGAAGCCCTTCATGATAATTATGTGTCTTTAGCTGTGATTGCCTTACAACCTCATCAACAATATCTGGAGGAATCAATGCTTTGCCTAGAAAATCCTTGTATTGCCTTAGCAGGCGCTCAAGCTCTGCCCGCCTCTTTACACCTAATTTATACAAAACAGGAAACTTTCTGATGGTTTGTGATTCCGGCACATCATCTTCTGGTCTTTTGTATCCTACCATTTTTCATCCCTTTTGCATCCGTTTATCTACTTTGATTTTTTTCAAGAATCAAGTTTCCGGGGCACTAACCCAACAACAATCCACCCACCAGATATTGTAGTTATCTGAATTTATTTTTAAACTTTTAGGTAATGCAATATATATTTTTAGAAATCATAAATCTTAGAATATTTCTCTCTTAAGTATTTGATAAAGACTTCTGGATTCAGGCCTTCTCCGCATGCTTTCTTGACTATTTCTTCTGCAGACAGCGCTCTTCCGTATTGATGCACATGCTTTCTCATCCATTTCAGTATTCTGTTATATTTGCCTTTTTTAAGGTCTTTAAGGATGCCTGGCTTGTCTTTGAGCATTGCATAATATAATTGCGCTGAGTAGATGTTTCCAAGCGCATATGTCGGAAAATAGCCGAATATTCCATGAGACCAGTGGACATCCTGCAATACTCCTTCTTTATCTGTCTTTGGAGTTATTCCAAAGTATTCTTTCATTCTTTTTTTCCATAGCCCTGGCAGCTGCCTGGCTGTTATCTTGCCTTCAATCAATTCCAGCTCTAGTTCAAATCTTAATATGATGTGAAGATTATAAGTTACCTCATCTGCAGATGTTCTTATGAAGCTCGGCTGTACTTTGTTCATTGCAAACACCCAGTCATCTTCTGATATCTTGACATTGCACTGCTTTTTTAGTATTGGAAACATGTATTTCCAGAAAAGGGGACTTCTTCCAATGATGTTTTCCCAGAATCTTGACTGCGATTCATGCATTCCTAGACTTGTTCCTCCCCATACAGCAGTGTACCTGTATTTTTTAGGCAACCCGAGGTTGTATAATGCATGCCCTGCTTCGTGTATTGTTGAAGAAAGCGAGTCTATCAGGCCTTTTTCATAATTTGTGGTTATTCTTACATCATCTGGCCCTATTGTTGTTGTAAAAGGATGCTCTGTCTCGTCAAGTCTTGACCTATCATCTGTTACACCCATTCTTTTCCTGATAAAGTTTGATATTTTTTCCTGGTCTTCTAAAAAGCATTTTGGCTCTTTCACTGCTTTATTGTATTTCTTGCTTGCTTTTATTTCATTAAGTAACTTAACTAATTCAACTCTTAAGTAAAGGAATGTTTTTTTCAGTTTCTCTGTGGTCATTCCTTCTTCAAAATCATCGACCAGGCTGTTGTAAGGGTTTCCTGGCAGGTTCTTTAATCTGCATTCTTTTTTCTTCAGTTCAATTATTTTTTTTAAATGCGGCAAAAACAGCTTGAAATTATTTGTTCTTTTTGCCTCTCTCCATACAGAATATGCAAGCGCTGTTGTCCTTGCCTCTTCTTCTACAAATTCCGGCGGAAGCTTTTTTGCCTTGTCAATGTCTTTTTTCAGTCTTTCAAGGACAATCCCGTCTTTTTTCTTTAGTTTTGTCTTTAATGCGTCATTGACTAATTTTTGAAAGCTTGGTGATATGAATTTCTTGTGAGAAATCCTGCATATCAAAGAAACCTGGTCTGCCCTGTCTTTATAGCAGCCGTCTTTTGGCATGTAAGTATTCTGGTCCCATCCCAGCAAAGAGCCTATTCCTCCAAGAATCTTGATCTCTTTCTGTAGCCGGTATATCTCTTTAAGTTCTTTTCTCATGCTTCACTCCATTTGGCCTGTATTGACGGGAAAAACAAAGAAGTATTTAAAAACTTCGGTTTAAAAACGCAGTTCTCTTGCAGTGTATCGGGAATTATTCTGCATGAATTCATACAGCGGGTCTTCATGATTCTCGCAGGTGACAGAAACTGGATGAGTTGGATCTGGTATTTCTTCACTAAAAGCATGCTCATAAAGCTGTGCAACCTCATCTGCAGTGACCACTTCACCCATGCTTTCAACTATCTCAGTTATTGTAGGAATATCTTTTCTTATGAAAACAATTTTTGCTTCACTCATCAATAGCTGAAAAGTGATAGGTTTATTTAAAACTTAGCTAAAATAGAACTAGAGGCCTGCCAACTTGCGCCAGCAGGCCTGTAGATTCGTGAGTGAAGACCTTAATTCGGGCAGTCCAGCCACAGATACCTGTCGATTTCAATGCCGTGATCCTTTTCGCATTCACGGCACACGTATGGGTCGTCAACAGCGCTTTTCTTGATAAGCTCTCCACATGAAACACATTTTCTTCTTTTCATGCAAATCACCTCTTGGCAAGCTTTTCCATTACGCTATCAAAATAATCCTTCTTTTGAAGTTCAAGTCGAATGAATTTCCTGAGCTCCGCCACACTTCGGATAGCTCTCATCATAAATCACTCATTTCATCATTTGCCATCTGGGTGCCCAGCTCAAAAGCGCGCTCCCACGGCTGTACTTCTTCAAGGATGTCCTCCTCTATGAATGCCTCATCAATATCTGTCTCATCATCTATTCTGATTCTCTTTGGGTTAAAGAAGGATGCTGCCTCAAAGTGTTCTTCTGGTGCAAATTTTTTTATCCGCATAGCAATCCCCCCGATTTTCGGATATGTTCCGATTTAATACATAGGTATCAGAGGATTTTTATATAGTTTCCGATTATAATTTATAAAAATTATATAAATATAGAATTTTATAAAGAAATTAGAAAACTTTAAATACTTAGGACACTTTATTAATAAAAATCGGGGGTCAGAATGAAAAGAAAAGTCATCCAGATTGCAGATTCTACACAATTAGTATCCCTTCCAAGAAAGTGGTGCAAGAGATTGAATCTTAAAAAAGGCGATGAAGTAGAAGTGATTGAAAAAGGAAACACTGTGGTGATAAGCACCGAGAAAAAAGACGAACTGAAGAAAGCCACAGTAGATGTCACAAAGCTGGGAACATACATTGAGCGTTTCTTTCATGCATATTACAAGGCAGGATTTGACGAGGTCTTGATACATTATTCAGCGCCAGAGCAGTTAGACACAATACAAAGAGTTCTGGGAACCACCACAATAGGATACGAGATAGTGGACCAGAAAGCAAACACATGCACAGTCAAGTCAATTGCAGAAACCACTGACTCTGAATTCGGCCCCATGCTCAGGCGAACATTCTTATTGCTGAAATCAATGCTTGACAGCATGGCAGAAGCAGTTGAAAAAGATGATTTTTCGCAGGTAGGAAACATTATAGCTCTAGAGGTTGTAAACAACAAATACACAGGATTCTGCAGGAGAGTCCTTAATAAAGGAGGATATAACCCCTCTAAAGCGCCTTTGTTGTATTGCACAGTTGAAGAGCTTGAGAAGATTGCTGATGAATGCAAGTATCTTTGTAAATATCTGAAGGAAAACAAGAGCAAAATCAAATGCTCCAAGAAAGTCAAGAAATTATGCAAGGACGTTGCAGAGCTGTACAATGGATGCTATCAATTGTTCTATACATTTGAGATAAAGAAAGCAGCAAATCTGTTCATGGAAAGAAAAAGGATTGTTTCTGCGATAACTCCTTTGTTTGATGACAAGAAGCAGTGCCCAAAAGTACTGCATCATCTGCTGACAATAACACAGAAAACAGCAAATATCTTCAGTTTTGAGCTTTTGCTGTCTTTAGATAAACTATCTAGCTAGAATCATGCAGTTTTCTTTGGAAAGTCTCCCATAAGTCTTTTATGTCTTGCAAGGATTTTGCCCTGTCAGTCAATCTTTCTTCCCAGGTTTTGTGTCCTCTTTTTCTTGCGTGCGCCAGACTCCACTTAAGGATATACTCATCAAAACTGTCCAGGAATGCTGCGCCGTCTGCATCTTTTAATGCAAGATAATCTCTTCGTAGTTCTGGATCAACAGTTTCAAGATTGCCGTGATCATGATATGAAACCATATGGAAAACATCTTCAATCAATTGAGGCCTTGCCTCAATGCAGGTAAGAAGTTCCTTGCCTAATCTTGCGCTGCGTTCTTGGTGCCTTTGTTTATAATCCTCAAAAGATTCATCAGCCCCCCTTTCTACCCTTCCCTCATCTGCCCGGTCAATATCATGGATATCCCAGGCAATCTTCAGTCTGTAGCTTGGATTTGGCTCAAGAAGATAACCCCATTTATGGACTTTTTCTATGTGAAGTTCAAGATTATCATTTACAAACAATTTTGGAGGCGCCTCTCTAATGCGCTTAAATATTTGTTCTCTTGCCTTTATCCATGCTTCTTTGTCTGAGATATGCATTTTATTGTATTTTATACAAGTTGAATTTACCTTTATGCACTTTTCTGAAAAATGCATTCAAATAATTTGCAGCAACATATGTGAAAAGCGCATTGCGCTCTCCCGAATCTTCCATTCTTTTGGCATCTTTTAAGTATTCTTTGAATTCATCTGCATGTTCTGCTGTAAGCTCTTTATTAGCTTCAGAAACAAGCAGTTTGTAATCATCTATATTTATGTTTCTTCTTTTCAGGCAGTCTTTTTTATCTTCAATAATCTTTTCTAGTATAATTGTCGCCTGCTTGTATGTTTCGCGGAAGTCTTTTTCAATAAAATCAACATCCTCTTCAAATTGTTCCTGTGTCAGTATTTCTTCTTCAAGTTTTCTATTTCTGTCTTTAATGCTGTTGAACAACAAGATAGTATGCCTTGCTGTCCTGTAAAGAGTGACATATCTTTCTGTGTAAAAGAAATCATTCTTTTCTTTGATACCAAGCATTTCATTGATTTCAGCATGATCCTTCTCTTTGAGCAGCCAGGGCTTGTTTTCCATTCTTTCAATCCAGAAATCCAGCTGCGTTATCTGCTTTTCAAAATCATCATAAACAGGATCCTTGCTGCTTGATAATTCTTCTAATAGCTGAAATTTCTTGCTATACATCAAAAGATGCTTATAGAATTGCTTTCTGTCGTTTTCAATCTGCTCTCTCTCCCGTTTATTTCTCGGAGCAGCTCTCATGAAATTCTTGACAGCAAACCTGCTGGGATCTTCTGTTTTGCTTGTATACCGGTATATCTTATTGAAATCAATTCGGTGGATAATGTCTTCGATGAATTTTCTTGGCTCTTTGCCAGATGCTTCACATTTTTCCAGAACTTCATCAAAAGAATCTGAGTCATTCCCCGTCTCAAGGATTACATTATCCCAGTAAAAATCAAAATATTGTGTTGAATCTGGGTCAGAGATATTCAAGTCAAAAATCTCTGCGCACATGTCTGCGCATCTATATTCCGCAGATGAGATTGGCAAACCTAAAGTCTTGATATTCTCAATTATTTTTTTGAAGTCCTTTTTGAATGCTGTTTTTTCAATGAGCATATCTCCCATAAGCTCTGGAAGTTTCTTAGCTGCAACTACCTGGAAAAAGGCGCAGTACTTGTTCATCTCAAACAATGCAGCATTCCTGAAATCCCTTGCTTTCTTATCATCTGCAGCAAGTCTTTCGCCTATTTCAGGCGCAAGATCCCTTAGTGTCGGGCCGAATATGTACTCTCCAATCAGGATTTTTCCGTGCGCTGTTGCTGTTTTTCTTGTATTGATTTTTGGCATGTGCCTCCAATACAAGTCTTCTTTCTTCATCAAGAGGCCTTTCCTTGCTTCTTCCATCTTCATTTGTCTTGTCTTGTCGTAATCTTGCAGATAGTCCAGCGCGATTATTTCGCATCTTGCTCGCCTTTCATCAGTGAAAAACTTCAGCAAGTAACCAAGCTCAGGAAGTTTTAGCGGCGTTGTTGAGAACAGTTTATCTGTTGCGAGTTTATCTAATTTCTCAAGCTCGTCAAATTTTAAACCCATCTTGAAAGCAAGCGCAGTCCGTATCTGGTCCAATCCCCTCTCAACAGCAGCAAGGTCCTCTGTCTTGAGAAGATTCTCAACTGCATTTGAAACAAGTGCAAGGTCAGGCCTGTCAAGCATATTAATAAGGGTTCTGCCAGACTGCACTTCCAGCACATGCTGGACGCTTTCCAGGAATTGCCTGTGGTCTGGATTTTCAGAGAAAAGAAAATTATGCGCTTTATAGCTCAGTTTGCTGTCGCTCATAAGCTGCATGGCTTTTGCAGGGCTGCACATTGTAAGCACTTCAATCTTATTGCTCCATGCTGCGTTCACTAATTCTTCCAGGTCGCGCAGGACTGCCTGGTCTCCTGGGCGGATTTGCTCGCCATCGTAAATTATCAAAGCATAATTTCCAGATTCAAGCTCATCAATAAGATCGCCGTCCAGCTTGTTGTAAATCTCAACCATTGCACCGGTCATTGAATGCAAAAATTTAGCGTATTTATTCATTCTTTCATTGTCCTGGGACATGAAAAGTATTTTGCTGTGTGCAGTGCCGTTTGCTTGGCGCGAAGTCTCATCAAGCAGTTTGAAGACTTCAATTGCCTGATACGCAGCCTCAACACGTGATATTTTTCTTGGCACACCCCTGATTTTAAAAAGTTCTGTCTGCGGCTGTTCTTCAGTTCCATAATCTCCTTGTTCAGTGTAATGTTGTTCGTCGCCTAATTTTTGTTCAAAACTGTCAGAATACAAAAGCAATTCAAATGTATCAATCGTATTGCTGGCTTTCATTAAAAAATTAACAATCTCGGTTAACTGCTTGTTTTGAACAGGATGCTCTTTAGCAGGCGCCCCGGTCATGGAATTAAGGTCAGAATCAGGAAAGACTGCCCTAAAAATGTTCTTTTCAGGTACGAGCCCAGCATCAATCTTTTTGTCGCTCACATATAATACAGGCGTTTTTAGATTATTTTTTAATCTTTCATCATCAAGAAATTCCAGGTTATCTGTGATTATGATGCCAGAATCTAAAAGATTTGTGCCTTCTGAAACTGGCTGGATATCGTAATGAGTATCTTTAAGCGCCTCTGCAATCTTGTCTGCGAGTGAGGAGTCTACAGCACTCACTCTAATTGTCTTTTTCATATAATGTACCCCTACTGAGTGAAAAAAAAGGCGAATATTCTTTATAAAGCTTCGCTTTTTCAGCAGAAATCACAACACAATGCAGTAATCTGCAAGATTCAAGTCATTCTTTTCTTCAAGTGCTTTTAATTCAAGAATTCTTTGCTTTTCTGTATCAGACTGGCCTGCCAGCTTATATGCCGGCCTTTCCTTGTTTTTTTCAAAAACTTCAAGTAAGTTATCCCATGATCCGCAGCCATTTCTTTGCCTGATGAGGCGCACATCTTTGATTAAATCAAGAGTATGGGCTATCTGCATCCCAGTCACGATTTTTGGGATGTCTGTAATCAAGTTCCTTGGCTTGTTACGATTCTTATACGCTGCATAAACCTGCAGATAAGTGAATACCATCTCTTCAGTCTTTCCGCCGATTTTCTTGGCTTCGTCGTAAAGCATGGCTTCAGGACCGCCTGCCTCAAGAAGCGCGTGCACTTGCGTCTGGCTTCTTCTAGGCCCGCTTCTGAATACTACATAATCCAATGTTTTTGGAATTTCTGGGATTTCCATTTTAGTTATGTCTTCACACCCGAGTGTTCTAGACTTTATTACGCAAATATTATTTATAAAGCTTGTGGTTTATTTGACGGAAAAACTTATATGTAGAAACATTTAAAAAGAAATATGGAATTCTAGGGCATATGCCAACTGAAAAAGAGCTTATAAATGAGAGGCTGAGAAAGCTCGAGGAAATACGCAAATTAGGCTTGAATCCTTATCCTTATCAATATAGTTATACAGCCCATGCAGCTGACATTCATTCTAAGTATGCAAAGCTCAAGAAAGAAGAGCACACAAAAGATACGGTCAAGGTGGCTGGAAGGATAATGGCCTTGAGAAGGATGGGAAAAGCCACTTTCATAAATATAGTTGACAATACAGGCAAGATACAGCTTTATTTCCAGCAGGACAAGATGGGCAAGGATGCTTACAAGTTCCTGAAACTGCTGGATGTAGGTGATTGGATAGGTGCAGAAGGATTGATATTCAAGACAAAGACAGGAGAAGTTACTGTTGAAGTTAATAAAGCAGAATTATTGTCAAAATCAATAAGGCCCTTGCCGGAAAAATGGCACGGCCTGAAAGACAAGGAAATAAGGTACAGGAAAAGATATCTTGACCTTGTGATGAATCCAGAAGTGAAAGAAGTGTTTATCAACAGGACAAAGATAATTGACACTATAAGAGATGTATTGAACAAGAAAGGATTCTTAGAAGTTGACACTCCTGTATTGCAGCCGATTTACGGCGGAGCTGCAGCAAGGCCGTTCAAGGCACACTTGAATGAGCTTGACATGCCTGTTTACTTGCGGATAAGCAATGAGTTATACCTTAAAAGATTGATTGTGGGCGGATTTGAAAAAGTGTATGAGTTCAGCAAGGACTTCAGGAATGAAGGAATTGACAGGACTCACAATCCAGAATTTTTGCAGATTGAGATTTATCAGGCTTATGCTGACTTTAATGATATGAAAGAAATGGTGCAGGATCTTTATATTGCAGCTGCAAAAGCAATACACGGAAAAACCAAGTTCAAGTATGGAGAGCACATGATTGACGTGAAAAAGCCCTGGCAGGAATACACAATGGCCGGTGCATTAAAAAAATTTGCAGAGATTGATGCTGAAAATATGAAGGAAGAGAATTTATTGGATCTTGCAGACTCTCATGGAGTAGAGATGCCCCAAAGAACAAGAGGATGGGCAATACAAGGCTTGTTTGAGGAGCTGGTAGAAGATAAACTTATACAGCCAACATTAATAACACATCATCCTGTTGAGACAACTCCTTTATGCAAGCATGACAGAAAAAGTCCAGAATCACATTTCATTGAAAGATTTGAGCCGTTCATCGCAGGCATGGAGCTTGCAAATGCTTATTCAGAATTAAATGACCCTCTTTTGCAAAGAAAATATCTTGAAGAGCAGGCAAAAGAGCTTAGGTCAGGCTCAGAAGAATCACACCCAATGGACGAGGATTTCATACAAGCAATAGAGTGCGGCATGCCGCCTACAGGGGGGATTGGCATTGGAATCGACAGGATGTGCATGATAATATTGAACCAGCCAAGCATCCGCGATGTCATATTCTTTCCTTTCATGAAACCAGAACATGAAGAAAAGAAAAAATAAGGTCGGCTTTCTAGAAAAAGTCACCATACGGGGGCCAGAAGGCAGCAAGAAGCTTACTGCAAGAGTAGATACAGGTGCAGCAAGAAACAGCATAGACAAGAATCTTGCAAAAAAGCTTGGAATTAAGTGCGTGGTAAAGCATAAGGTCATAAAATCTGCCCATGGCGTGAAAAAAAGGCCTGTTGTCAAGGCAGGACTGACAATTGCAGGAAGAAATTTCATTGTAGAATTCACATTAGCAGACAGGAAACATATGAAATATGATGCATTGATTGGAAGAAACACATTAAAAAAAGGATTTATAGTGGACCCTGATAAAAAATGAATTCAAATCAAAGATTTGAAATCATTTACAAAAAAGGTTTTTGAAATGAAAGTAGCACTTATATCAATGGGCAGCATCAGTTCAAAATGGACTTTTGATGCTATGAAGAAGTATTTCAAGTCAGCAGATAATATAGATATCAAGGCATTAGAAGTGAGCATCGGCAGAGGCGGAGATATCCTTTATGAGGGCAAGCCTTTGAAAGAATATGACTGCATCTATGCAAAAGGGTCTTACCGCTATGCAAATCTTTTGAGGTCTATAACAACAATCCTTTCCAAGACCTGCTATATGCCTATACGCGCAAGTTCTTTCTCAACAGGGCATGACAAGCTATTGACGCACATCAAGCTCATGAGCGCAGGCATTCCTATGCCAAAGACATATCTTGCTTCTACTGCAGAAGCTGCAAGAAAAGTCTTGAAAGAAATACATTATCCCATTGTCCTGAAGCTTCCTGCTGGAACGCATGGCAAGGGAGTCATGCTGGCAGATTCAGAAGAAAGCGCATCATCTATGATAGATACTTTATTGCTGCTGAAACAGCCGTTTTTATTGCAGGAATATGTTGAGACCGGAGGAGTCGATGTTCGGGCCCTTGTTGTTGGAGACAAGGTTGTCGCTGCAATGAAAAGAAAAGCAGTCACAGGAGAGAAAAGGGCAAACATACATGCAGGAGCCACAGGAGAAGGAATAACACTAGACCAGAAGACAAAAAAAGTCGCGATACAGACAGCACAGGCAGTCGGTTGCGAGATATGCGCAGTTGACATATTAGAGAGCGCCAGAGGCCCTATGGTGATTGAATTCAACTTGTCTCCTGGCTTGCAGGGCATAACAAAAGCAACAAAAGTTGATGTTGCTGACAAGATAGCAAAATACTTGTTTGAACAGGCAAAGAAAAGAAAAGAATCAGGCAAAGAGAAAAAAGAGAAAAAAACAATGAAAGAACTGCTTCCAAAGCAGGAGATTGTAACAAAGTTGGATTTCAGGGGAGAAAGGATATTATTGCCTGAATTTGTCTCAAAGCTGACCGGATTCAAGGAGAACAAGGATGTTGTGCTGAAAGCAAACAAGGGGAATCTTATTTTGGAGGAATATGAATGACTACAAGCAAGATAATCGTGACAATAATCGGCGCCGTGCTTGTTTTGATAGGTATTGGCGGAGTCCCTATTTATGTTGTTGAAAGGGACTTGATAAGGACAGGAATCTACACAATGCTTTTGATAGCAGGCATAGCAGTGCTTGGATATTCTGCTCAGAAATAAAGCAAAAGCTTTATAAAGCGTTTATATTTAGATTATACCATGGCAGATATACTCTCTATAGATGCAGCAAAGAGCATATCCATGACACTCAGGACCTTGGTCCAGGAGTGCAATGCGCTTAAAAAGTTTGGATATGATTATCTTCGGTTGCCAAGGCAGGAAGCCTTGAAAAAAATAAAGCGGCTCACTGCATTGAGAGGCGCGATTGTTTCATTTTCAAATCAATTTTCAAAGATGGGCGCGTCAAAGAAAAGCAAATTATTGCTGTCCTTTGATACAGCTGCATTATATATGGGAAGGATTATTGATTTGATTAACAAGCCGTCTGCATCAATTGATGATGATTATAAGCAACTGACAAGATACACAGATGCGCTAATGGCAACAATACCTGCGATTGAGCGCAAACTAAAGATATTACAGCAACTGATTGCATAAAATGACAGAGAATCCAGCAGTGAACAAGAGAAAAAGGTATTTTCTGCGAGGAGAAAAAAACCTCGCCAAGATACTGGATCGTCTTTCTAAGTGTAGTGATATCAAAGTTGAGCCAGATTTCAAGATTACAGACAAAATCGAGCACGAAGGAAAGTTCCTGGTCTCTTCTGTTGCTGACGTTGAATTGCGCATCTTTTATTTTCCTGGAAAAATCAAGGAACTGGTTTATTCATTTATGTGCGAATATATTCCTGTGCCAGGTGTTGAATACAGGGATGCAGTTCCTGAAAATAAGGTGATTGCAGCTCCAGATTCTCTTATTCTGACTCCAGAAAACCAGATTTCTATCAATTCAGGCATTGCTTACGCAGTCAGATTCCTGCAGGGCAATGGTAAGAAAGTCCTGCCTGTTTATTTGAATGGAACAGAGCTCACAGATAAAGTGATTGCAAAGGTGTTAGCAGATGCTGACGAAAAAAATATAGATTACAGGAACTGGCGTCTTGGCAGGATTGAACACTAAATTTTCTTTTTTACATCATCTTTAGATATGTTCTCATAGAATTCTTGAGGAGATACATAAAAATATTTTAATCCGCTTACCGGCCTTGTTTGCCTTTGTGCATATGGAATATCCCATCCTGCTTGCCTAAGAAACCGCGCAACTGGATGATTTTTTTCATAGCCCATCTCTACTCTTATTTCACCTATTGTCATTCCCTGCTCAAACAAGTCTCCTATATATCTTGCAGTATTTTCCAAGGATCTTCTGAATGTGCCGCCCTCTTCCCATGCTTTTAAGCACCAATCCCTGACTGGTTTCCTTCCTGGCTCGATTCTGGGTTCTCTTTTTGAAACATCATCATCCAGTGTCATAGATAAAATAGAAGTAATGATGTTTTATAAAGTTGGTGTTAGATTAATCTGCAATGCTGCCTGCGCAGTTCTCAAGTTTATATGCGTGTTTTGATAAATCTGGAAAACAGGCAGATTCAGCAGCATAACGAAGCGCAGCATTGATAAAATAAGAAATAAAAAAATTAGTTCTGGACAGCTCTTGTTGCCTCAAGAATAGGCAGGTTAGCTTCAGTAGGCACGTAGATTACCTCACTGCTTCCGTCGTGCAGCCCGTGAATCCACAAGTATCGCAGATATGCCTCATTGTCTCTCAAAGAGTTGCCGATGATCTGGTTTGCTTCTGCAACACCTTTTGCTCTCTCTACTTCTGCCTCAGCATCAAGAACAGCGCTTTCTTTTCTTGCCTTTGCTTCCTCTATTGCAATCTGCCTGCTCCACTCAGCTTCTTTTAAGTCAGCTTTTCCTCTTAATTCTTTTCTCCAGACATTATATTTTGGAAAAGCCCACAAGCTGATCAAGAACAGCAAAATGACAATAACTGCAATTGCAAGAACTGCCTTTCTTCCTGTGTTAATTTTTTTGCCTTCCATAACAGTTATTAAATGAAGGTGATTTAAAAAGGTTTAGGGCTGAAAAGAAGGAAAAAGACGATTATGCAGAGTTTACATCTTCGACATACTTTTCCTCTAAGGATTTTTGGAAATAACAGGTGTCTCGGTAATTAACAGACATATTTTCGCATACCATTCTGTGGCCTTCCATAATTCCTAGAAGATAACAATTTGTAATGAACGTCTTTTTTGGCAGGCTCATACAATCTGGTTTCGACCCGCTAAACAAAATCTTGAAGTACTCGCAAGTTACTTTTGAACAACTTTCATTGCAGGCTATATTAACAAGATGCTCAAAAGAAGGGTCCATAAAAGCAAATGATACTATTGATAAGCCGCCCGCATCCTCCTTAATGCGCGCAGTAATGACGCTTAACTTACTATAATCTAACATTGATTGATATTTGGTTAGATTTTCTGCCAGCAAATCAACCAGAAACATATTGCTGCCTTCGTAGAAGTGATTCATAGGCTTATTCCAGTAACAGTCAAATGAGTCTTCTTCTAATTTAACAGTAGATTCTTTTACGTTTAGTGTATAACATCCACTAACCAGAACGACTAATATTAACAATACAATGATTAATAATTTCCTGCTCATAACATAATAAAGTGAGAGGGCCTATATATTTTTTTCGCCCGGGGCGATTTCGTTTAATTAGTGTTAGTTTCCTTTTTCTGAAGGAAAAAGTTCGAGCCTTGCAAAGCGAGAAAGTTAAGGCAGAGGATTTTGCTACCGAAAGCTATTAAAACAAACTAAGCTTTCCACAAAGAATGGAAACACCCAAAATTGTTCCTCAACGCCAGTTCGCCTCGCTTGATGATTTTATAGAGGGTAATAATAATTTCTATGCAAGATTGGTTGTAGACTCTGCAAATAGTTATGTTAAACCTGAAAGAGTGCATCTATGGCCATGCTATACTAGATTTGCCCAAATAGCGCCAGAATTAGCTTTAGAATTAAAGCAAGTAATGACTATGCAAAACTATGGCCGCGCTACACAAGGCGAACCTTGGAAAGAAGTGTTTCCATGGGATAAAGTGTGGGAAGCTTACAAAATTATGTCTACTCTTGTTTATTTAGGGGATCCCTACGTAGAAGGGATAGACGATTTTAGTTTTCTGATTAGATAGAAAAATCCAAGCAGTAATTGCAATTAATCTTTGTTAGTTTCTTTGACCATACGAATTGTGGTCAAACCGCGTCCGCGGAGTCAAAAGAAAGTTCGTATTAAGCGCGAAGCGCTATTAGTTAAAACATTAAAGGCCAAAGAAAATAAATATCATTTACTAAGATTTATAAAGAAAGTTATTTTTAGAATAGGCTGGAGGTAGATTATGTGGGTCTTTTAAATACAATAAACGGATATTTTAAAAATCACTTACCTATATTGGTAGATAGAGATACTAGTGAAAAAAACGCAACTGACGCTAGTTTAGATCGGTATGGGATTATACATATTCATGAAGACCATTTTTTTCCTGAAACTTATGAATTCTATAAATGTTTACTACATGAGTTTATACATCTTGATAGGTTTAAGACAAGCGGCAGTGTTTATGGCCGTAGAAAACCTATGCCTGGAAAAAATTTATCTTATGACTTAAGACAAAGACTTGAAGATGAAATAAATCGAGAATGTGATTTATTAATAGAACAAAAAAGTCTGGTGTTTAGGTTATTAAAAGATAGCTTGAAATCAGCAAAATACATTGTTGAAGAAATGCACTAGGAAATATTTTCTTTGACCTTTTTAACTTTTAGAACTTTCTTTTGATTGAAACTAATCGCTGTTAAATTCCCCGAACGGAACGAAGTGGAGTGAGAGTGCAACGTGGTCGAGCGATAGCGAGAAGTTCGGGGCTCGCCGAAAATTCGTTGTTATCGTAGTTGTTGAAAAATAAATTAGTCATTTAGAAGTAGTAAATTAATAGAAAGATTTATAAAGGATAAACACATTTAACATATGATGGATACCGAAACAAGATTAGAGGAAAGAATAAAATCTAGCCCTAAACATATAATTGCTAGAATGCAAGGATTTGATGTTCCAAAAGTGATTGAATCAACACATCCAAGATTTGGAACAGACATTAGATTTGATTATGGTTTCTTGAATGTAGCCTTATTCAAAGACGGATATTCTGTTTTATTGTTTCCGCAGGAAAAATCTGATAAATATACCATAGTTGAAATATTTGACCCTACTAATACAGATGATGCTATGGAGGCAGAAGTCGTTAAGATGAGTAATCGCAACGAATCTGTTTATGGAAGAGTGAAAGAAACTAATATGGATTACATTCCAGATTGGTGGATACATAGAGGAGAACTAGCGTCAAAACTAGGGCTTGGTGAGGGAGCATATTTATTTGAAGTAAAAGAGTAAATCTTTCTATTTTATTATTTTTGTTTTTCAACAATTTCGTTTAAATTTTGTTAGGTTAAGTGCGCAGCATTTCATTATTGTTTTCTTTTATGATTTTAACGAAGATAACAACATTAGAATTTTCGGTTTTAACCTCTGTGGAGGCGAGTCCCGAATTGAGTTTAATTTGTGTTAAATTCCCTGAAGCCCGCAGGCTGAAGGCAAAACCGAAGGTTTTGAGTTTGGCCATATACACTAACTCTTTTTCACTCCAAAAATGGCCAAATTGAATTTAATCGCTGTTATGTGGTGAGCCTGCAAGGCGAACGAGGGAGCGATAGCGACCGACAGTATGACGCAGGTCGCCAAAACTACTTTTTCTGTGCATAATAAAGAACTTCAATCTCTCTTAAATCATCAACTGGCTCATCATCATAAAGAACTTCAATTTTTTCTCCAGTTTCTTGATCTTCAAAAACAATATTCCATTTTCCAGAATGTTCATTAAAGATACAATTCGGAAATAGCATATGATGATGCCAGTGAATACCTCTTTCATTCAGGTTCTTGGCTTTTTCAAGAATCTTTTTGATTTTTTCATTCTTTGATGGGATGGCATTTTCCTCTTTTTTGAGAATTTTATCTCCATGAATCATTTTTACAAGCTTTTGACCAAGTTCCATATTTCTTTCATCAGAATAAACAACATAAGTTTTATTATCTGAAACATTCTCAAAAACAAAAGCGTGTTTTCCTTTATTTTTATTGAAAACGCAATCAGGCGTTAACATATGAAAATGCCATTTCTTACCTTGAGATTGAAGTTCTTTTGCTAAATTTTCGACTTCATCAAAATTTGTTTCTTGCATATAATGTGTTGAATTAAGATATTATATAAAAGTTTTGGCGACCGAGTAATATTGCACATAATCTTTGTTATATTCCCTGACCTCCAAAAAACGCCAATAAGTTTTTTGAGAGTGGAAGGCCGAGCACCAACTGGAGCGCAGGAGTCACGACTGAAAGGAGTGATTGAATATAATCTGTGTTAAACGACCGAATGAGGCCCTGAAAGGGCTGAAATGAGGGAAAGTCGCCCCCAATAACAACGCTATGCTTTTTACAGAGAAATGGGGCGATTTCGTTTAACCATATATAAGCGAAGTAGTGTGAATTCTTGGGATTTAGGGCTTGTGGGGGCTGAATTTTGGGGTTTGAGGTGGAAAAAGTGTGGTTTTAGAGTGGTAGTGAATAGGTATTTTCCGGATAATAATGCGATTTTCGCGGTATTTCTGTTTTTTGCGGCTCTTTTTCGGTTTTTTATGAGTAAAACATATTAAGAATAAAATCTCTTGTTCTGGCATGACTATTGACGTCTTATACAATATGAAGAGAGAAATGCTCAGAAGAAAGCTCTCCGCAAGGACTGTGAAAACCTACTTGTTTTATGTAAGGAAATTTCTGCTTGCAAACAAAGATAAGGAAATAAGAGAGTTTTCAAAGAAAGATGTCAGGAAATTCCTTTACCGATTGGAAGAGAAAGACGTGTCAGGAAGCACATTGAATGTTGCACATAATGCATTAAGGTTCATGATGATTCAAGTCCTGCACAAGGCTTGCTATCTGAAGATTAGGTATGCAAAAACGCCTGTGAGAAAACCCGCATACCTCACAAAAGAAGAGGTGAACAAAGTGCTTTCAGCGATTAAAAACCAGGAGCACAAGCTTATTGTCTCTTTGATGTATGGGGCTGGCTTGAGAGTAAGAGAAGTTACACGGCTAAAGACAACTGATTTGTCTTTTGAAGAAAACATAGGTTGGGTGAGAGGGGGAAAAGGAAACAAGGACCGGCCTTTCATAATACCTCAGTCATTAAAGCAAAAATTGCAGGCCTATTGTGTCAAAGAACAGACCTGGCTCTTTTCTGGAAGAAAAGGCCCAGTAAGCACGAGATCAGTGCAGGAAATAGTCAAAATTGCAGGAAAAAAAGCAGGCATAAAGAAAAAACTGCATCCACACATGTTCAGGCACTCATTTGCAACGCACCTGCTTGAATCAGGAATAGATGTAACTTCAGTACAATCGCTTTTAGGTCATGTTCGGCCTGAAACAACATTAGGATATTCGCATGCATTAAGACCGAAGATGATTGCAATAAAAAGTCCTTTGGATTTGATGCAATACTGAAAAGTTCCATAAAGGTATGGAACAAGATTTAGACCCTGATTAATACAGAAGCTTTGAAGTATATAAAGTTTACTAAAATGCACAAAACTATTTGATTTTTGTAGAATGCCGCGGTGCCATAAAGGTATTGGGCAGGATTTAGACCCCTGGCCCGCAAGGGTATCCGGGTTCGACACCTCCGGGCGAAACTCCCGGCCGCGGCGCATTTTATCATAATGCAAAGCTTTATATATAACTGCATATATACTAACTATAGGCGATATATAATGATTCCAACAACAATACAACTGGACAAATCTATTGTAAAATCACTGCAAGAGGTAAAGGAATATCCGCGCCAGACGTATAATGAGCTGATCAGCCATATGATCCAGGTAGTGAAAACCCTGAAAAAAAGGAATCAATACGATGAATTCCTCCATAAGATACAGCAGCCTAAGATGAAAGAGCTGTGGGACAATAAGGAAGATGAAGCCTGGGAAAACCTTTAAGGCAGGAGATGTGATTCTCACGCAGATACAGTTCACAGATACTTTTGAGATTAAGGTGAGGCCGGCAGTTGTCCTGTTTGAAGAATTTGACAACGTTGTTGTTGCAGGAATAACCAGCAATAAAGATATGCAGGGAATTCCTCTCACTAAGAAGGAAGGAGCTGCAAAGGACAGCGTCATAAAACTAAATTATATCTTCACTGTTTCAAGTGCAATGATTAAAAAAGTATTGTTTTCTTTATCCAGCGAAAAGAAAAAGAAAGTTTTTGATGCAATGGTTGAGCGTTTAATTAAATTAAAATAATTAAAATTTTCACTCAAACGCCTTCTGCACATTCCTGCTTAAGTCCTGCAAAGTAAATGCTGCAAAGAACTCTCCTGCTGCACTCAATCCAGGAGATATCTGTATTGAAACAATATAAGCGATTATGAATGTCAAGATCAAACCTGCTCCTGCTGAGACCAGGTATTTGTTTTTCCACTTAAGTTTTGGATTTTTCTTCAGCTTAACTAAGTAAGGAACAACTGTCCTTGTGAGAACTCCTAAGAATATTGCTATGTAATGAACCATATTATCACCTCTTATTGGATTTTTATTTGTTGGTTATATAAATTTTATTGTTTGTTAGAATAAAAATTAAGAAGGCAATACTCTGTTTGCCTGCTCTCCTAAAACAACATAGGATTCAATGCTGTCAGCAGGAATCTCTCTTAAATCTGCAGGATGAACATGCAGCCCATCTTTTCCATCTTCTCTTTCTGTGATTATTCGAAGGAGATAAACAGAGCTGCAATCAGGATTGCGGCCAATTACTGCGCCATATGCCTGTATTCGAAGCGGAGGCTGTTTATTTGGCATTGTTTTTTGGTAAACAATCCTTGCTTCTTCAAAAATTTCTGCGTCTGAATCAAAGATAGGAGGCTTGTCAAAAACAGGCAAATCCTCTAAAGTTCCTTTAACCACCAAATTTGTCATATTTTGTCAGTATTCTGAAGTAGTATATAAATTTTTTGCTTTCCGATTTTATTGGAAAAATTGCGGAAAATTCTGCCAAATGCATATAAAGAGTAAAAATAACAAAAATAAAAGCCGGATAACCGGCATTCAAAGAGCTTAGAACCAATAGTTAAAATGTAACGGTTCTATATAAAACTTTTGAAATGCCGCGGTCGGATAACCTGGTTATTCCGAAGAGCTTAGAACTCTTTAGCCGGAAGGCTCTGCGGGTTCAAAGCACTGCGTGGTGAAACTCCCGTCCGCGGCGTAATTTTATCAGCAACATTTAAATACAAATCCTGCATTTATTCAGTAAAAATGAGGTATAAGCATGCTTTCTACATTTTCCTGGCAGTAGCTTTGCTTGGCATGTTTGGCCTGCAGTCAGAATTTACAGGGTTTGCTGTGCAGGAGAAGTATAACTTTACATTATTGGACAAGCTGGAGCCGCCTTGCTTCTGTCCAGACGGTCTGAACATTACTGAGCAGGAAAATGCATATTACAGTCTTGTTGAATCTGCAGAACAATCCATGGAAAGAGGCCAGATATCAGAAGAATTTGCAATCAATATAATGAATAATTATGCTGCAAAGACCTGCAAGAAATGCGCTTTGCAAGGTTAATTACTGCAAAGCATTTCAATATCATCAAGAATGGCGTTTATTTCGGATTTTTCTCTTGCAACAACTAATTCATTTGTTATAAGATTCTTTATTTTATTCAGTTTTTGAAAATCATTTTCCAGTTTTGCAGCAAGCTCATGCAGTTCTATGCTTGTATCATACCCTTCTAATCCGCACACACTGCTTTGTGCTGCTGAAATCTTTTGCAGTGATCCCTGCTTTGCATTGCTGCCGTTGATTTTTGTTATTATTCCTGTCCAATGCCCTGGAATGCCTTTGTATGATGGAATAAGTTTTTTTATCTCAGACAGAAGCTTGGCTAGCTCTTTCTGGCTGTTAAGAACTACTTCTTGCACCTCTTCTTTTGTCATTAAAACACAAAAGAATTGTTGTATATAAAAACTTTTCTAGAAGAAGTAGCGCAGCATTAGAATTTAAAACCTTTAGGCATCTTGCCCTTGAATTTCTTCATCAGTTTTTCAGGAGAATCAGCTCCGCCTTTGAGCATTTTAACAAGTTTCTTGCTTTGCTTGTATTGTTTTAACAGGTCTCTTACGTCAGAAGCAGATATGCCTGCTCCTTTTGCAATCCTGTCAATCCTTGAAGCGTCAAGTATTGTTGGGTCTTCCAGTTCTTTCTTTGTCATAGAATCCATCACATATTTCCATGTCTTTAATTTGCCTTGCTGGACATTCAATGCTTCTTTCGGCAGCTTTAACTGCCCCATTCCTGGAATCATCTCCATGATCTTTCCTAAAGAACCCATTTTTTTCATGGCTTCCATCTGGGAATACAAGTCAACTAGTGTAAATTCTCCTTTTAGCAATTTGGCCTGCATGTCTTTTGCTTCTTCTTCTGTTATTGCTTCTTTTGCTTTTTCTAAAAGAGCTTCAATGTCACCCATCCCCAAAAGCCTTCCAACAAATCCTTTAGGATTGAAATGCTCTAAATCATCAATCTTTTCTCCAACGCCGATGAATTTTATAGGTGCTTTTGTGACAGAGCATGCTGATAATGCACCGCCGCCTTTAGCAGTGCCGTCCATCTTCGTTACAACAACACCTGTTATTCCTGCGCTTTCATGGAATGTCTCTGCCTGCCTCTGGGCAGCTTGTCCAATATCTGCAGAGATTACCAACAGATTTTCATCTGGCTTTGCTAAATCATAGACTTTCTTTAATTCATCAATCAAATCCTGGCTTAATGCATCTCTTCCTGCGGTATCAATGATTAAGATATCATATTTTGAATATTCTTTCTCAAACTCTTTGTAGATTTTCAGAGGGTCTTTTTCTTTCTTGTTAAGGAAAACCCGGACATTTGCCTGCTTTCCGACCTGCTCTATCTGGTCCATTGCAGCAGGCCTGTGGATGTCTAATCCAACCAAAGCTACTTTCTTTCCTCTTTTTGTGAAGTATTTTGCAAGCTTTCCTGCTGTGGTTGTTTTTCCAGAGCCGAAAAGGCCGATAAGCATGATTTTGTCTGGCTTCTTGTCCTTGATGTTCAGCTCAACCTTCTCTCCCCCCAAAAACTTAACTAATTCCTCATAGACAATATTGACCAGGTGCTCTCTTTTTGTCAATCCTGGAGGAACATCTTCTTTCAATGCCCGTTCCTTGATTTTTTTAGTCAATTCAAAAACTAATTTTACATTGACGTCAGAATGCAGTAATGCCCTTTGTATGTCTTTTATCAGCTCATTGATTAGTTTTTCATCTACAAAGATTGACTTGGCTATTTTCTGCAATGTTCCTTTCAAGCTGTCGCCTAATTTGTCTAATACCATGGTTTAAACCTATCAAGTACCTATTTATAAAGGTATTGTTAGAAAGCCTTTATATTCGCAAAGCAGCCTGCGTATATAAAGTTTTGCAACAAATTTATATATTTGCTTCATTTTATACTTCTTGGTGGGAGAAAGTGACTGGATACTCTGTAGAGATTGCAAAAGAAATACTGGCTAGATTTCAATCAAAAGGTTGGAGCATATATGCTGCGCAGTATTCTGATGATGAAATAGATTTTAACAAGACAATCAAGGCAGGCCCTGTTCAGGAACTGCAGAAAGATATTCTTTATGTTATACTTCCTGATACTGATAAGCCCTCAAATCCAGGACGTGTAAAGGCAGAACTTAGGTCCTTGGTTGATAAGCTAAAGGAAAAAAAGCCGGCGAGCGACAAATCTCTCGGCCCTTTGCTTCCTTTAGGAGAGGGCGGGGTGGAGCTGCAGGGCATAATTCTAAGAAAAAATGATATTGCAATACCTGGAAAAGGTGCAAGATTATTGGGCGCACTGTATTCCACATTCATAGAATCTCTGAAGAAATTTTATAACAGGCATAAGGAAAGGCAGATCAATTATACTAACATAGATTCATTGGTTAGAGATTTAATCTACACGCTAAACAAGATTCCTTTCTTAAGGACTGTCAAGAGCCGCGCAGGATACCTGAAAGAAAAAACAACTACAATCATGGGAAGCGTATATCCGGACAAAGAAGATGAAAAAGGCGATGAATACTGTTTTGTGTCTGGCGGACATGTTCTTTTTGACATTGTTGACATCTTTGATTCTAATGCAAGATTATTTTTAGACGATGTAAAAAAACTGGTAGCAGATTATCCTTTCGCATCACTTGATGAAGAAGACGGCCATAAAAAGATAACACTGTCTGTGGCTGACCTAACCCGCGCTGATGAAGTCAAGGAAGATGATGACCTTGTCACCAAAATAAAGAAAGAACAGCAGACAAAAAAACATTTGGCACAGACAAGAATGGAGCAGTTCAGGGCATTCAAGGACGGACTTGCAGAGATTGCAAAGAAATATGTTGAATGAATTCTCAAAATATTTATAAACCAAAACAATTGGCTAATTCTTGCGGGGCTGTAGTCTAGCTTGGTAGGATACGTGCCCGGGGAATTGCATCCAGATGCTTGCTTGCCGGAACGCACGTGATCGGGAGTTCAAATCTTCCCAGCCCCATTGGTGGGCTTTAGCCCGCCTTGTTTTTATCAAATTTTTTTTAAAAATTTGGTGGGAATCTTCCCAGCCCCATTTTTAATACCAAAATTCTTCCGATTTTCCAGGAAATATCTCCGATTTTTTCTGCCAAACGCATATAAAGAATAAACTCGCCGGTTATGCTATGAAGATAATCTTTACAGCGCATGCAGAAAAAAGAATTCAAAAAAGAAAAATACTGAAAGAAGAGGTTATTCTGGCAATTAAACAACCAGACAAGACAATAAAGAAACACGGCAAATACTATTTTCAGAAGAGACTGCAGAGAGGAACAATTGAAGTGTGCTGTGAAAAAACCGAAAACAATATATACGCAATTACCGTATATTGGATGTAAAATGGAAATAAACTATGATAAAGAAGCAGATGCATTGTACATAGAGCTTCGCAAGGGAGAATTTGCAAAGAACAAAAAAATAGATGATTTTACCATAATTGACCTTGACAAAGACGGAAATGTTTTAGGCATAGAATTCCTGGAAGTCAGCAAAAGAATACCAAAAGAGTCGCTTTCTCAAGTGAATGTAAAGAACCTGCCTGTAGTGGCTGCATAAGCTCTGGAACTTAATTTTGAGATTGATAAAGATGAGAGAATTAACAGAATCAAGAGAAGAATTTAATCAAAGAATGCAATCTTATATTGCAATGATTATCCAGACAGAGTATAAACCATTTTCAGATGATTTTTTTATTGAAAATGGATTAAATGTGCCAAATAGCAGGATAGCTTACACTCCTCCTTCTTGGACCGGGGCAGAATATTCTCCTAGTTTTATCTCTGTCTACGGCACAGATGAAAAACCAGAAGAATGGAGAGAAGAAATAGTTCCAGATATAGTCTCATCAGAAAGATATCTTATTTGTGATGATTATTCAGATGAGGGGGAAACTTTTGAGATTGCAATGATCAGATTAGTTCAGCAGGGAGTTAAATTAGAAGATATTTGGTGTATTTCAAGAGATGGAAATTCTGATATTGAAAAAAAGATAGTTTTAGATACTGCTTTTGAATGGCATCAATATAGAAAAAAACGAAAGGGGTTGACTAGAATAATTTTAGAAGAGTTGGGTTTTGAATTTCCTTCTTTAAAATTGTAAATTAAGAGCAAATCCTCCCTGCCCCATTTTAATACCAAAATTCTTCCGATTTTTCAAGAAATATTTTCGGTTTTTTCTGGCAAACGCATAAAAAGAATAAAATCAATAAAAAAAAAAAGAAGTGGCCGAATCTGGTAAGGCACCAGACTAAGACCAGGTGAGGTTACCCGCAGAAATAATAATGTTCACGAAGTATATAAGCTTTGTGGTCAGCAAAGCCGGAGTGATCCGAATCAGGTAAGGAGCCTGACTAAGGATCAGGTGACGGTTACCCGCCGTCGTGTGGGTTCAAAAGTCGTGGTGGGAACTGAAACTCCCGCCTCCGGCGCTGATAACACCAGCTTTATAAGACACGCAAATCTTTTTATTCTTATGGCACTAGAATTAAAAATTGATGAAGAAATAACATTAAGACAGTTCAGTGCAAAAGATGCTAAAACTATTTTTAATCTTATCGACAGGAACAGGGCTCACCTGAGCCAGCATAATGACAAAACATCTGGGAAATATCCTACTGAAGAGTCTGTACTGCAAAGCATTCAAAATCCCCCTAATCCTGAACGTCTTAGATTTGGTATTTGGGTGGATGATGCTTTTACAGGAACAATTAATCTCACTCCTTTTGGTTCTGGCAGGTTTGAGATCGGCTATTATCTTGGCAGTGAATTTCAGAAAAGAGGTTATATGACAAGATCAGTAAAGAGAATTGTTGAATACGCATTTAAAGAGAGGGATGCATCTGAAGTTTTTGCAAACGTACACCCAAATAAAACTGCAAGCATGGCTGTCCTGAAAAAAGCAGGTTTTTCTAGAATAGAAGGCAGACTGTCTGAAGATGGCGATTTGTATTATTCGATATGTAAATAGTGCTGAAGTTATTTCAACAGCCTGAATTTTGATGTTGCAATCAAGGCAATTCCTATGATGCCTATAGTGATTCTTGCTGATAATGGAAGAATTCCAAAGAACATCAGGATTGCACTAATCAAAGCTAAAATAACGCCTGCAGTGAATTGAATTATTGCAAATTTCTTTTTATTCATATTAATCAACCAAAATCACATTCCTAAAAACTTCATCAGCTCATACACAAGAAAAGCTGGCCAAACTAACGCTTTCAAGACACCCAGAACTCCGTTCCAGAATCCTGTTGCAGTTGATATGTAATACACTGCTGCTCCGATAAATCCCAGGAAGTAGAATCCTCCTGCAGGACCGTGCCTGTGAATGTGCTTTGTTGGTCTGATTCTTTGTCTTTTCTTTTTCGCCATTAATATCACTTAAGTTTTCTTATTATGGTCATCTTCATGCCATACTTATTGAAGAACCTGATGAGATTAGGTGTTATTATCAGCCAAACCATATCGCCGTAAGGCTTTTTCTTCAGGTAGATTGCACTTCCAGGCCTTTTCTTGATGAACATCTTCTGGAGTGCAGCTGCTTTTTCCTCAGGAATTAATTTAACTATGCCGTCTATCTGCGCCCCTTTAGTATATTTTGCATCTGCATATACCAAAGAAACTTTCTTGTTCTTTGCAAGATTCACATATTTCCTGCTGCTCTTGGATGTAACTAAAACTATCTGTTTGCCTTTCCAGACAGAAGTCATTATAGCAGACTCAGGTTTTCCAGCTGGACTGCTTGTGGAAAGTACACAGAATCTTTGCCTTTCCAGAAAAGTCTTTATATTTTTTGGGATTCTCATTTTAGATAGAATTTGATTTTTGTGTATTTAAACTTTTCTTTTTAAATCAACTCAAAACAAATCGCAAATCTTATTAATGATGCCCGTTTTCTGCACTGTGGTGGGATTATGGATCCAGATTATAAGTTGCAGTTTGCATCATTTTTATTTGCGAGAAATGCCTTGCAGTTTGGAAGATTTGAATTGAGAAGCAAAAGAATTTCTCCTTATTACTTGGATCTAGGCCAGATAAATAGCGGTCCAGGACTGGTGACACTGGGGAATTATTATGTGCAGTTCATCAATCACTTGATTGGAGAAGAGCAGATTCGCATACCTGACTGCTTGTTTGGCCCTGCTTACAAGGGAATCTCTATAGCAAATGCAGCAGTCATTCAGTGCGAGAATAAATTTAAATTTGATGTTAAGTTCAGTTCTGCAAGAAAAGAAAAAAAAGAGCATGGTGATGCAAGTGAGTTCCTGGGCTATACGCCAACTAAGGATGATGTTGTCTTGATTCTTGATGATGCTTTTTCAACAGGCAGGTCAATTGAAGATGCTCGGCTTTCTATACTCCGCAGCACAGAAGAAAAATCCAGCATTGATGCTGTTGTTGTTGCTTTAGATAGAAAAGAGACCACAATAAACAAAAGAAGTGCTGCCAAGAATTTCTGGGCCAAATATGGAATTCCAGTGTTCAGCCTTCTGACAGTATATGACTTGATTGATAACCTGCATAATAAGGAAATAGAAGGCAGAATCGCCTTGACAGATGAAAACAAGGCAGATATAGAAAAGTATCTAGAACAATACGGTGCTGATTAGCGTCCGCCATATGCTGGCAGTCTTTTTCCTATGGTTTCTCCAAGATATAAGTCAGGAACACGTAATGCCTGGCGCATAATCCTTGTTTTTGTCGGTATCTCTGTTCCTTTTAGCCGGCCTTCCATTGCATACTTGTTAAACAGGTCTGCTGTTGCCTGCACTTCTTCTCCGCTGTAGCCTGTGATTACAACATAGATATGGCTGTATGCCTGCACTACTTTTATGAGCCCTTGTTTTGGCTGGAAATAATCCCTGCAGTTTCCTTTTACGCCTAATAGTGTTGCGACAAGAGGATTGTTGCATGGAGTTCCTACCACAATTCCATTGCTCATCCGATAGTCAAAATCACTTTCTCCAATTGTTTTCACTGGAAATTCCTGCGGGTACACCTCTACCTGATATGTTCCGTCAAAAGGCTTTCCTGCTCTGTAAAGATATGGCAGCATTTTGATGATATCATTGATTGCATTTATTTCGCCGCTATCCAGTCTTGAACCTCCTTTAATTATGTTTGCATTGAATGTATGTCCTGTAAAGAAATAATAAGGATATCCTGATAATGTATAATCCTGGAATACAGGCAGTCCTGTTTTTCCTGGCACAATCAATATGACAAGTATTAATATTGCAACTCCTGCAATGAACAATGTGTTTATTTTCATTGTATCTCTCTTTTTTATGCAAATAAGGAGGTCTGTTATTTAAATCTTATTCAAATCCGATATAAAATCGCATTCCAAGTGCGGATAATTCGTCTGTTCTTGTTGTGCGCGCGCTTGGCGTTGTTCTCGCTCCCCTCAATGGCGTTCCTTCTGCCTGCCTGCTGACACTTATCTGGTTGCTGTCAAGCTTTCCAAGCTGCAGAGCTGAAAGAAAATATCTTGCAGCATTCAATACATCGCCGTCACTGTGGCCTGTTATTATGAGATATGTGTGTCCGTCTTTGTCCATGAGCTTGACAAACCCTTCTCCTGGCGGGAAAAAGGTCCTGCAGTCCTGTGCATTCAATAGTTCTGCGATTGCCTTGTTGTGGCAGGGTATTCCAACAAGTATTGCGTCTGTTGTCTTGTAGTCAATCTCGTCTTCTACAAACACCCTGTTTGCAAGTCCTTCTGGCGGCAGGCTCATCACTAAATCCGGGCGGATTCTTTTCATGAGCATGTACTGATCTGGCAGTCTTTCTATTATCAGGTTTGCTGCAGTTATCTCTCCCATGTCTCTTGTCTTTCCCTTTATTATAACTGCATCAAATTCAGGGCCAAAGAATGTGGGATATTGGGATAATGTAGGTGCCATTCCTGTTGTCTGCCCAGGCATCATGAAGCCCAGTGCAGCTACTAAAACAACCATGAGAAGTATTATTAGTGCGTTTCTCATTTTCCTCTTTTTTAGAGGATTAGAATTTACCTGTATTTAAGCTTTTTTCTTATTTAGAAGCAAATATGCTTTATTTCTTAATGTGCTTTGCTTCTAAACTGAAAAAGACAAACTATCTGACTCTTAATTTGTCTTTTTCTTGTTTCTGCCCCGAGACTGCACTTTCTCTAGTCTTTTCAATACTTTTTCAGCATCTGGATAAGCTTCTTTATAGCCTTCTAGAACTGCTTTAAGGCATTCTTCATAGATTTCATGATGCTTTGATTCTAATGCGCGATCTAACAAATGCAGATCAACTGCCTTGTCTTCTTCTTTTGTTGAGAAAAAGCTCAATCCAAAGTCAATGAAATGAATCTCATCACCTAAAATCATGTTTGATGTGGTCAAGTCTGCGTGGATTATGTCATTTGCATGAAGTTTTGCGACTTTTCTTCCGATTTCCTTTGATAATTCAATATGATTCTTGTGCAAGACATCTCTTAACTTATCACCTTCAACAAAACTCATGCTTATCTGCATGTTCTTGTCATCCATCTCCAATAATTCTGGTCCAGGAACACCAATCTCTTTTAATTTAGTGAGAACTTTTGCTTCCCTTCTTGTTCTTGCTTTTCTTAGAGAAGTATCTAGATCTTTCTGCCGATAATCCTTGCTTATCCTGTCTTTCAAGACTTTATTTTCTTCTTTATACAGGATTGCTTCTGCTCCTTGGCCGATTATCTCTGTCATAGAATTAAAAATAGGATTAGGTGTTTAAAAAGATTTGCTTAAACCTGTTTCTTAGGTATGATCAATTCAATATTTCTTATCTCAGAACCAGCTATTGGGTATGTTTTTCTTAATGAGTCCTGCATTGTTCTTTGGAACTTGCCTTGGAGTATCTCTCTCATCAGGACTTCGTATTTTGTTTTTGTTATTATTTTAGAAAGATATTCTTTTATTTGTTTTCTTATTGCTGACTTGACACCGCCCTGCGCTCTTCCTCTTGTCACTATGAGCGGTTTTACCCTGACTTTCTTTTCATCTGCTGTCTTGAACAGCATAGAATCATCGATTTTTGACCTGTTTCTTCGCATCATTCTTTTTGTTGCAGCTGTGTTCAGCCTGTAGCCAATAAGGTCTGTCTGCAGTTTCTCGCCGACAACACTGCTTATCAGGAATTTCAGCATAGTGTTCTGCTTTCTCGGGTCTCCTGTCACAGCAGCCATGCTGACAGTCAGTTTCCTGCCTATTGTTGCCTGCGGCTCTTCTACATGCATCTCTCCTATCTCTTTCTCATTGAAGAGCTTTGGGGCTATCACAGGAACCCATCTCTTCTTCTTCACTACTACTTTTGCTGCCTTTTTTTTAGCCATGTTATTCTCAGAATTGATGTTTGGTTTATAAAGCTTTTTATTCTGCTATGCTGCCACAAGAAACATTGCTGCCTGCGGAGTTCTCAAGTTTGCATGCCTGCTTTGATAAACCTGAGTTACAAGCAGGTTAAACAGCGTAACGAAGCGCAGCATTGCTGCATTGCGAAGTTCTCAGATTCTTATGCTTGATATGATAAATCTGAATTACAGGCAGTTTCAGCAGCAGAATGGAGCGCAGCATTGCTGTCTTATTCTTCTACAACCTGTGGCTGGCTTAGCTCGCACTTGTCCTTGTAAGGGCATGGATTTTTTTGCCTGTTCTGCCACTCAATGCACTGTCTTTTATCCTGCCCGTCTTTAGTATCCTTGTATTCAATAAAATATGCTTTCCTGCCAGACAGCGGGCAATCTCCCACGCATAAGATTGCAAAAGAAACTGTCTTTCTTTTCCTGTACCTGGATGCAATCTTTTCTGCAGAATCAATTATCATAGGGTCTTCATTGAACCTTTCTTCAGCTAAAATTTCTAAGTTTTTCTTGTCTGATTTTCCCATCTTCACCCACCAATACTTTAGAAAGTACTTGTCCTTTATAAAATTATTCAGATATCCAGCAAATTTTTAAAAAATTTGACTAAAGCGCTCTTCGTTCAGGCTCCAGAAGCACCCCATTAGCTGTTTGCTTCGCAAACAGGGGCTCTACTCTTCTCTCGCCTTCACGATATCGCGCGAATTAGATATCAAGCTCTTTAACTTCTTTTGCATGCTCTTTTATGAAGTCCCTTCTTGGCTCTACTTCATCGCCCATCAGGATTGAGAATGTCTCGTCTGCATGCACTGCATCTTCTATTGCGACTTGTTTCAGCATCCTTGTCTTTGGATCCATTGTTGTCTCCCATAATTGTTTTGGGTTCATCTCTCCAAGGCCTTTGTATCTCTGTAATGAGACTCCTTCTGTTCCGATCTCTTTCAATAATTTGTCTTTTTCATCTTCATTGTAGACATAATATTCTTTCTTTCCTTTCTTGACTTTGTACAATGGCGGCATTGCAAGGTATACTTTTCCTGCCTGTATCAATGGCTGCATGTGCCTATAGAAGAATGTCAAAAGCAAGCATGCTATGTGGTTTCCGTCCACATCTGCGTCTGTCATGATTATGACTTTGTCATACCTTCTCTTGTCAATATTGAATTCATCCCCCAATCCTGTCCCTATTGCTGTTATCATTGTTCCTATCTCTTCATTCTTCAGGACCTTGATGAGTCTTGCTTTCTCTACATTTATGATCTTTCCTCTCAATGGAAGTATTGCCTGGAACTCCCTATTCCTTCCCTGCTTTGCGCTTCCGCCTGCAGAGTCTCCCTCTACGAGGAATATTTCTGATTTTGCAGGGTCTTTTGATGCGCAGTCTGCCAGTTTGCCAGGCAGTGTAGAAACATCCAATAATCCTTTTCTTCTCACTAATTCTCTTGCTTTTCTTGCAGCCTCTCTTGCTCTTGCTGATTCAAGGCATTTGCCTATGATGTGTTTTGCTGTTGAAGGATTCTCATTAAAAAAAGCTGCAAGATGTTCTGTGACTGCAGAATCTACTGCCCCTTTAACCTCTGAATTGCCTAGTTTTGTTTTTGTCTGGCCTTCAAATTGTGGATTAGGTACTTTTACTGAGATTATTGCTGTGAGTCCTTCTCTTACATCGTCTGCACTCAGTCTTTTTACTGCCTTGCCGAACATGTTGTGCTTCTCTCCATATTTGTTTATGCATCTTGTGAGTGCTGTCTTGAATCCTGAAAGGTGTGTTCCGCCTTCATGTGTGTTGATGTTGTTTGCAAAGCTGAATACAGTCTCTCCAAAATCTGTGGTGTATTGCAAAGCAACTTCTATCTTGTATCCGTTTTTTTCTGCCTCAAAATAAACTGGCTTGTGCAAGGCAGTCTTTTTCTTATCAAGGAAAAGTACAAATTCTTTTATTCCGCCGTCATACTTGAATTTCTCTTCTTTGCCTGTCCTTTCGTCAATAAGGTTTATCTCAACTCCTTTATTTAGGAATGCAAGCTCTCTAAGCCTTTTCTTTAGAATGTCAAAATCAAACTCATTTTGCTCCATTATTGTGTAGTCTGGTATGAATTTGATTATTGTGCCTGTTCCCTCTGTAGGGCCTATTTCCTTCATTTCTGTAACTGGCTTTCCTTTAGAGAATTCCTGCCTGTAAAGTTTTCCGCCTCTCTTGACTTCTGCAATAAAGCTTTCTGATAATGCGTTTGTGACAGACACACCCACTCCGTGAAGTCCGCCTGATACCTTGTAAGCATTGTGATCAAATTTTCCGCCTGCATGAAGCACTGTCAGGACGACTGTAAGGGCAGGCTTCTTGAACTTTGGATGCATATCAACAGGAATACCCCTGCCGTCATCTTTTATTGTTATGAATCCATCCTTATTGATTATGACATCTATCTTAGTGGCATATCCTGCCATTGCCTCATCAATGCTGTTGTCAATTACCTCATACACAAGATGATGCATTCCTCTTATATCTGTAGAGCCAAGATACATGCCAGGGCGCTTTCTGACAGCTTCCAGGCCCTCTAGGACCTGAATTTCCTTAGCGCCATAGCTACTTTGTTCTTGTTTTGATTTTCCAGCTTTCTCTGTGTTTTCTTCGCTCATTTTAGTCGAGAAAAGGTCTTCACCTCTATTGGTTAGAAAACGTCCTTTATTTATAAACCTTTTGTTTGAATTATGGCAGTACAGGGCTTGAAACCTCTGAATTCGCAGGAATTACAGCGAGGATAAATGCCTATTTTTATATATGGAAAAAAACTAAAAATGCTTTCTTTCTTTTTCTCTTAGCCATTTCAAATAATCTACTTCAGAGTCTTTCAGGCCAAGGAGTTCTTGTATTGTTTTAGGGGTTGGGTGCACAGTTATCACCTCTTTAATGCTTTCAGATATCCATTTATTAATACCCTATGAAGCGCGGATACAGGCAGGATTTCCATAAGATTTATAAAGCGAAATCCTATATAAAGCAAGTATGGTCACTCAAGTAATGATTAGTCCGAATTGGTTTCTTACTAAAGACATGCTTATTCATATATTCAGTGTAATTACTTTGATTCTTATAGCAGCATTCAGCATGAGATTCTATTTTTTCAGGAAAAAAGAGAACAAGAATTACCTTTATTTTGCAGCATCGTTTATCCTGATAGCAATCTCATTCCTTTGGAAGATAGTTACTGATATAACAATCTATTCTGACATTATTCACACTAAAAAGCTGGGGATTTTCACTATAACATACAAGACAATATATGCAGAGAAGCTCTTGTTTGTGGCAGGCCATTTTGCGCATTACCTGCTTATGCTTCTGGGATTATACATCCTGTATGTTGTATTGAACAGGAGATCAACGATGAACCATTTGTTGATACTTTATTTCATCGTCATAACAACTGTGTTCAGTAATTTCTCATATTTCATATTTCACTTGACGGCTGGCGCTTTATTGCTTGGCATAGCATACAGGTATTACACAATCTACAGAACTAACAAGAGACGTCTGACAAAGGTAATCTTCATAAGCTTTGGCATACTTGCCTTGGCTCAGGCATTGTTCATGCCTGTTAAATTATATGCAAACATCTATGTTGCTGCACAGGTAGTGCAATTGACTGGATTTTTGCTCTTATTGACGGCCTTTGTTTTGGTATTAAAAAATGGCAAGAAGAAGTCGAACAAATATCATAAGCGACATGCTTGATTCTATTCAAGCTAAGGGAGGCAGGATCAGGCAGACACACCTGATGTATAAAGCTAATCTGTCGCATAATCAATTGAAGAATTACCTAGATGATTTAATCAAGGGCGATATGGTCAAGAAGATAAAGAACAAGAACTGCTCTTATTTGATAATCACAGACAAGGGCTGCGATTTCTTGGAGAAATTCCGCCAGGTCAAGGAATTCGAGAAAGCATTTGGATTATAGATACAGTATCCTATGCAGTCTTAATGCTCTTTCCTTGAGTGCAGGGTCAGCAAACTGCGTGTATGGGAATGCAGCATCACTAACAGTATTTATCGGATCAAATAGTTTTCTTGCTGATTCCTTTCTTCCCAGGCCATATTCTTTTTCTGCAGCCACTAGATGCGCCTTAGCCAGGATACTGTTTGGATTGCTTGCATCATTAACAATTCTTTCTGGCATCAAATCAAGTAAAGAATCAAGGTCTCCTGCTGATATTTTAATAACATCAAAATGCCTTTCCATTATCTGCACTTCGCGCGCAGTCTCATCAACATTCCCTGCCTCAGCAAACTCTCTTGCATTGGCGCGGGCTTTAGCCATCATATCATAAACATCTTGTAATGTTGCCTTCATAACCACTCACCCAGCTTGAGAAGGATTGATTTGTTTAAAAAATTATGTGTTTTCAGGCAGCGGCAATGCTGCCTGCGAAGTTCTCAGATGCATATTTGTGCTTTGATAAGTCTGAGTTACGGGCAGGTTCAGCAGCAGAACAAAGCGCAGCATGGCTGTTTTCGCTCTTTTCCCCTTTTTAAACCTTGTGATATTTTGGCCTGTAACAGCCTTTCACAGCGTATTTATAAAGGCTTTACTTTCTTGTTCTTGAGGTGAATAAAAATGTTCAATGACAAGACACTCAAAGCATTGCCTGTAGAAAGGCACGAAGTTTCATACTTAAGAATGCTTGGTGCAAAGCAGCAAAGAAGCAAGCACTGGTGCTAATTTTTTATTATTATTCCTATACCGCCCCAGTCATCTTCGTTTTTATCAATGAATTCTTTATGCTCGTATTTGTCCTTGATTTCATTCCATAACTTGTCAACCTGGCATTCAGGGACAGTTGCGTGCTTGCAGATATCGTGGAAGATTATCACTCCGCCTTTCTTCACAAAGGGAGAATACATCTCAAAGTCTTTCTTGACACCTTCATAAGTGTGGTCGCCGTCAATGAACAATACATCAATCTGCTTGTCTTTTAGCCTGTCAAGCAGGTCTTTTTTTGTGGCTTCGTCATGAGAATCTTTTGGAATCAAGAAAAGAGTCTGGCCTATTTTTGCATAAGTCTTGAAAATGTGTGCATCACTTGGATCATAACCTCCTCCAAAAGGCCCGCCTGGCAGATCAATGCTTATTATGTGCGCATCTGCAGGAGCTGTCTGGCATAATGCAAAGAATGTTCCCCCTCCTGCTGTTCCAATCTCAACAACAGTATTCATCTGCCTGCCTTGAAGAAATTCCAATAACCCATGAAGTTCAGACAATTTCTGCATAGCTCCTCTGTTCATAGCCCCTTTTGCTATCTGCATGGCAGAAGAATCGTCTGAAAATATCTGCTCGCCTAGGTTGATCTCTTCTGTGTATGAGAATTCTATTTTGTCATCCATAGCAGAGCAGAATAAGAGACGATTTATATGTTTTGCTATTTATTGAGGCCAAGCTTTTTCCTCACCCATTTGAACCAATGCACCCTGTCAACAATAAGCTCGCCCAGCGCTGCAAATGGAACAGTAACTAATAATACTATCAAGAAGACCTGCGGTGTTATCTTTGCATCTGTGGCAAACCATATTGCAACAATATCCTCAACTATACCTAATGCTATGCCGAATATCAGGAATTCAAAGAAAACTTCTAGGCGCTTTCTTCTTGCCTTGTTCATACAGCCAATTTTCATTATAGAGTATTTAAATTTTACTCAAAAGGGGAAAATGTTTTAAATGAGCACAAAATCCAAAGGTGATATCAGTAACGAGGTTGATAAAATGAAAGTAAATGAACTGAAAGACAAGACAAAGGTTGACGAGCTAACACTTAAGATAACTGCTAAAGAAGAGCCAAAGGATGTTCGCGGCGGAACACTCAAGATGTGCAACTGCACAGGAGAGGACGAAACCGGTTCTGTCACAGTCACATTATGGCAGGCAGATGTTGACAAGGTCAATGTCGGTGATACAATCAAGATAACAGGCGGATGGTCGCAGATGTATCAGGACAAGCTGCAGGTCTCTTCAGGAAGATTCGGCAAATTAGAGGTTGTCGGCAAGGAAGAAGCTGCTGAATAATTTTTATTTTTTAATTTGCCTTTAGAGGCGCTCTAACCAGCGAATTCTGCGTTTTACTTAAATAAACCGAAAACTTTAAATAGTATTATGAATATATATTCATTATTATATACTGAATTATGATTCAAATCGACCAAAGAGTTGGTTTGGGAGGAAAACAAAATGCCATATGGAGATGGAACAGGTCCTGATGGAATAGGACCAATGACTGGAAGAGGCGCAGGATATTGCGCAGGCTATGATAGCCCTGGCTTTACAAGAGGAATGCCAAGAGGAGGCCGTGGAAGAGGCTTTGGTAGAGGCCGAGGCTATGGAAGAGGAATGGGCCGTGGAAGAGGCTTTGGTTTTGGAAGAGGATTCTTTGGCTTTGCCAGAGGACTTGGAAGAAGCCTTTTCGGCTATAGAAGACAAGCATACGGGCCGGCATATGCAGAACCTGCATGGGAGCCGTATGCAGAGCCGACAAAAGAAGAGCAAAAAGCAATGATGGAAAACGAAGCAAAAGCAATTGAAGAAGAGCAAAAAGCTTTAAAAGAAGAACTGGAATACATTAAAAAGAAACTAGCAGAAATGAACAAAAAGAGGTAAAATGCAAAAAGCCAGTTTTAAGGAAGCAGTCTTCAAGTCAGCTAAAGCCCTTTGGCATGCTTTGCCAATACTGGCAGGAGTCATGCTTCTTGTATCCTTGGCAAATACACTGATACCAAAACAGGCATATGCACAGCTCTTTTTCAAGAACATTCTGCTTGACTCATTCATCGGCAGTGCAGTAGGCAGTGTGCTTGCAGGCAGCCCCATAACCAGCTATATAATAGGCGGTGAACTGCTTGTCCAAGGAATAAGCATGACTGCAGTCACGGCATTTATTGTAGCATGGGTCACTGTAGGAATCGTGCAGCTGCCTGCAGAAGCAATGATGCTGGGCAAGAAATTTGCAATAACCAGAAACATCTGCGCATTTTTATTTTCCATTATTGTTGCAATAATAACAACTGCAATCATAGGTGCAATATGACAGGCAAAAAAACCAGCAAAACAGGATGGTATTTTCTGCTTGCTGTAATTGCGCTTTATCTTATCGTAGGATTACTGAAACCAGAATCTATACTGCCCAGCCTGAATTTTTTCTGGCAGATTATTAAACAGATATTTTGGGTTTTTATTATTGTATTTGTGTTGTTTGTGATAATCAACTACTTCATACAACCAAAACAGGTAGTAAAATATCTGGGGAAAAAAGCAGGCGTGAAAGGATGGCTGATGGCAATCATAGGCGGAATAATCTCCATAGGTCCGCCCTACATGTGGTATCCGTTACTGAAAGAGATGCGTAAGCACGGCACAAGAAACGGCCTGCTGGTAGCTTTTCTCTATAACTGGGCAGTAAAACCCGCCTTGCTGCCTTTATTAATATTTTATTTTGGCTGGATTTTTACAATTGTGCTGACAATAGTGATGATGGTAATGTCAATAATTCAAGGACTACTTGTAGAAAAGCTCCTGGAAATAGAAAAATGAAAAAATTTAAAATAATCAAAGATAAGAGGAGAAACAGATGCCAAGACCAAGACTTCATAGAAGGATAAGATTCTGGCCAGGAGTCACGCACTTCAAGCCGGCAGGAGTGCGGCTTGCAGAACTGCATGAAGTGGTGCTTACGATGGGAGAATTTGAAGCGATACGATTATGTGATCTTGAGGATACTAGCCAAAAAGATGCGGCAAAAAAGATGAATGTGTCACAGCCGACACTACAAAGAGTGCTTGCATCTGCAAGAAAAAAGATAGCAGATGCACTTGCAAATGGAAAATCAATAAGAATTGAAGGAGGCGAATATAAAATGGTAGCACCAAGAGGACAAGGAAGAGGTCTTAGAAGAGGCATGGGCCCGGGAATGGGCAGAGGAAGAATGGGAGGCATGGCAGCAGGACCTGCAGGAGAATGCATTTGCCCTAACTGCGGAGAAAGAGTGCCGCACCAGAGAGGAATCCCTTGCACAGAAAGAAAATGCCCAAAATGCGGGGCAATGATGACAAGAGGTTAAAAAAAATGAAGATAGCAATAAGCTCAAGCGGCGAAAATCTTGACAGCCCTATTGACCCAAGATTCGGAAGATGTCCTTTTTTCATGATTGTTGAAATTGAGGACAAGAAAATAAAGGACAGTAATGCGATAAACAATACTGCGATGATGCAGGGCGGAGGAGCTGGCATAACTGCAGCGCAGGTTGTAGGCAATGCGGGTGCAGAAGCAGTAATTGCAGTAAACTATGGTCCCAGAGCATTCGGAGTTCTTTCAGAATTAGGTATTGAAATGTATCAAGGAGTGCAGGGCACAGTAAAGGAAAATGTGCAGCAATTAATTGAAGGAAAACTTAAAAAGCTTGAAGCAGCAACAGGACCTATGGGAATGGGACCAAAACCCGGCATGGGTCCAGGTGGTGGCCGGGGCCAAGGACCAGGCAGAGGACAAGGAAGAGGAAACATGTAATGAAAGACAAAAAAGAACTAAAGGAAGGGCAAAAAGCAGCACTATTGTCTATGCTTGTATCTTTTATACTGGCAGTATTGAAAGCAACAGTCGGCTTTTACTCAGGCGCAGTCGTGCTTATAACAGATGCGCTTGACTCTGCAGCAGATATCATAGCAAGCTTTGCAGCATATTTCGGGCTAAAACTCTCCAGCAAGAAACCCACTGAAAAATTTCCATACGGGTTCTATAAAGCAGAGAACCTTGCTTCATTAGTGATATCTGGATTTATTATATACGCGGCAATAAGATTGCTTATTGAAGGATACCAACGGCTGTTCATACTGCCACAGCTGTCATATCCGATACTAACACTTGCAACTGCAATTGTCTCTGGCATTGTTGCCTTGATTATATCAATCTATCTGAAAAACAAAGGAAAAAAGATAAATTCAGAGAGCCTGATAGCGAACAGCAAGGACCGGCTGAAAGACGTGTTTGCGGCAATCGCAATATTCGCTGCAATACTCTGCACATATTACAAAATACCTTATGTAGAGGGGATAATTACAATAATAATATCCTTGCTGATACTAAAAATAGGATTAGAAACAGTCAAGGATGCAGTTTTTGCATTGATGGATGTAAGCCCCAGCAAAGATATAGAAGAAAAAATCTGCAAAATACTTGATTCAATGCCCGGAGTGGAAAGCTATACAGGACTGAAATTAAGAAAAGCCGGCCCTTACATATTCGGAGAGGTCAAGATAAAGATAAGAAAATTTGTCAAAGTAGAAAAAGCACACGAGATAGCAGACAGGATAGAGCAAAAAATACAGAAAAAAGCAAAACAAATAGAATCATTCACAATACATACAGAGCCATTCAAACAGGAAAAACAAAAAATAGCAGTGCCTGTAAAAGAAAATAACGGCCTGAAATCCAAGGTGATGCCGCAGCTTGCAAGAGCAAACTATTTTCTTTTTATGACAATAAACAAAAAGAAAATAATTAAGCACCATATAAAGAAAAACCCCTACAAGGGAAAAAAAGTGAGGGCAGGGGTTGCAGTTACGAACTTTTTGCTGAAAGAAAAGATAGATGTGCTGGTTACAAAAGAGATAGGAAAGATAATGTTCCACACCCTAAGAGACAATCTGGTGGACGTGTTCAAGACAGATGGCAGGACTGCAAAAGAGATTGGAGAAAGATTCATAGCAGGCAAGCTGAAAAGACTTACAAAACCAACAAAGGTGAAAGTATGAGAATAGCAGTTACAGGAGGAAAAGGAGGCACAGGAAAAAGCGCAATAGCAACAGCAATTACAGCGTATCTTGCTGAGAAAAATAAAGTTATGCTGATAGACCTGGATGCAGACTGCCCAAACGACCACCTGATACTAGATATAGAACGAAGAAAGGAAAAAGATGTTGAAAGCATGATTCCAGATATTGATTTCAGCAAGTGCATCAAGTGCGGAAAATGCAGCGAGGTGTGCCAATTCAAGGCAATAGTTCATGTCAAGGGGAAAAAGCCAATTCTTATCCCAGAGCAGTGCAGCGGCTGCGGAGCTTGCAAAATAGCATGCCCTGTTAAGTGCATAGGAGAGACCAAGAAAAAAATAGGCACAATATATTCCGGCAAAAAAGGCAATATAACATTCATCTCAAGCGACCTCAAGCCAGGAGAGCCCGTATCAGAATTTGTGGTAGACGCAGCAAAAGACTTTGCAAAAACAAAAGAAAAAGAGCAGGACATCATAATAATAGACACTGCAGCAGGAACGCACTGCGACGTCATAAGCGCCTGCACTGGATGCGACCTTGCACTTGCAGTGACAGAGCCAACTCCTTTAGGAGCACATGACTTAAAGTTGATACTTGATCTTCTAAAGATACTGAAAGTGCCTGCAAAAATAGTGCTAAACAAATCAACAGTGGGAGACAAGAGACTGATACAGGACATAGCAAAAGAATACGATGTAGAGATAACAGCAGAAGTGCCTTATGAAAAATCAATAGTAGAAGCATACTCCAAAGGAGAGCCGATTAAACACAAAAGCATAGAAAAAATTGCAGGTGAACTGGAAAAATGAAAAGAATAACAGTATTTTCAGGAAAAGGCGGAACAGGGAAAAGCACAATAAGCTCTTCACTGGCAGTAATGCTCTCAAACAAATATAAAATAATAACAGTGGACTGTGATGTTGATGCTCCAGACCTGGGGCTGTGTTTTGGGGTGATAGACAAGCATTATGAATGGGAACCAGTACAGACCGGCCAAAAAGCAGAACTTGACGAAAGCAAATGCACACACTGCCAAAAATGCAAAAACATCTGCAGGTTCGGTGCAATACAATGGGATGAGAAAAAGAACCAACCAATATTCAACAGGATGATATGCGAAGGATGCTGGGCCTGCAAGCTGATCTGCCCTGAACAGGCAATACACATGGTTGACGTTGAAAATGGAAGGATAGGAAATGCGAAAACAAAATACACTTTTCCCATAGTTACCGGCCAGTTAAAGATGGGAGAGACAGGCTCTGGAAAGATAGTTCTTTTTATCAAGACAAGAGCAGAAAAAATAGCACACAAAGAGCAAACAGACATAATGCTTGTAGATTCTGCTGCAGGAATCGGCTGTCCAGTGATTGCTTCTATCAATGGCTCTGACTTTGTGCTTGCAGTAACAGAACCAACACCAAGCGCACTAAGCGACCTGAAAAAAGGGCTGCAGGTAGTAGAGCATTTCCAGATACCATACGGCATGGTAATAAACAAACATGACATAAACCCTGATTTCACCAAAGAAATAGAGAAGTTTGCAAAAGAAAACAACATTCCTATAATAGGAAAAGTGCCGTATGACAAGGAATTCGTGACTGCATTGGTAAATCTAACACCCGCAGTTGAATGGAACAAGAAGTTTGAGCAAGTGTTTGAGGAAATGCTTGATAATCTTGAAAAGGCGATAAAATGACCAAAATAGACGCATCAGAATACGGCTGGATAAAGATAGACGGCAAGACATATAATCATGATGTATACATACTGCCATCCGGCAAAGTTGAACAGAGAGAATACGGTCACACATTCACAAAAGAGCAGATAGAACACTTGCTTGAAGAAAAGCCAGAAGCAGTTGTAGTAGGCCAAGGAACATCTGGAATGGCAAAGCTAAGTGAAGACGCAAAAAAGCTTTTAGAGAAAGCAAAAGTAAAGGTTCGCGCAGACTGGACACCGAGAATACATGACACTTTTAACAAGCTTGCCAAAGAAAAGAAAACAGCGGCAATAATACATGTCACTTGCTGAGGGGATTTAAATGGGATTTTTTTCATTCTTAACAAAAAGAAAACAGCTGAAATGCGACTGGTGCGGGCAGGAACTGGAAACGCCAAGATATACAAAGCAAGCAGGCAGCAAAACATACAATTTCTGTTCAGAATCCTGCAAAAAAAGTTTCAGGAAATCAGGCAAAGGAAAGGCCTGCAGGACAAGCTGCCCAACCTGCCCTTTTAGCAGGTAAGAACTGTCTCATACGCCGATTATTCCAGGATTAATCAATAAAACAAAACCCAATAAGAGCATTATCGCTCCGCCGATGAATTTTATTATCTGCATCTGTCGCTTGCTTATCTGTTTTGTCTTTAATGTGCATCCAAATACACCTATGACAATGCTCAAAGGCAGGATGTAAATCAGATTATAGAGCAAAAGATATGCATAATAGCTGAAGCTGTTTTCAAGCACTTTTCCAGCCAACACACCTGTGTAAATTATAGGGAATCCTGCAGTGCAGGGCAGTTCTACAAGAGAAGCAAATGCCGCCAGCACAAGTGAGGCCAGTATCAGCATAGGTATGCTGCCTTTTACAAAGACTTCCTTGACGCGGTTTATTCTCTTAAGCAAAGGCGCCTTGTGCTTTTCCTGAATCATCAAGGTAACTCCTTTCCGGAAAAAGAAAAGTTCTTTGCAGTTTATGATGCCTGCTGCGATGGCAATGCCTGCTATTGAATATCTCAAAGGGTCAACAAATCCCACAAACTTGAAAATATTCAGCCAGGCAGCCATGAACAAGAAGTATATAATATACACTACAAAAATAAATGTGTATCCTGTGATGTAAATCTTTTTTCTTGAATGTGACGCTGAAACAAGCAGGCCAAGCAGTAATGTAAGAACAAAAAGATTACAGGGATTAAAGCCGTCAACCAAAGCAATAATGAAAGTGAATACAGGAAGAGGGAGGATTAATCCCAGGTTTTCTAGAAAATCAGGCGAGATGTATTTTGCAAGTACAAAGAAACCGACAAGCAAAAGGATTACCACAAATATCCAAATAAAAGTTTTTTTTCTGGCGTCCATGCTTATCTTGCCTCTATGAATGTATTAATGATCTCTTGATATTCTTCTTTTGTTTTAGAGCCGATATATACTGAGCAGCCTGCCAGCAAGGTCGGAGTATACATTATGCTGACACCATAGCTTTCCATAACTGCCCGGTCATCCTCTTTAGACACATCTAAAAACTCAAAATCCAGACCTTTTTCCTGCTCAATCTCTTTCAGGATTGGCTCTGCCATCTTGCAGTGTCCGCAGTGCTCAGATTCAAGCATTATTATCTTGTTACTTAGGCCCCTTTCTTTGCAGGACTCTGCAGGTATGCTTGTTTCTGAATCCAAGGTTATTGTTGATGCAGTTTCTTCGCCTTGGCTGCATCCCGCAAGCAAAACCAGCAAAATCATGCTGAACATAATCAAGTTTCTTGTTTCCATTCTGTGATCACCATAAATTATTTAAATCACCAGTATTTCAGAATATGTAACCATATATAAAGGTTTGTTACATAAAATGAAACTCGGCATTTTTGAGAAAAATAAAAGCATTTTCCTTGTTTTAGGCATAATAACAGGCTTTGTTTTTATAGTGGCATTCAGCGCGCTTTATGTATCTGATGCCATCCAGAAAAACAATGCTTGCGGCTGTGTAATCCCAATACCGTATATGATACTGATTCTGTCATCCCTAGGAATCTTTGTTGGAAGCGCGGCATATTATTTTACTGTGTCAAAATATGTAAAAGAAGGCAAGGCAAGGAATGAGAACATTAATTATACACTGAATTTTCTAGAGCCAAAGGAAAGAAAAATAATTAAAGAGCTGATTAAAGACAAGTCCGGCCTTAAACAAGCAGATTTAGAAAGGCGCACAGGTTTTCACAAAGTTAAAATCCATAGGATAATAAGCAGGCTTCTGGCAAATGAACTGATTGAAAAAGAGAACCATGGAAAAATAAATAAAATAAGATTAAATCCTCACTTAAAAGATCTTTTTGAATGAAACAGCAATAAGTTTAAATACTAGAAATTAAAAAAACTACATTGATGAAAAAAATAGGTGTTATATCATTACTTTTTGTCTTATTATTTCTGGTTTCATGCATGCCTGAAACCCCTGAAGTAAAAGAAGTTGTTATCTATGAATTTTACGGCAAAAGCTGCCCGCATTGCAAGAAGATGAACACGTGGCTTGAGGAAATCAAGCCAAAGTATCCTTCTTTAACTGTGGTCCAGCATGAAGTTTATTCTAATAAGGATAATCAAAAGCTGTTCCAGGACATTACAGATGCTTACGGCAAGATAAGGGGCGGTGCTGTTCCTACAATTTTCATCGGTGATAAAAGAATAAGAGGGTTCAGCGCAGAGCTTGGAGAAAAGATTGAGGCTGAAATCCAGAACTGCCTTAAGATAGGATGCCCTTCGCCTGCAGATAAGCTAAAATGAAACTTCAGATAAGAAAAGGATTTGGATTTGGCTTGGTTTCAGGAGTGACAACTACCTTAGGATTGATTGTAGGCCTTGATGCAAGCACTGGCTCAACATTTGTTGTCATTGCAGGAATAATTGCAATAGCGATTTCAGATTCTCTTTCAGATGCATTAGGTGTTCATATTGCAGAAGAAGCAACTTACAGGAGGACAACCACGCAGATATGGGAAGCCACGATTGCCACGTTTTTCTTCAAGTTTGTCTTTGCATTGACTTTTATACTTCCTTTTTTCTTTCTTAATCTTCAGAAAGCAGTCATTGCATGTATTATCTGGGGTTTGATACTGGTTACAAGCTATAGCTATCATCTTGCAAGAAAAAGAAAAACAGCTCCTTATAAGGCAATATTTGAGCACGTCCTGATAATGGCTGTTGTCATTGCAGCAGCGTACTTTGTGGGCAAGGCAACTGCAATGATTCTTGGCTATTATTGAAATCTAAACAGTATTTTTAAGTATAGAAAAATATATAAAACAGCAGTTCTAAGATAAAGCGGGGTGATAGGGTTGAAACAATCCCTAGACGAGCAAATAGCAGTAGCAAGTGTAACAGCAGACAATCAATTTGCGCAAAAGATAGCTGAATTCTGCGGAGTTGCCACAAATATTGATGATGGATTTAATCCAAGAGTCTATGGCGGAGGAGAATTCTGCCCAAAATCTGAACCTAAAATAATCGCGGGAAAAAGAGTGTATCTTGTTGCCACGCCAAGCCCAAAAGGGCCTTATGCAGAAGATTCTGGCGGCCCGCAGGACCTTTGCAAAAGGATTGAAATTGCTGCAGATTCTTTATATCGCGGAGGCAAGGCAAGAGAAGTGTGTCTGGTGTATCCTGACATGCATTATTCCAGGCAGGACAGGGGCCCTGATGACCAGGAAGAAGCAGAAAAAGCAGAAAAATTAGGGAAATCGCATGTAATGGAAGGAGAAGCATTTACTGCAATGCTGCAGGCAAAGGATTTGCTGGGCAAGGGCATAATAAGAGTAATAACAAAGCATCTGCACAGCGACAGGATATTCAAGATTTGGGGCGGTGCAGCAATGGGTATTGACGAGTATGATATAAAAGACTGGAATGATACAGCCAAGGCAAAAGAAATGGAAAAGAAAGGCAGGGAAATAATCACTGAACTAGATCCTGCGCCTGCACTGGCACATTACTGGAAAAATAAGTCTTATCTTTCTGATAAGATAAAACCAGACGGATCTAATTTTGTTTTATGGGATCCAGACCAAGGCACGATTCCTTTTGGAGACCGGGTGCAGCATTATTTGGCTTTGCTTGGCTGGACAAATATTTCAAGAGTGAGCTGTGATAAATTCAGGGAAGTGCCAAATGATCCTACCCAGCTGAAAGCAAAAATAAAGGTTTGGCCAGAAGGACTGCAGCTGGCAGACAAGTACGTGGGTTTTGCAGATGACGGCTCTGATTCTGGAGGAACGCTTGAAGTGAATGCTGAAGTGATGCGAAAAATAAAGCATATCAAAAAAGATGAGAATATCGGCTCTCCGCTGGGTGTTGTGATACATATAACACATCCATGGCTTAACGGAATGTATAACAGGGATGCACAGCTACGAATTGCAGGCATACCTAAATTAAAAGAGATAACAGTTGGCAACACCTGGCCGTATATAGAAGACCGCAGGATTCCTAAATTCAAGAAACTGTCAACTGTTTTAAGATTTGCAAAACATTTCAGCCAGACAATCTTGTGCCTTGAGCAGGGAATGGATCCAAATGAATATTTTTCTTTTGAAACAAGAGAAGACATTGAAAGAAATATTCCGCAATTATATGATATAAAAAGAAGCGAGATGTGGAGAATACAAAAAAAGAGCAGGAAAACCCGGCCGATAAGAGTTAATGGTTCGTGGTCTTAAAATTTCTTTTTCTTTACTTTTTTCATCAGATATTTCAAAAAAAAGAAAAGGATTATGATTGCAATAATCCATTCAAAATATTCTATCGGAACGCCCAGTAATTCCATATTACATTCTTCCTGCAACGCCAGGAGGCATTGCTTGTCTTGGCGGGTATGCTGCGCGCGCAGGGGCCCGCATTGCCGGTGCAGGAGCGCCTCCTTCTGCAAATTTGTCTATTCCTGTGATGATCAATGCTATTGCCAGCAGTATCAGCGCAAAAAACATCTGGTCTATGAAGCCCAACAGCACTGCAAAAATAGCGCAGGCTATCTGAACACCTCCAACAATCTTTGGATTCATTGGTTCACCTCCATTTTCTTAAGCTTCTTTGGCTCTTTTTTTCAGCCAAGGTATTGCAACATATGCTATGAATGCTGCCATTATGATTATGACCCAGAAGAATTTCCAGTCCATTATTCCTGCTGCAACCATGACCAAGGATAAAATAACTATTATCACAAAGATAATTGCGATTATTTTTATGAATTTTTTCATTGCAGTCATTTTACAGTATTCAATGCCTTAATGGCAACCTCAATCTGTTTTAAGGTAGGTTCTTTTGTTGTTAATTTCTGCGTCCAGATTCCTGGCATGATGATTATCTTGACCAATGGATTTTTCTTGAATCTTGATGCTATCCTCACTGCTTCATATGCAATGCCTGCTATCAATGGAACAAATAATATCCTTATCGGGATGTTTACATACCATCTTGGGTCTTTTATCAAAGAGAATAATAATATGCTTACTACAATCACGATGACCAACAAGCTTGTTCCGCATCTTATGTGCTCTTTCGGATATTTTTTGGCATTCTTTGGAGTCAATGGAACACCTGCTTCATAGCAATTGACTGCTTTATGCTCTGCCCCGTGATACCTGAATATCTCTTTCATGTCTGACATGAAGCCTATCAATACAAGGTATGCGAAAAATATGATTACCCTGAAGATGCCGTCAACCAGATTGAATAAAAAGTTTGTCTGCTCTATGAAAAGTCTTGTCAAGTAATAAGGCGCAATAATGAATATGACTATTGTTGCCAATAAAGAGACAAGCATTGTTATTCCTATCTCTTTTTTTGATATTTTTTCTGATTTTTCTGCCTGCTCATTTGCAGACCATGCAAGTGCTTTTGTTCCCAGTACAAGCATCTCAATAAGATTTACAACGCCTCTTAATATCGGCGCCTTGAAAATAGTGTATTTTCTTGATATCGGCTTGTAGCGCATTCTTTTTGTCTTGATCTTGCCTTTCTTTCTCACAGAAACAGCCACTTTAGAGTCTGACTTCATCATGACTCCTTCAATTACTGCCTGTCCGCCGATATGTTTTTTCATAATGTTACCTCTTTCAACGGTTCTAATATAATAACTTTTATGTTTTTCGCTTCAAGTATCTCCTTGAACCATTCTGCGTCATCTGCTGAGCCGATGAAAGAGCCGTAATGCGACGGTATTGCTATCTTTGGGTCAATCACTTCTGCTGCTCTTGCAGCTTCTCTTGCACCCATCACAAAAGTCCCGCCAACAGGCAAAATAACAATGTCTGCTTTTATTTTTGTCATCTCTGGTATGAAGCCAGTGTCATCTGCATAATAAAGTGTCTTTCCTTCGCTCTCTATCAAGAAGCCGTAGCCAGAGCCTTTAGGATGCGGTCTTGGCTTATTGACTGTGTATGCATCAACAGGTGTTATCTTCACATCATCCCCAAAATGCCATGCCTTGCCTGGAATTGCAAGGATTCCTCCAGTGTATTCTCTTGTTTCTCTTGTTGTCATCACGACAGTAGTCTCCTGCCTTATCTTGCGCACCAATGTAAGGCTGCAGTCACTGAAGTCCCATCTTGACACAAGAATCACGTCTGCAAGGTCTTTGTAATCGCCTGGCTCTCCTTTGTAAGGGTTGATGTATATTGTCTTTCCACCGGTCTTTAATTCATAGCTTCCGTGGCCAAACCATTTTATTTGCATGAAATAAAAATAATCAATTCTGTATATAAATATTGTGTCAAAATCTTTAAATACCGCCGACTTTTTCTTTCACTTGGTGGAGATTTGTGAGTGAAATAAGATTCAGCAGAAGAGCTTTTAGAAGAAACAAGGAAATCTGCAAGATACAAGGAACACCTTTTAGTCCTGATATGCAGGTATCTTATTCTGAGCTGGAAAAGATTGCTTCTGCTTTCAGGACAGTCTGCCACATCCGACAGATTGATGGAAAAGATATCGTTCCTGTTGAGTTTGCTGTGATTAGAAATGCCAGCGGAACATTCCTTTACAGGATGAGATATAAAAGGCCGGATTCAAAAGAAGCGCACAGCAAATTTTATTCTGACGCAAGAATGGACAAATTAATTGCCCAATACAAGAATAAAGTTTAAATATAAGTTCTTATTAAACAGCACTAACATGAAAAAGAGGGTGCTATTTATACTGATGACAGTGTTATTTGCTAGTCTTGTTTATGCAGCAGATTCAATGCCCCTGACTGATTCTGTAACAGATCTTCCAAAGATAGAGAGGCAGACTAATTTCATGGGAGACAATGTCCATATCCTTCTGATAGAAGACCTTGCCAAGAAGATGGGTGTGCAGGTAGAAGAATTGGACCAGAAACTGATAGAGATGCAGCAGAGGATTGATGAGCTGGAGCAGATGAAATCATCTGTGTCTGGCATAAAAACAACTGGACATGCTGTGCAATTAAGTACCATAAATAATGAATTAGGCAGTTTAAGGCAGTCTGTAAATGACATAAAGCAGCTGAACACAAAGATGCAGATGGATAAAGATGAGGCCAGTCTTGGCGGATACATAATGCTTTTATTGGGATTAAATGGCGCTTTGCTGATTATTGTGTCCAGCATCATCATAAAGAAGTCTACGCAAAAAGAGCAGACAAAGACATTGCATGAATATATTGCAAATTGCCTTGATGCAGGAGAATCTGAAAAAGAAATAAAAGAAGATTTGCTTGCAGAAGGATGGCCTGAAGAAAGAATTGAAAAAGCTCTTGATGAGCTTTAATCCACTTTCAGGGCAGCTAATGCTTTTCTCTGGAGTTCTGGATATTGGAGCGATAAATCTCCGTTTGTTTTCTCTGTTGCGAGAACTCCGTATCTTGTCTGCCCGACTTCATCGCCAGATGCTTTCTCATAAGTGTGCTTGTTAAGGTTAACGTCAATCGCTGCATCTTCTCTTTCAAACTCAATGTCAATGTTTTCTGGCTGGTTGTAATCCAGTCTAGAAGCTTCTGTGTGGATTCTTGCAGTGATTGAGTCAGTGCCAGTTGTTGGAACGCTTATTCTCGCACCATATTTATCAACAACATCAACAGATGATCCATCTACTTTTCCATCGCCGTTCAAGTCAATAGCCAGTTTTCCTGTTGTCATGTCAACATAAGCAAGGAATGTATGATCGCCCCGCTTAATGCTCGCTGTTGCTGAATCAACAGCAATTATTTCCTCAACAGTGCCTGAATAATCTGTAATTCCGATATCGTAGCCGCCAATGTCAGTATCTTCCTGGAAACTGGTGTATTTGAAGGCAAAAGTGTCGCCGTCTTTTGACAATATAACTGTGTCGCCGATATTCACGTGATATTCTGTCTCGCTTGAAGATTCTGTAAATATCAGGTTTCCATCTGCATCGCCAAGCTTTAGGCTGTTTCCATCATTATGAACTAATGGAACATTGGTGTATGTGCTGCCTTCCTTATTTGTAAAAGAGAAAGTGTATGAACTGTCTGTTGCAGTTGATGTGTATGTGAAGTTTATGTCAGACTTGTTGAATGGAGTCTCCAGTCCGTCGAAGGTAACGTCAACAATTGCAGCATCTTTGTTTTCAAGCTTATCTACAAGTGTCTCTCCTTTCTTGACAAATATGTCTTGCTGCTGTGCATTTGTCGGCATTAGCTGGTAAGCCAGCTCATTCAAAGTGATTGTTCCTGCATTTGGGTCGACTTTTGCCTTGACCCTGTCTTTTGAGTCATTATCAGCTTCTGCAAAAGCAGTGTCGTTAACATTGTCATCTTTGATATTTACTTTTTTTACGCCGACTCCTATCTCTGCCATGTCTGATTCAGTGTCAAAGACGCCTGCATATGATCCGTCTGCTAACTGTACAGCATCTCCTGGCTTCATCCAGCCGAGATTTTGATTGTTTACAATGACATTTGCTTCTATTACACCGTCTGCTGCTGTCCTGCTGCCAGCATAAGTCACTTCATATGATTTTCCATCAAATGTAAAAGTCTGTGTTGGAGCTATATCACACAGCGGCACGATTACTTCTCCTGTCATCAGGCCAAGATTAACTTCATCAACATCTCCGCCGTTCCAGGTGGTTGTTGCTTTTGTTATCCTGTATCTTTTTCCGCACATGAAAAGGTTTTTCTGTATCAGGTCTGTCATGTTTCCGTCTGCATCTACGCTTGATGTCAATCCATCTGCAAAAGTCAGTCTCCATGTGTAGACTGGCTCTGAATGTGCTGCATGCAAAAACACAGCAACATTTCCAGCATCATCTTTTGTTAATTTAGGGGTGATGTTGCCAAAGTCTAGTGTCTGGCTGCAGTTTACATCTGCCTGCCCGCCATTTCCGTCTGGCTCCTGCATCTTGAATTCTTGAAGAATGTTTGAATAATCATCTTTTGTGAGGGTTCCAAAATGGTCCTTAAGTGTCTCTTCTAATTCTAATATGGTTGAATTAGAAACAACTGGCCAGTTTTCTTCAGGGTTTACTGCTGCTGTGTTGTCCTTGTCTTTGCAGCCAGAAGCCAATCCTAATATAATCATCGCTAATGTTGATAATCCTGCTTTCTTGATAAATCCAGTCTTCCTTGTTTTCATTGTATTCCCCCACTTAACCATATTAATGAAGAATAAGAGCATGATTCTTTATAAAGTTGATGTTTTTTTAATTACTTTTCAGTAACTAACCTGTCAGTCTTCTGTAGATGCCTGGCAGTTTAGCAGGCACGTCTTCCATCCTGTTGACATGCGCAAACCTGAACCCTCTTGCAATCTTTTCCATCACTTCTTTCTCAGCATCTCCTGTAAATATCACTATTGGATGCAGCCCTGCATTCCTTGCCTCGCGCAAGGCTTCTCTTGTGTCTGCAATCGCGTATTCTCCTTTATATTCAATATCATTAGGCGCGCCTTCAAGCAAGTATGCAAGTATCTTGTGTTTTTCAGGACGTCTGCTCAATACATGGGTTGCGTATCTTATTCCTGCACCATCCCTGTTCTGCTGTAGTGCCTTTAATGAGCCGATTCTCCGCTGTGTTTCACGATTATATTTTTCATTGAATCCTTTTATCTGGTAAACATCAACCTGCTCTCTTGTTTTTCCGCTGTAGGCAATGATTGAGTATGCATCTCCTGTCTGATCTATTGCTTCGCACATGTAAAGGCAGGTCTTCTTGCTGATGTCTATGAATCTTCCTTTTCTTGGATTGTCAAGGTCGAGGAATTTTCTCAGAGAGCCGCTCACTTCTGTCAATAAAAGTGTTGCAACAGACCGTTGGTTCTTGTATGTTCTTATGAATAATTTTTCGCTCGGCGTCACTCCTGCAGCTATCTGGCCTTTTGCTTCCACAATCGCATTAAAGTCAGGCTCTCCTGACAATTGTTTTTTCAGGGCTTTTCGCTCTTCTGGCTTCAGCCTTTCAAATTCCCTGCGTATTCTCTCAAGATGAACATAATCCTCGTCAAGCACGCTTGTGACAAAATCATTTTCAACAACTTCTATTGGTCTTTCATACACAAGAACATAATTTTCTTTAAGCTGTCCTGTGTCTGCGTCCCATTCTGGGAATAGTATCGGCTTTCCTTCCTGCTCGTCAAGAAGTATTTCTTCTTCTTTTGGGGCCAGGCCGCTTTCCACTGTGACTGCCTCTTCAAGGTTTATTTCAGATACTGGTTCTGGCGGCTCAACACGTTTTGCGACTTCATCTGCTTTCATTATATCGTAAAGCCGGTCAGTAAGATGCAGCGAATCTATCACAGTTGCAGAAGGCATTCTTATGTGCTCGTCGATTTCTGACTTGAGTTTTGCTGCCAGCTTGCTTTTTCGTTTTGAGCTTCCTGTCATGCATATCTGGTAAAGCGCCTCAAACGAACTTTTTGGCTTATTGAAGTTTGAAGATATGTATTCATCAAATATCGCCATATCATTTCTCAGTCCAGGATATGTTTCCAATAGTTTTGACTTCACTCTTGCTGTCTCAAGCATTGTGAATATGAATTTTGCAGCTTCGCTGTTTGGATAAGTGCTCATCAGTCTTGCAAGAGATACTTCATCAATCTCTTCTTTGCTGCCTGATTTTTCCATGCAGTCTTGGATCAATTCTTTCAATGCAGATTCATCAATCTCATAAGTCCCGAATTCAAGGAATGCTGTCTGGTAGGATGTCAAGACCTTGTATATGCTGAAGTTCTGTTCGTCATCCTCAAATGCATGCACTGATATCGGCAGGACTATCTTGCCTTCCTGCAGCGAGGATTTCAGCTCAACAGAATCTGTTTTCTCGACTGCAAGCCTTTTGTTGGACAGTGCCTCTGCATATACTTTTAATTTTCCTACAACATCATCAAATTTCAGTCCTTGCAGGAATTTATCCACGCTTATGCTGCTCGTGTAGCTTCTCCTGCCGTAGAACTTGACTGCAGCATCAACAGAATCCAGCTTTGCCCCTTCTTCAGCCCATGCCTGGGCAGTCTCAACTCCGAAAGAATCTATCATCTTCGGCAGGTTGTCAAAATAATTATCAATGAGCTGTTCAAGCTTCTCGCGAAACTCCCGCCATCTTGCTTCATATTTTTCCTTTTCTCTCAAAGTGCTGTCTTGCTTCTTCAAAATCATTCTTGTTTTTTCCACATAAGGAGCGAACATTTGATTGAGCTCATCCATGAAGAATCTTTGGTTTTCTTTAGGTATCTGCTGGAATTTGCGCAGAAAACTGTAAAGAAGCAAATCTGGCTGCTTTATTTTTGCTGCACTCATAATTGTTTCAGGCCGCACCACATTCAGGTAATAGCAGAAAAATCCGCAGAAATCAAACAGCACGTCATTTTCAACATCATCTCCTGCCTGCGCGCGTGCCCTGAGAAAAACAAGGTCTGCATCCAGGAATTCGTCTGGCATGTAATTAAGCTTTCCAGGAAGCTTTCTTACAATAAGCTGTCTCAAGACATCGTCTCTCTCTTGATACGGCTTGCGAAGCTCTATTGCAAGGTCTCTTATGTTGCTTGCATGCTCAATAGTCTCTTCATCTGCCTGCGCATATAATGGCGCGCTTTGCAAGATATACGAGCTGAGCGAAGACTGGCCTGGTTTTTGCGTGTCCATTTTCTTCTCAAGCGCATTCACCCAGGCCTGGAAATTTTCTTTGGAAAACTCATCTGCCAGAAGAGACAGCTGATTGGAAAGTGTTGTCAGATGCCTTCGCAGTTCCCTATCATTGGAAGTCATTGCATTTTGAAGCAAGTGATCTATAAATTCTTTGAGGAATTTGCCTTGTTTTTTTGTTATCTGGCACAGGCTTGCATAATTGTCAAGAAACTCTGCCAGGTCCTGCCCTCCATTGCGCACCAGGTGCAGTCCATTCTCCAGAAATGCATCTCCTGCAGAAAACACCTCCTGCTTGTCCTGCCTTTGCAGTCCAAAGATGTTTTCCAGCGCATTTTTGGTATCATGGAAAAGATTCACATAACTGCGTTTTTCTTTTTCTGCGCGTGTTTTGTGTCCAAAAGCGATTAAAAGATAAGAAAGATATCTCTTGAATTCATCTGCAGATGTTTTTTGGGCTGCAATGCCCGGTATATGATTAAGGTATGCATGTAAGAGCTTGTCAAACCTCCATCTCCTCCTGAATCTTGCTGCATATTCTATTGCAGGGACAAGCTTTTGCACATCATCTATTTCTGCTATTGCTTCATTTATAGGGTCTATTCTTTCTATTTCCCGCGCATCTCCTGCAAAAAGTATGTTTTTTGTGTGCTCAGCCACTTTTTCCTGCACTTTAGAATCAAAAGGCGCAATATTATTGACTAAATCAGTTAGTTTTTCTGCAACTATTTTTTCTTTTTTCTCAGGCTCCTGCCTGCTCATTGATTCATTTCTTATCTCATAAAGGCGCTGGTATGTCTTGAGAGAAACTTTTTGTGCATTGTCTACGAATTCTTTTGCAAATTTTATCTTCTCTTCTGCTTCTTTTTCTTCTGAAACAGCAGCAAGCTTGATGAAGTAAGGCTCTCTTCCGCGCATTTCTTTGTCAGCGTGCATTACAGCCATTATTTCCTGCCAGTTCACGCAGTATCGTGTAAGGACATGTATGCTGGTGCGCGCATATTCCTCCCGCATCTTTGTTGGCACGCGCATGCTTATCTGTTCAGCAAGGATTTCAAGCCAGGTATAGCATCCTTTTTTCCTGAAAGTCCCGAACATTGCAGGAAGGTCTCCTATCATCCTGGGATAATGCGGGAAAAAACAAGCATTTTTTGAAAAAGCATGGTCAAGAAAATCAAAAAGGTCTTTTGAGCCTTTTTCGCCTTTCCTTTTATCCTGGTCTGCAAATTTCGCAGTAGTTGCTCCTTTGCTGAGCAAAGTGCTTAGATACTTGTCTCTTGTTATTTCATCTTCAACAGAAAGCTTTCTTTTTCTGTACTTTTTCAGAAGAGAGAATAACGGCTCCTTATATCTTTCTTCCATAGAATTTACAGCGTTTTCAAGTCGCTCGTCAGTAGTTTTTACTCGGATATTATATTTTTTTGCAAGAAGTTCTATTACTTGTGCCTTGTTCAGTCGTGGCTTCTTTGTCTTTTTCTTCTTGCCATCTTGCATTTTTCTAAGGGAATTTGGTTTTAACTACCTCTTCTAATCCCTCTTTTATGTCCTTGTAGACGTCTGCCTTGTCTGTCAATGTGTCAAGAATCGCTACATTTATCGCTTCCTGCGGAGCTATTCCTTCCTGCATCAGCTCTGCAGCGTAGATAAGAAGTCTTGTGCTCGCTCCTTCGTCAAGGCCTTTTCCTTTAAGGTTCCTTATCTTTCCAGCAACCTCGACAAGCGGCTTTGATAATTTGCTGTCTACACCTGCTTCTGTCTCAATGATTTTTTGCTCAATATCTGCAGGAGGATAATTGAATTCAAGTGTGATAAATCTTTGTTTTGTGCTTTGCTTAAGCTCTTTTCCGACATTCTGGTACCCGGGATTATAGCTCATAACAAGCATGAAATTCGGGTCTGCCTCATAGACCTGGCCGGTCTTTTCTACTGAGATTGTCCTTACGCGCTCTTTTCCTGCACGGTCTGCAAGAGGGTGTGTAATGACTGTGACGTCTTTTCTTGCCTCCACAACCTCGTCAAGATAAAGTATTCCTCCGTGCTTGACTGCAACAAGCGCAGGGCCGTCCATAAATTCGCCATTAAGCAGGTATCTTCCTATCAAATCATCTGAGCATAAATCTTCATGGCAATGCACTGAAACCAAAGGCCCAAGGCCGTCTTTTGGTTTTGCTTTATCTGCTTTTTTTGCTCCTTTTGCAGGCTTTACATGTGTCAAGTCTACACTCAGCTTATGTGCCATGTAATGTATAAATCTTGATTTTCCGCACCCTGTAGGGCCCTTAAGAAGTACTGGTATGTGTCTTTTGAAAGCTATCTCAAAAAGCTTTATTTCATTGCCAACAGGCTCATAATATGGCTCTTCTGTAATCCTGTAAGATTCTATTGTGTATTCACTTGATTTAGCCATTTTTCAACCCCCCAAAAAGAATTAATCTTCGTCGCTTCTCTTTGGTGTAACGTCCATGTATAAGTTTGGAAAAAACGGAGTTCTGCCTGCTTCAAGATTTAAAAACATCCTCTGCAAGATAACTTCATTATCTATGTTTTCTATCTCTCTTTCCAGTGCTGCTTGAACATCTTCTCTTTCTGTTGCAGATAGATATCTTAATGTTTCCTCAACATCCAGCTGCAGTCCCTGCTCGCCATACTTGAATGCCCTTTTTCCAGGACCGATCTCAGAATCATATTCCCATCCAGGAATATGTGAAAGAACATTATCTGGCTGTCTTGATGTGTCTATTAGTGCATAGCGATGCTTGCTCTGCTTTGGGCCAGATATCTCTGCTAGTTTAAAACCTGTATGATTTTCTTCACCAAAGTAAATATTTCGCCTAAGCTGGCTTTGCAGCAAAGCTGTATGAGCATCTCCGCCATCTTCTTGATTAGGCCAGAATTTAGTTATATCTTCACCGTCATTGATTCTATCTTCAATATTTTCATCATGATATCTTGCCATCGTGTCTTTCCTCCCAAATATCTCTTGTTTTTAAAGTATAAATAACTTTCTATATACTTATAGGTAACAGTGACCATTTATAAAGCTTATGGTTTTTTAACTACTTTTCAGTGTCAAAAACAAAAGATTTAAATACTACTAGTGTTTACCTATTATTACCATGAAACGAGTTGATTGTATTCATTGTGGATAAACTGAATTCTTATTTTATTAGTTCCAGCTCTATGATGCGAAGTGATTGTATTCATCATCGCTAGTTCTAAATTCATTCTTGGCGGCAGTGGCGTAATGGTAGCGTATGGGACTGTGGCTCCCATGGCGCGGGTTCGATTCCCACCTAACTTTGAAAAAGTTAGGATCAAAATGCGTTCTTTGTTCAGGCTCCAGAAGCAATCTATAGGCTGTTTGCTCTGCAAACAGGGATTCAACTCTTCTCTCACCCTCACAATATCACGCAATATTAATTATGGCGGCAGTGGCGTAATGGTAGCGTATGGGACTGTGGCTCCCATGGCGCGGGTTCGATTCCCGCCTGCCGCCCTTGATTCTCAAAAAGATTTATATATAATAATGAATGCAGGTGAATTAAAATGAAATACCAAGCACCAAAAGGGATGGAAGACTATTACCCTGAGAGAGAAGCTGTAAAGAATAAGATATTTCAGGTATTTAGAGAGGTAGCCATAAGATACGGCTATCAGGAAGTGAGCACTCCTGCAATGGAGTCTTTCAAGCTATTATCTGCTAAGTCTGGTGAAGAGATAAAACAGCAGATTTTCATGATAGAGAAAAGAGGCGCTGAAAGCCTTGGCTTGAGATTTGATTTGACTGTTCCTATCACAAGGTTATTTATCACAAAGCAAAAAGAGCTTGTAAAGCCGGTTAAGTGGTTTTCTATAGGAAAGATGTGGCGCTATGAAGCTCCGCAAAAAGGAAGATTAAGGGAATTCAACCAATTGAGTGTTGAATTGTTTGGCTCTGACAAGCCAGAGGCAGATGCAGAATTATTGAACATGATAATTGACATAATGAAAGCTCTTGGATTAAGTGACAGGGATTTCTTTATCAAGATGAACAACAGGAAATTGCTGGAAGGCCTTTTATTGACTGCAATCAAGAAAGACCAGCTGGAAGCAGTTACAAGAGTTATTGACAAGAAAAACAAGCTCACAGATGCAGAGTTTGAGCAGGAACTGCTTGACTTGGGGCTGGATAATTTCAAGATCCAGAGGATAAGGCATGCTATACAGTTCAATGGCAAGCCGAGCAAGGTCTTGAAAGATATTAAAGAGCATTTTGCAGATGTTCCTGAAGAGACCAAGAGAGGAATAATTGAGATGGAGAATATCTGCAAGCTAGTTTCAGAAAAATATGTTGTACTGGACTTGTCAGTAGCCCGCGGCCTGGCTTATTACACAGGGACCGTGTTTGAGGTGTTTGACAGGCAGGAAAAATTCCGCTCAATGGCAGGCGGAGGCAGGTATGACAATATGGTGAAATTATTTGGAGGAGAAGACTGCCCTGCAACCGGCTTTGCTATCGGAGAAGCTGTAACAACTTTAGTGTTAAAGGACTGCAACAAGCTTCCAGAGCCAGAATTAGAGCCAGACTATTTCATAGCTGTCGTGAGCGAGGATGTAAGAAAAGATGCAATGAAGCTTGCAGAGAAATTAAGGAAAAAATACAAGGTTGACATTGACCTGATGGGCAGGAAACTGAAAAAGCAATTTGAATATGCGAATTCTATCAAGGCAAAGAAAGTGATTGTTGTGGGCCCTGATGAAGTCAAGGCAAAGACTTTCACAGTTAAGGACATGAAGACTGGAAAAGAAGAGAAAAAGAAGCTTTAAATAGTTTCATATATTTCTTAAGCAGCATAAAATGACAGAAGAAGCAGATTTACTAAAAATGATAGAAGAATGTGATGAAATTCTCAGTAAAGACAGCAGTAATGCCAAGGCATATTTGGATAGAGGCTCAGCAGAGTGCAACCTTGCAGCAGAATACATTGACACGAGCAAGGAAAAGATGTATCTTGAAAAAGCGATTGCAGATTTCAACAAAGTGATAGACCTAACCTCAGACAAGTCACTCTTGCAGGAAGCACACCATGAAATAGGCAATGCTTACTCTGAAATAGAGCAGCATGAAGAAGCAGTAAAGCATTTTACAGCAGCAATAGAAATTACATCAGACGTACATGCTTTGACTCCATTGTACCTCAGCCGTTCCTGCTCTTACCAAGAGCTTGGAGAAGAAGAGCTTGCCAATACGGATCATGAAAAATACGAGGCCTTGGTAAAGGTTACTAGAGGCTGATTAGCCAAGAAAATAAGTTCTAGAGTAAAGCCCATTTAACCGATGCATTTATATATCAAAACTCTACAGACTGCACTATAATCAATTGGGGTGAGCTAACTTGAAAAAAATAAAATTCTGGCATGTTCTGATAGCGCTTGTAGCTATTGTCTTGATTATTGCAGTAATAGGATATTTTCAGATAACTAAAAGCACCACTGTTGTTGCGTTCCTGAATGTTGAGGAAGGAAACGTGCAGGTCAATCATGGAAAAGGATGGATTGATGCAGTGGACGAGATGGAACTGGGATTAAAAGACAGGATAAAAACTTTAGAAGACGGATACGCATCTGTTGTCTTGTTTGAAAGCACAATCATAAGCCTTGACCCTGGAACAGAGATATTAATAGAGAACCTGGAAAAAGCTCACCAGAAAATAAAGCAGGAAGCTGGCTCTACCTGGAACAAATTTACAGGACTTGCTGGTGTTGAGGGGCTGAGCATTGAGACTCCTACAACTGTGGCTACTGTCAGAGGAACTTCTTTTGGAGTTGACATGAAATCTGTTGTGGTTGGCGAAGGCGAGGTTGAAGTTGATTTTGAGGGAGAGAAATTCATGGTACAAGCAGATGAAAAAGTTGAGATAGAAGAAGTGATGGAAGCAGGAAAATTAAGAAGAAGAGCTGTGAAGAAAGCCTTGACACAAGCTGACCGCGAGAGAGTGCTCAAGAAGATGAAGAGAGCTATCAATGTAATGAAGAAATTAAGAAAGCTTGAGATAAAGAAAAAAGAGTTCATTGCAAGAAGGCTGCAGAAAAAATACGATATCTCTGACAGGCAGGTAGATGAATACCTGGAAAAAGCCGACAAAGGAGAGTATGATCTTGAGGAGGTTGAAAGAAAATCTCCTGTAAAGATGGAATCTGTAAGCAAGATAAGGCGCGTGACAGAAAAGATTGTTGAGGAAAACAAAGCGATTGAAAGGCTACTGAAAAAAAGGGCTGCAAAAGTGCCTCTTGAAGACAAAACAGAACAGCGCCTGCTGCCTGAAAAACCTCCTGAGCCTGCAAGAGAAGACATTTCTCCTGTGCAAGCTCCTGAGAAAACAACTGTAGAAAGAAGATGAAAGTAAAACTGAAGAACTGCATATTGATTGCAGTTATTTGTTCTTTTATTTTATCTGTTATGCTTTACTTGGGAGTTTTCTCAAATATTCAATTAAAATTAAGTGATAATCTTTACGGCGGAAAGACCGCATTGGATGGCATAGTGATTGTTGCAATTGATGACAAGAGTCTGCAGGAGATTGGAAGATGGCCTTGGGACAGGTCTGTTTTTGCAAAGACAATTGAATATCTTGATTCTAGCAAGGCAATTGGTGTTGATGTTGCTTTTTTTGAAGCGTCTAAGTTAGAGCAAGACAAATTATTAGGCTATGCACTCTCTGACAAGATCGTGATTCCAGTTGAATACACTGCCTTTGCTAAGGAGAATGGAAAGATTATGGGCAAGAGATTATTGAAGCCTATCAAAGAGCTGGAAAATGCAAAAACAGGCTATGTAAATATTGTCACAGATAAAGATGGAGTAACAAGAGCAGTGAATATGGACATCAGCGATGAGTATGAGAATTTTGCTTATGTCTTGTATAAATTGTACTGGAAAAAAGAATTAAAAGAGCTTCCAGGCAGGTTCTTGGTCAATTTTGTAGGGCCTCCTAACAGCTTCAAGTATTATTCCTTGACAGATGTGTATAATGAACGGGTTGGTGCAGATGAATTCAAGGACAAATTGGTCTTTATTGGAGCGACCAGTCCTGACATGCATGATGATTATTTTGTTCCTACGTCTAAAGGAAAGGCAATGCCTGGTGTTGAGATCCATGCAAACACTGTGCAGACAATGATTAACAAGGATTTTCTTCAAGAGCAGTCAAAATTAACTGTTGTCTTATTGATGCTTGCAGTCTCTTTATTACTGGCTTTTGCTGTTTACAAGTTCAGGATAGGCGGCGAGATTATCCTGGCTCCTGCATTGATAGTTGCTTATTTGTTCTTGGCAATCTATGTTTTTAATTATGGAATATTGATGAATCTTGTCTATGTTCCTTTGGCAATTGCTGTGACATTCACTTTTGAGATAATTTATTTTTATCACAGCGAGAAAAAAGAAAGGAAAAAGGTTCGCGGAGCTTTCTCAAAATATGTTGCTCCTGCTGTTGTTGATGAATTGATGAAAGATCCTGAAAAATTGAAATTAGGCGGTGTCAGGAAAGAGATTACCGTGTTTTTCTCAGACATCCGCGGGTTTACCACGATTTCAGAGAAACTGAGCCCTGAGAAGCTTGTTCATATCCTGAATGAATACCTTACTGCAATGACTGACATCATAATGAGGCATGCAGGTGTTGTTGACAAGTACATCGGCGATGCTATCATGGCTTTCTGGGGCGCTCCGATGAAGCAGCCAAATCACGCGGAGATGGCCTGCTCAACATCTCTTGATATGATAAAAAAATTACTTGAGTTGCAGAAAAAATGGGCTAAAGAAAAATTTCCAGAGATTAACATTGGAATCGGTCTTAATACAGGGCATGCTGTAATCGGAAACATGGGATCTTATGAAAGATTTGATTTTACTGCAATGGGTGACACGATTAACATTGGTTCTAGATTAGAAGGTTTGACAAAAGCATATGGAGTTAAAATCATTGCAAGCGAAAATACTAAAAAGGCTGTTAAAGGAAAGTTTATTTTCAGAAAATTAGATTTAGTCCGCGTCAAAGGAAAGAAAAAGCCAGTTACAATATATGAGCTTGTCTGCAGGAAAAAAGAATCGAATAAAGAGATTGAAGATAAGATCAAGTCATACGAATCTGGATTGAAACTCTATTTGAGCAGGAAGTGGGACAAAGCAGTCAAAGAATTCAAGAAAGTCAATGATTTTGCTTCAAAAGAATTCATGAAAAGATGCAAACTGTTCAAGAAAAATCCTCCTCCAAAAGATTGGGATGGGGCGTGGGTCATGAGGAGTAAATAGCAAAGTTTTTAAGATATGACAGTTTATACTGCCTTATGAAGAACATAATAAAAGTTTCATTCTTGCTTTTGCTTTTATCTATTCTTGTTGCTTGTGGAAATACTTCAGAAAAACCGGCTGTTGATTCTTCAGAAAAAACACTGCCTGAATTGATGGAGGAACTTGAAGAACAGATAGATTCAGCAGAAAAAACAATGCCTGAGCTAATGGTTGAGCTTGGGCAAAAAATGGAAGAAATCGAGCCAGAGGTGCCGCAAGAAGAGCCTCTTAAGCTTGATCCTGAGAAATACGGCGAATTGATTGACAAGTATTGCAAAGAATACTTTTTGCTTAAAGGAAAATACATAGGCAGATCTGCTGAAAACGTTTGTTATACAGATATTGCTAAAGCAACTGAAGATATCTCTTTGTGTGAGCTGATTATAGATGATGAATTTTTTCCCAGGGAAGAAAATGTGGCTAATTGCTATATCGCCATTGCAGAACTGAAAAAAGATATAAGCATCTGTGAAAACATACCTGACTTGATTAATCACGAATACTGCAGGGCCGCTGTTTGGGTGGAGTTAAAAAAACCTCCGGAGATATGCGATACCTTAAAAACAGAAGAATCAAAGAAAAGATGTCATGGGGATTTGGATGAATAAATCTATTTCTTTAACTTCTTCCTAAAATCTTCTATCTCTTCTTCTTTTACTTCAGGAAAAATCTTTGCCTTGAAGCCGCAGGCCTGGCAGATGAAATCCAAAGGTGCTCCGAATCTTACTTTTGCAGGGTTGTCTAATTCTTCCTTTATATCAATGCTTCCGCATTTTGGGCATATTTTGATGTATTTTTGCATCTTGTTCAGGCGTCTGGCTTGATTCAAAGAATAAAGAAAAAAAAAATGCGTTTTATCGCATAGAATCAGAATCTTCTTCGTGGCTTCTTTTTCTGAAAACAATCTCTGCAGTAAACCGGCCTGTCGCCGCTTGGTTTAAACGGTACAGTGCATTTCTTGCCGCATTCAGCACAAGTTGCTTCATGTTCTTCGCGCGGACCGCGATCTCCACCACGACCACCTCTGCGAAAGCCTCCGCCGCCTCCGCCAAAGCCTCCTTCATTTCTGCCGCGTCGTTCCCCAAATCTGCCCCCGCGCCTTCCGCGTGAGCCTTTATTATCTCTCATGTTTTGCCTCCGAATAATTTGTTATTTATGTGATAAAAGAGTGTTGGGGTTTATAAACGTTGAGGTTTTAAATCAGTTTAGTTTGTGCACCAACCTTTATAAATCTCTTAAACTTATTAAAAACAACAATGGCGCAAGGGATGGAAAAAGTTATTCTCAATGCAGGATTAGACAAGATTGCACAAGGTATTGACGTGGAAGAGAATGTCGAAGATTGTGTAGAGGTCTTGATGAAGTTTGCAAGACGGTCTGATAATGCAAGGATGTTTCAGCGAAAAAGGCAGGGCAGCGAGATATTGCAGGAGACTATTGAACAGCTGGACCTGCCCAAAGTAGGGCTGTATTCTTCTGCGCGAGTCAAGAAAGGAAAATACTGGATAATTTCCTTCCATAAATCTGGTTATTCTGTCGCGTTTTATTTCAAAAGAGGAGAAGTTGACCAAGGCAAGAATTTATTAGAAATGGCAGAAAGAAATGAAGTGACTGATGAAGAAAAGGCTGCAGGCTTATTAAGTGCAGTAATGTCAGACAAGCATCATCATGAAGTCCTGCTGGGCAGCGAAGCAAGAGCATTGGACTTCTACGAATTAGCCAGAGTTGATGTCTTAACGCAAAAACCCAGAACATTGTTTGGCATGACCCTGCCCCTGAAAAAGACTGTGGCTAAAACTGTTTATGAGAAATAAATTCTTGTGCAGAAGCCCTGTTAGCTCACACAATTTCTGCATAGAAAAGCGTTAGATATTTATATAAGAAACGCCATTTTTCTCTTAAAACCTAAAAGGAGGTAATAGTATGACACCAATACAAATAATGGCGCTTATTGTAGCCTTGCTTGGCGCAGTCAAGCTGATTGTAGTTTTGATGAGCCCGCGGGCTTGGTTGAATAAGATTGTGAAGCCGATCTATGCAAACCCAATGGTTACAGCTGTAGTTGCATTGATAATCGGCGGAATTTCTTTGTGGTACCTGCTTAAGGAATTGACAATTGTCTATATTTTTGCAGTGATGCTGTTTGTCATGTCCTTGATGCTGCTGGGATTCTCAGCATATTCTAAAGAAGCAATAGCAATGGCACAAAAGGTACTGAAAGACAAGGACGCCATAAAAAGAGCATGGCTTCCGATAATAGTCTGGATTTTATTGTTAATCTGGGTATTTTACGCACTTTTTGCGTAAATTTTTTATTTTCTTTTCCTAATCTTTTTAAATTACAATTAATTCTATTTAGACATGCCTGCAATTGATGATTTAACTGCACTTCTGAAAGAAAAGATTGATCCTTTAGAGTTCTACAAGGACCATGCACATGATATGGCGCTGTTCTTGAAAAAAAGTTTTGAGTCTGGCAAGAATATCGGTGATGTTGTTGATGCAGTGGACTTTATTGAGATTCTTGGAGTGTGTGTTTTTGGACCAACCACTCCAGAAGAAGACCGCAAATCTCTTTTAGAAAAACAAAATCTTGGAGAAGGCATGCCAGAAGCTGGCCTTGTAAAAGGTGTTTCTGACGGAATGTGTGAGCTGACTGAGGCATCTAAAGAATGGTATGATAAATTAAGCAAGTATTATGAGACAGAAAGCAAGGATGACTTGACTGAGCTGGCCTTGTATCTGCAGCAAAAGTTTGATGATGCAGACAAGCGGTTTAGGGCATATGCGCATCACATGGCTCATTTACTGCATACTGAGATTCATCACTGCGGAACTGCTGTTGGAGAAAGATTTGTAAAATACGATGAAGATGAAGTATTAGAACAATACATGGTTCAGATAGGCATTCTCACAGGCAGCGGATTTGTCTATGAAATAACAGAAGCAGCAAAACAGTGGCATGATAAATTACAAGTAGAAGGTTTTTACAAAGATGATGAAGATATTACAAATGTTACAGAAGAAATTTCTGATGATGAGGTTCCTTTTTGATTATCCTTTTAGCGTTTCAATAGCTTTTTAAACAATCATAGTTTTCTTTTTATTAATTGGGGGATACAAAAATGAAGATGCGGCCACCTACTGATGAAGAAGCAAAAGATTTAGCACAGTATACAGAAGAACAACTAACTTATTGGGATGATATTCGCGCAAAACACAAGACACTTCCTAAAGATACAATGATTATGGCAGGGTTCTTCAAGGGTATTCTGGCAGATGTTAGGGAAAAATTTCCAAAATCCCGATTGTTGAGGGATGTTTTACACGAATATGCAAAAAGATTAGAAAGACTTGGCACTTACAAGTTAGAAGATACTGATCCAAAAATAAGATCAGATCTTTTGCTTCATGCTGCCAATTTATATCAAGAAGCTGATGAAATCTGGGGATACTTGTCTGATAATGGATTCAGGCAGATGGAGTGCTATGCAGGAGCAATACATTTCAGGAGAGAAGCAGGATTAGAAAATGAAATTGAACAGTTGGGCCTTGCAGAAAGGAAAAGTGCTTTGGTAAAAGCCGTTTTTGGCAGAGAACCTGACGCTGTGATATCAAGAGAGCAAGCAAAAGAACTGTTTGGTTATGCAGAACAAACTGTTGATGACACTGTTAAAGTTTATGTTGTTAATATTGAGGAAAAAGACAATCAAAATTCAGGGGGATAAAATGCAAGGATATTTCATCACAAAAAAAAGATAGTCAGTGACTGATAAAGAATTTGAAGCTGCTCTTGGAGAGCCGGGCGGGGATTATGAAATCGGAGACGTAAGAAAAGTAGGAAAAACAACAATGAAAGTTTATGGAATCAAGGAAGAAGGCGCGGTTGCAGGCAGGATTGACGCATCTTTCAGGCCCACTCAAACTTCTGTCGTGATTACAGGAAGCCAGGCAGAAGATATTGCTAACAAATTAATTGAAGAAACTGATTTTGATTGGGAGCCGCAGTAAATCTTTCTTAAGATGGTAGCTAAAATAGAGTCAAAGATAATAAAGTTTGACAAGAAATTCCAGCATTTATGCAAAAGAAAGTATCGCGGTCATCCGAAAGGCTGCCCAAACTATGGCAAAAAGCCAGGATGTCCGCCAGGCCCTTTGCTTGATGAAGTTTTTGATTTAAACAAAGAAATGTGCGTTCTCTATACTGAATATGCTGTGGGAGAGCGCGCAGAAATAATGAAGCAAAATCCAAAATTGAAGACACCCGGGCAATGGTATAATTCAAGGTATTGGCAGGATGCAGCAAGATCACAGCATGCAAAAGAAATACTTGCCGATGCTGCGCCGATGCTGAACATCACTCCAGACAGACTTCTCAGACTGAACCTTAACATTTTTTTTGGCTTGGGCACAGTCAAGCCGTCTGAAAGAAAAGCGTTTTTTAATCTGGGTGATTTAGTGCTGGATAAGACACCAGAAGCAAGAGGAGTTAATGTAACAGACCTGATGCAGAAGTTAGGCATAGAGCTCCGTTGGGGACAATGGCCTCCTCCGCACAGCTTAGATAACACAACATACGTTGTTTCCCTGCTTGGGCATCCTTTATGAGAAAAATTTTTATAATAAAGCCTATTTCCTTAAAATATGAAACTAAAACCAGGCATAGGTTCTGAGATGTATCAATTTCTTTTTGCACAGATGCTTGACCACAATGCAATAATTTACATAGGAGACACTGTAAGGACAGTAATAAACACAGAAAGAAAAGGCATAGCAGGAAAAGTAGTAGAAGCAAAAGTGACAGGAGTGCATTTTGATGGAGTGATGATGGCTGAGATGGATGACGCAAAATACATTCTTGATGTTCAAGGCAAAAGGCATTATGCAGGAAGGATGGACTTGGAAAGAATCTCGCAAACTCCAAAAAATGAAGAATTAGAAGAATCTATTCGCGAAGCAATGGATACGCTGGATGAACCTGTATATAACCCAGCATATAAGCGCCTAACTCCTAGCTCGAGGAAATAATTTCTAAATCCAAAAGCTATTTAAAACAAAGCAATTTTCTAGTATTTTATGGGGGAAGACACTTATGTTGCAGTTGGATTAATCGCACATACTGACAGGGATCCCACTCCTGTGGGCTTCAAGACATGGGCGGCATATGTTGATATGTTGATGAATGGCAACCAAGTCCAGGATGGAGAATACTTTGGTCTTGCTCCAAAATATGCAACAGTAGCAATACATGTTCCGTTGAAAGAGCCAGTGAAAGAAAGCGGTCTTGAAAGAATAAGCGAACAGCTGCAGGAAGCTCTTAGAACAGGACAGGATATTAGAATCGAGTTGTAATTCTTTAATTTGAACCGAAAATCCTCCGGAAAATTCTCAGCAAGGCATATAAAGAGTAAAAATAAAGAAATAAGCATCGCTTAACCAGGCGACGCAGAGAGCTTACACCTAAAGTACATTAAACATTTGAAGTATATAAAGTTTTTCATGCCGGCGTCGCTTAATCTGGTAGAGCGGAGAGCTTACACCTCTCTGCCCGAAAGGGTTTCTGGGTTCAAAACCAGGATGAGGTAATCTCTCTGGGTGAAAATCCCAGCGCCGGCGAACTTCAAAATAAAAAGAATTAGAAAATAAAAAATTTAAAGTGTTTCTATTCCAAGCTCTTCATTAAAGTGTTTTGCTTGAGGGCTTGATTGGGTTGGATCTGCTTTGCCAAGGATCCACGGTGATTTTACTCCAGTAACGATGGTCATCACCATAAGTTTTCCTTTCATGTCTTCTGAGACTCTTGCGCCCCAGATAACATTGGCGTCATCATCCATGCTTTCTGTGACTAATTCTCCTGCTCTGCTGATTTCATCAAGGGTCAGATCAGGTCCCCCACAGACATGTATCAGAGCCCCGGTTGCACCATTATAACTTATGTCCAGAAGAGGATTGCTTAATGCTCCTTTGACAGCTTCTTCTACCCTGTTGTTTGTGTCAGAGCTTCCTACTCCGATAGCTGCCACTCCGCCATTTGTCATTATTGCCTTTACGTCTGCATAGTCTAGATTGACAAGGCTTGGAACTGCTATTGTCTCAACTATTCCTTTTATCATTGTGGAAATCAATTCATTTGCCACTGCAAATGCCTGCTGTACAGGTAAATTTCCTGCAATACAAACCAGTCTGTTGTTATCAATTACAATAACAGTATCGCAGACTTCTCTTAATTGCTGAAGGCCAAATTCTGCTTTGTCTATTCTTGCTCTTTCAATATTAAACGGCATGGTCACTGTGCCAATTACAATGGAACCCATTTCTTTTGCTACTGAAGCCACCACAGGGGCTGCTCCTGTTCCAGTTCCTCCGCCTTGTCCTGCACAGACAAATACCATGTCTGTGCCTCTTAGTGCTTCTTTTATCTGAAGCATGCTTTCTTGAGCAGCTTCAGCACCTCTTTGTGGATAGCCGCCGCATCCAAGTCCGCGTGTCAAGTCACGCCCAATCAAGAACTTGCGGTCAGCTGAAGAAATATCAACATGCTGTTTGTCTGTATTCACAGCGATTATCTCTGCACCACGGATGCCTTTCTTGTATAGCCAGGAAACCATGTTATTTCCTGCACCGCCGATGCCGATGACTTTTATGTTTGCCTGCCCGAAGTCAGCTTCTTGCGGAGCAGCTTTTTGTTCCATTGCGCTTTTTACGATGAATTCCATTTTCACTCAAAACCTCCTCGATCTTTGGTTGTCTTTGGTATGAATAAGATAAGGCTCTCCAAATGTTTGTGGGTTTGGGGGGGTGGTCTTTTAGAGAAACAGTGGAGAGCCTTTGTGACAGCATGATACCGTTCCTCTATGCTAATATCCAAATGTCAATAATTTGTATACTGATATAACCAATTCTCAACTCATATATAAATGTTTCTATATTTTTATATACTACAGCGGTCATGTCGGGATTTTATAGTACAGTATAGAAAACACAACATTTATATAGGATTTAGTATTCCCGTCTATTCGGGTGTGGTATTAGAGAAAGGTGCGAGAGAATGGTAATCTTATTTGATCGATTTAATCTGCCGTCAGATGTTTTTGAAGTGATATTTTCTACTGAGCAGCAGAGAATTGTGGCAAAAGAATTGATTAAATTCATGGCAGACCATAACTGCGAGATTACCAAGACACAGATGAGCTTCTTTGCAACGCAGCTGCACGACGGCAAATATGAGTGTGTTCTCGACGAGGGGCCGCACAAGGGAAAGAAAGCAAAACTGAGTTACAACAAAAGGCAGTTTTATGACAGGATTCTTACGCCGATGAAATCAATGGGCCTGATTGACTACGACCTTTACAAGAAGACATACAAGATTTCCAACAAGTTCTCTAATGACCTTATGAAGATAGGCCTGATGTGGAAGGCAGAATTAAGGAAGTATGGCATCAATAGTTGATGTTTTTTAAGATTATCCTCTATTTCTTTAAATAGGAAGATAAAGAGGTTCTCTATTGCTGCTGCGCGCTGTTTTTTTAACTGTCTTGTATAACTTCCGGATTTTCTCTCCGCTGAATGTCTTGACTGCACGCTCTCCTTCAAATACCCTCAACAGATAAAGCCCGCGGCCTGTTTCACTCAAGCCAAGCACGATTTCTCCATCAACCTCCTTATAGAAATTAAAGCGAAAAATACCCATTCCCCGCTTTTTTTTTGCTGCTGCCATACCAATGCCCTGAAAGAAATGACAGCATATTTTCAAGAGTTAAATTGCTCATATCCATTATATCATCCCCCACAAAACAAGAAAAAATGTTAAGAATATTTAAAGGTTTTCTAAAAGGATAAAATGGTAAATTTGGTCGCTGCGCAGAATTATCATCTCTTAGTTACTTTAAAGTAGTTACGAAACACAACATTTATAAATAAGCAAAACATCATATGCACTATGATATTAGACAATCTTGAAGCCCGGTTAAAAAAGAACGGCACTCTTGAAGCATTTAATAAAGATACTGCTGAAATAGATGAAGATGTTAGAAATCTACTAAAATTGCTCTTTGGTGTTGCTTCTGAATTAGATAACGCAAAACAAGAATATGTGATTCATGGAGGATACGCAGTATTGGTTCATCTGGCAGATTGTTTAGGAACTAAAGCCATACCTAAATGGCGAGGGTCTCACGACCTAGATTTAGTTGCTAATGAAAGAATAGTGACTATGCTTAAGAGCTATCTTAATATCCTTAGCGATAGGGAAAGCCAAAGAGTCAAAGGAAAAAGAACCTTAAAAGTCCTACTTGAAGAATCTGAAAAACCGTATAAATTAGACTTGAGAATGATTGAACAGTTCGCAGACGATTCTGCAGAGACATACCGTGGCGAAGTAGATACTTTAACTGTGTATGGCATCTCTGTTAGAGTTCCTAAACTAATGCGATTATTAAAAGATAAACTGAGTGTTTCAAGAAATCTTGAAAGAGATAACGTAGACATCTTAAATTTGATTGGTGTGCTTTATCTTAGAAAAACTCCTGCAGAAAGAGTAATTGGCGGACTTGATTTAAAGGAACGAAAAAGATTGTATTCCTTGATTGCTGCCGACTCTGCCAAGGAAAAATTTATAAAGGAGAATGTCTTGATAGAGGTTAGTGACAAGTATCTGCTGCGTTTTAAAAAACAACTTAAAAAACGAATAAAATGAAAATACAAACATATCAAGGAGAAAATATTAGAGCCATCTTAGATAAAGCCCCTTATGATTGGAGAGCTACAGGGACATATGGTGTAGAAAGATCATTAAAAAATGGCAAGATATCGAACATATTACTAATCTATGTCAATTCCAGAGATTTAAAAGAGTGGGATAAATATCTAACAGCTAATTCTGTCAAATCAACAAAAGTTTTGCCCGATCTAAAACTTGTCGGTGTTGATACCCTTCCAGAATCTTCAAAAAAAGATAGAAACGTAGTGGATATAAGCCACCTTATTGCTGATTTAGAGAAAGTCGCTCCACGGTATCGTGAAACACATCCTGAAATCGTAGAGCATTTAAGCGATGTTGCTTAATTCTTAGTCACTAAATAGTGATTACAAACCAAAAGCTTTATAAAGGGCGTTTGCCTTTAGTAAATCAATTACCTTTAGAGGGGTGGAAAAATGAGTGAAGAAAAATTAGAAAATATGATTCAAAATGGACGAGCAGTAATTGATGCTTCTCCTGATGGTTTTATTTGGTGTCCTTTAGATGATGGATTTATGTGTGACTTAGACAGAAGGGCAGAGTTAATAGAAAAATATAATTCTGGAGATACTGACGAGCTAAATAAAGAGCTGCTGCCTGGAGCAGTGTATGCAACCTTTGAAGAAATAGAAGGCGCAAGCAGGTCAAGCGGTGGAGTTGTCAAGATTGATCCTGTAACAGGCAAAATCGTAAGTCTTCATACCCAAGATGAAGGAACTCGAACATACTTGACAGCGGCTTTTGGAGGCCCGCATATTAACTTTTTTGCATTTAATGATAAAAAGCCAACAGAAAAACCAACAGTCACAATAAAGATTGAATACAACGCTAAAACCGGCAAATGGAACTTTGAAGGGCCGCTTCTAAAAACACAAAAAAGCGACTTGATTAAGGGGTTCTTAAATATACATCCCTTTGCAAAAGATTCTGGGAAGACAAATCAGCAGGACAAATATACTATCGAACTGAACTGGTACCACAAGACAGATCATGCTGAAATTGTCAGCGACAATACAGGAAATCCCCACTATAGAAATATCCTTTTAGAAGGCGCGTGGGCAGAATTAAGAAGCGCGGAATTAAAAGGTAAACTTTAGGAGGAAAACCAAAATGACTGAAGAAAAATTTATCCCAAAAAAAGACTTTAAAGAAGATCTCACGCAAACTTACTTACTAGGTAAAGAGAACTTTCAAAATCCTGAAAGTCCTATTGTAAAACATGAAACCTTATGCAATAAATTGTTTGCAATGGAACTTGCACCTTCTATTGACATGTCAAACGTAAGAGCAGAAGACAGGCCTTATGTTCACGAGGTTGTGCAATACCTTAGACAGAATGGTTTAAGACCAGAACTAAAAGGCAGTGCGCTTATGGGAAACATGTATGGTGATATTGACATTCTTGCAACAGGAAGTCTTGAAGATCTAACAAACGTGACACGGGCGCTTAATGGAGCACAAGATATTGCAAATCCATTCTACAGCACAGCTGCAGACGGTGAAGAGTATACTGTTGCGCATGAAGGCGAAAATGTTGCTTACATGCACGAGAATCTTGCACAGCTGTTCAATATACTTGTCGGCGACACAAAAATTCATCTCGGCCTTAAAGGATCAGGCGTGATAGGAAGTTAATTTTTTTATTTATTCTATTTTTGTCAGAATCTCAACTTTATCGTCTACAAGCAATGTATGTTCTGCCTGTGATACAATTCCTTTGTTTTTCTCGACCAAAGGAAAAATTAATCACTATTAAGTGATTAGAAAACCGAAGATTTAAATACTTTTGAATATTAACATGTAGCACCATGAGCAAAGATGAATCTGCGGAATTTCAAACAAAGGAATTTCAAGAGGATGAATTTAGACAGGTAATTGAAAGGTCTAAAGAATTAATAGCCAGAGGGTATTTTACTGGAATAAATTTTCTGCAATCAGAGGAGCCTCTGCCGACAAATTCTATAATCGTACACTTTCTTCATGATAGCAAACAGCATTTGGATGAAATCATATCCACTGTGCCTGCTGCGCGTTTGGTAGTCCCTAGATTCACTTGCTATATGTTAGATCCTAAATATTTTCAAAAGCCCAATTTTGCTGAAGAATACAAAGATGCGGTTTTTTTCGATTCTAATTTCAAGATAATTACAGTTGAGGATGCGATTGCAAACCCTTTGGGTACGACAGTACTCAATAGAGAGTTGGATTTAATAGTCCCTCTTCACGACAGTAAAGATTTATACGATACTGTGCATGCTTTGCAAGAGGCAGACGAAGAAGGCCCGTATCAATGGATAGATCCAGTTCTTATTGTAAAAACAAAAACGCCCGTTACTGCTCTAGAAGGTTTTGTTGACAAACAGTACGTTAGTATCGCAAAAGAAAGAGAAGAGTTTTATTCAATCTTAACCGACGAGGAAAGAACAGATGCCCTATCAAAATATTTAGATAAATTATGTGCTGCCACAAAAATAGGGACATTACAAAGAAGCGATATTGTTTTCAATACAAGTCAGGTAAACGAAAAGTTTGCAGACTTTCTAGTTAATATTCAGAACCAGCTTCAAATCTTTGAATAGTTTCTCTCAACTTTTGTTTAGAATAAACATCAGTAAGTTTTTGAGGTCCTCCGCCACGCACTCCTTTTTCAAACGCCTCTTGTAATGGATTAGAAATACCGTTTTTATGTATGCGGTACTTATATTCTATTTCTCCCCAGCCATATCGCCATTCACTAATACATCCGTCATTGGGCAATTCTGCAAGAACTTCAATTAATTTTGGTAGATTCTCCTGACTAATACAGTCTAAACCTTCTATTTCTGGATCTTCTGATGCTTTTCTTAGTGTTTCTACTAACATTTTCCTATGTGTTATATGCCTCCAGAAGTATATAAATCTTTTGAAATAAATCTGGCAACATGCGTAAAATAACTAATTCTTAGTCAGAATCTCAACTTTATCATCTACAAGCAAAGTATGCTCTGCCTGAGAGACAATTCCTTTGTTTTTTTGTTAAACAACAATTAATTACTATTTAGTAGTTATAAACCAGAAGATTTAAATATCCTGCTAATTTAGAAATACTCAATGATACTTATCCATGATTTGACAGGGATTTGTGAAGATAAGAGAAAAGAAGTGATTGCCTGCTTAGACGAATTATTGACATATAGAGATTCAGATGGTTTGTTAGTTCCGGTGATTTCTGGATACAATTGGTACGCAAAATTAACAAAATCTGACCGCGTAATTACTTTCTCTAATATTCATGAAACAGAATCCTACAAAGAAGATATGTTAAGAGATTTAGAAGAATTAGGATATGACCATAAAGATATACTAAATCAAATAAGGGAAAAAGCAGGTGCGTTCATACATGACCTTGAATTCAGACTAAGAGATGATGACGGCAATCTGCTCCCTGGATTGAGAATAAAAGACACTCGAACAGGAAAATACATTGACTTGGAGAACTACCAAGATGCCTTGATAAATTACCAAGAATTTACTGATGCAGAAGGTTGTTTGATTGATGAAGACCAAGGGTGGGAGTTAGATATGCCATTTAAAGGGGAGCGAGAATTAATGAGTCTTGTGAATCTCTTTCTAAAAAAATCCGGAAAGCATATTTATGATGTAAGAGGCAACATAATCAAAGAAACAGACGAAGAACAAGACGCGCGAGCTCCTTGGTCTGATGCATACAAAGTTCCTGTTTTGCTCTTAGGCGAAACCGCTTTGCGTTATGCAGATAAATTGCCTCAGTTTGTTCCAGTAACTAAATTTGCACTAAAAGAAAACAACAACGAAATAAGTTTCATAATCCATAACAACATAAAATATTTAAAAAGCTTGAATCAATATACTCAATTACTTAGATTTGGATTTGCTGAAGAAGAATGTCTGGGGAATAAACCGTTCATAAGGTATGTTGACGAAATATAAACAAATAAGTCGATACCTTTAAATAGTTAAATAACTATGTAATAACCATGCCAACAGAAACAATCGTAAAAGATCCTAAGCGAATGACCCTTTCTGAAATAAAGCAGACACTAACAAATATTATCGCTTATGAGCAAGAAACAAGAGAGTCTTGGGTAGTCCTTAAAATGCAAAACAGGCAATTAGGCGCGATTCACTATGTAACATCACAAAAAGAAGCAGAAAAAGAGATTAATGCACCAGTATCCAGCAATCCAAGAACGTGTGAATGGGGCTTAAAATTTTATTCTCGTTCTGATTTAGAGCAATTAAAAGAAAAATATAGTTAAATAAGAAAAACAAAATTATATTCTTGGATTTTTAATTCTTAGTCAAAATCTCAACTTTATCATCTATACGCAATATGCACTCTGCCTTTACTCCTCGACTAATGACATTAAGAACTGGATAATCTTCATTATTTCTTCCTTGTTTTTCTCATAAAAAGAGATATCAACTGCTTCACCGTAATAATTTAGCCTGTTCCTTAAGTAACTCATTTCTGAAATCAAATTAGCTTCAAACTCGCGGTCTGAATGCTTTCGGTAAAAATAAGAGATGAGGCATTGATGATTCTTTGATTTCAAACCGTGTTTTAGCAATAATGCCACAAGCAATTCCTTGATAATCTCATAATAACCCTCAATGATAAAAGAAACATTGTCTTTATTAACTTGCTGGCTGTCAATAAATTTTCTTCTTTTACTGACTGTATCGAGTATGGAATTGATCTTTTCCTTGTCAGGAGTCACGGTTCTGATAAATTGCCGCTTGCATTCGCCCCAATCCATCAAATTCATCTTATTTTAAAAAACCCCTCAATCTTGATCCCGTTAACCACGTTATTAAATAAGTTGTCTGGCAAATCATTGATATCCCGCTCAGCAAAAAGCTGGATTTTGTGGCCTAGTATCTTCTCAAATTGGGCCAGGTCCAAATCCTGCTTCTTTAAGGCTTCAACAAACAAGTCAATATCACTTTCTTTAGCTGATTCGCCTTTCCTGAAACTGCCAAAAAGAATTATGCACGCAGGCCTTAACTGCTCAGCAAGATATGCTATCAAGCCGCTTTCAAATAACTCCTTGATATAAAAAAAGGTCTTTTCTGTCTTAAACAAAGCAGTATTGGCTGCCTTGTTTTCTTTAGTCACCCTCCTGCTCTTTTTAAGCTCTCTTAGATACTTGTGAACAGTTGATTTTGGAATCCTTGTCTTTTTGGCTAGTTCCCGGACTGTAAACCGCTTCTCAGGATACTCGTAAAAAATCCTCAGAATTTTGTCCAGATTATTGTACTTTAGTCCCATTTTATGTCCTTAAGTCCCAATAAATGGACTAACTATTTAAATGTTGTGTTCTTGGTCAGAATCTCAACTTTATCCTCTATCAGCAAAGTATGCTCTGCCTGTGAGACAATTCCTTTGTTTTTCTCTGGCAGTGGAGGAAACTGCTTTATTATGTCGTTTTTCAGAAGTTCTCTTAAAGCAAAATTAGTCTTTCCTAAGCCGAATTTTCTTGAAAGCCATCTTGTTGTAAATGGCAAAGTTTTGTAGTTCTCTGCAACAAATTTCAGGATTTCCCGTGCAAAAGGGCTGCGGACAGGCTTTGGATTTGTGAGCATAAAGATGTTTGCTCTTTCTTTTTCATATATCATTCCTGCCCCGTTTGTTGCAAACGGCTCTATTGCGATTATCATACCTTTTTTTAATTCTGTCTTGTCTCCTGTGTCAAAATTAGGTATTGTTGGTTTTGTGTGGATGTCATAATAATCCAGCCCATGGCCAGATAAGTTTTTTACAGGCGAGAATCCATAGCTTGATATTGTCTCTTGTATTGTCTTGCCTATCTCTCCCAAGGAAGTTCCTATCTGGACTATCTTTATTGCATTGTTCAATGCCTCTCTTGATGCTTTCACTAATTCACTCCATTTTCCGCTTAAGTCAACTGTCAGTGCATTGTCGCCAATAGCGCCACTGACATGAACACCAACATCCAAGCAGGCCACCTGGTTCTCAAAGATGGTCTTGTCATCTGGGTCTGCGCAGTAATGTGCAGCGATATTATCGCAGCTTATCTGCGCTGGAAAAGCAATCTGCCCTCCTAAGTCAATTATTTTTTTCTCTATCATGTCAGAGACTTCAAGCAAAGAAGCTCCTTTCTTGATTAATCCGCCGCCATATTCAAGGGCTTGCGCTGCTATTTTTCCTGCTTTTCTCCAGTGCTCTAAATCCTCTGGAGTTAGGCCGTCTAAGACACTTTTCTCTTCCATGAAAAACGAGAAGAATTAAGACATTTATAATTGTTTGGGTATCAGGCTTTCTTTAAGCTGATCTAGCTGTTCTTTGACTGATGCAAACTCGTTCTTGCGCCTGTCTATCTCATTCTCAAAAGCATACATCTTGTCAAGCGTTCCTTTTGTGTCAAGTATCTTCTTGTCTGCTGCTTTGCCTGCCGCAATATCCAGCCGGTCTATGCTTTCTTTTATCTTGTCAATCAGCTCAAGTATCTCATTTATAGACTCGCGCGCAAGGTCAAGCTTGTCAATTTCCTTGTGCTCAAGCGCTTCCATAAGCGGTCTGGACGCCTCAAGTTTCTGCACGACATCAGCCATCAGGATCAGTGTCTTGAATTCTACTGAAAGAAATTCATAATCGCTTTTCACCCTGCTGATTGTCTCAGGGTCTTCTTCTCTCTCTTCTGCCTTGTTTATCCATTTGTTTATCTTTTCAAGAGACTCGTTTGCAGATATGACCCTGTGCTTGAACCCGTCAAAGTTCTGCACACTGGCAAGGCCTTCAAGCTGACTCAGCTCGCCTGCCATGTTGTCCATTTCCTGCAATACCTGATCAAGCTCATTTTCCTGCAGAGTGCATCCTGCAGTCAGAACAAGTGCAATGAATAAAATCAAAATCTTTTTCATACTGACTGATAAACAAGAGGAATATAAAAAAGTTCTGTTATTAACCGCGTCAGCACATCATAGGATGATCTTCCAGCAATATTCCTGGCTCATCATAGACAACACTGATGCATACTTCAAATATTTCTTCGCCAGTTCTTTCGTCTACTGAGTCAAATACAATTGCTTCTATGCTGTCTTCGCTTGTGTACTTTCCTGAGAAAAAGTTTTTTGCAAGGCCTGGAAGTATATTTTCGCATATATCTCTGCTGTCTTTTGCGCCTTTGCAATTCAATCTCCTAACATAAGCTTTAGGTATCTTTAAAGTAAAGTTAAATCCTAGAGGATAATCTGCGTCTGTTGTTTTCCAGCCTCTTCGTGCTCTGTTTGTGTCTTCTTCTTTTGTGTCAAAAGGCTTGAAAACAGCATTTTGAGCTATTAAATTATCATATCCTTTCTCTAGAACAAGCATGTCTAGAAAATATTCTTTTTCTTTCTCAAGGAATTCATGGTAATATTCGTCTTCCATCTTAGTTACCTTTGGTTCTCAAATTATTTATATATTCTGACATAAATAAAAATAAAATTTTAGTAGACTAAAGCTACTATTTTTCTTTGGATCTGGTCAAATCTTATTCTTCCAGGGTCTGGAACTGGATTGTTGTCGCCTTGGAAGATAGCATACCAGCCGTCCTCGTCTTGTCCGACTTCCTTGACTCTGTGGATTATGCTTCCATACGCTGTCTTGTATGAAACCATGTCACCGACCTGGACATCAGTTGTTCTCTGTGGAACAACCTCGATCGCGTTGTGTTTTGCGTCAAACACAGGGTCCATAGAGTTTGTGTCAGCAAAAGCAGCCAAGATAGGCTGACTGACATCTATAACAACTTTGTCTGGGTAGACGTGAATCTGATATTCTTTGATATAGTCTCCAGGAGAGTCCCTCTCAGGAATCAATTCTGGAAATCTGCTGTATTCTGGACCAAATATGCTAAAGTCAATGTTCTGAACCTCTTCCATGGTTATCTCCCTGTAGTCAGGGATTGTTGCTGGTTCAGGTTCAGGGCATACTGGAACTTCTGGGCATACCTGTTCTTCTGTATCTTCAAAAGTCTTTACTGGTTCAAGGTCTGCACTGTCTATTGGCACAGCTACTGGAACTGTATCTTGAGTATCATTAACTGAAGTCAAGTTAGCTCCGATTGCTCCGGCTGCAGCGCCTATCGCGAATACAACCATAAGCATCACTGCGAACAGTTTTTTTTTCAGTTTCATTTTAGTGTACCACCCCTCAGTAATCACTGTTATTACTGAATATGCATGTTCTAGTATATAAATGTTTCTATTTTTGCTACTAAGAAATAGTAAAAACCACCTAAAACGCCTGAAACCAATTTCTCTAATATAAAAAATAATATCCTTCTAATATTTTTCTATATAAAAAAGAAATCAATATTTAGCTAAAAATCTCACTTAAAAGGCGGTTGAGTTTAGCATCAATATCAAGCAAGACCCTGCTTTTCTCTGCCTCAGCCTCTCTCTTGTACCTTTCTGCTGTATCTCTTGGAGCACCTTCTGCCTTTTTTTGCAGTGCTTCATCAATATCTGCAAATCTTTTCTCTCTTGACAAATAAGCGTTCAAGTAATCATGGAACAGTTTTCTTTCGTATTGTACTGCATCAATCAAGGCATCTGGGGTATTGCAGTCCCTGCCCAATATATCTGTCATTTGAGTGAAAGGCGCATATTCTGAGGCATGCTCTCTTAATTTCTTTGAGTCAACATATGCCCGCAAGCCAGGCAAAGTTTTTTCTTCTAGCGGCAGTTTGCCTGCAAGATTCTGTATCCTTGCCTTCAAATCTTTCATCGCAGCCCTTGTATTATCCATTGCAGTTATCTGCATTGTTTTAGATTCAACCCATTTATAGAATGCATCAAAAGTCTTTATTCCAGGCATTACATTGTATTCCTTCACAAGCTGTCTTTTTCTTTTTTCCAGTTTTTCCTGATCTTTCAATATATCATATACTTCCATTACACGTTTTGTTGCCTGAACCTTGCTTCTCAGCCCGTCTATTTTCTTTACAGTCTTTATTAAATCCTCTGCCTCATCAAGCCTCTCTGCAGTTTGCAGTATTCTTTCAGCTGTCCTTAGATCTCGCTCTATCTGTCTTTTTGTGACACTCTCCCAGTCAGCGTACAATCTTTTTCTTATCTTTTCATCATTTTTCTTGGCAAGAGACTCGAGGCGCGCGTGGATTGTATCCAGCCTTTTGTAAGTTTTCTTGAATCTTGACATGAATTCTTCTTCTTTTTGCTCAGCATCTTCCTGCTCTGCAATGACTTTGACTGCCTGCTTGAATTTTGTGGCGCTTGTGTAGCCGTATTTTTCTGCAAGATTCAGTTTTTCTGCATCAACAAGGTCCTGGTTCTCTGCAAGTGCCTCGCGGCATGCATCTACATATGTCTGAAGATATATCCTGTTGTGGCTGTCTAAAAGATCGCTGTCTGCAATCTCTTGGTCAGGATCTGCAGCTCTTTCAAGCAGTCTTTTTTTGTCTGGCGCATCAGCTTCTGCAAGGATTTTGCTCAAGGCATTTTTGTCAGAATATGCAAAGTCCCTTATCTTCAGGACTTCTTCCTGCAAAAGCCCGTCCATTCTGTCCAGCATGCATGGTGCCAGGAATCTTTCATTAACAACTGTTTCAACTGCATTCAATACCAGATAATATACTCCAATCAGGTTAAAGAATGCATTCTTGTCCTGCAGGTTTTTGTCGCCGTGCATCATTGAATAGCCAAAAATGTCTATGCTCAATCCAGGATTGTCTTCTATGTATTTGTGCACGATTTTCCTGACAGCGTGATATCTTGAGTGCAGGTCTGCAACATGCTTTGGCATGATCTTTGACATTGTTTTTGGCATGGATTCCAGCTCAAGAAGGCGCGTAGCAAGCACTGCGTTCTCTTTTCTTAGTTCTTCGATTGATGCTGCATCTGCAACAGCTTCTTTTGCTTCTAATTCTCTCACTTTTTCCTGCAGTGTTGCAACTGTTTTGTCTGCAGTCTGCAGGTTTTTCTTCAATATATTTACGGTTCTTTCTGCGTGCAGGCTGAGAAGATTTTTTGAGTCCAGCAATTCTTCTTTTGATTTATATATTCCTTCTACTGCTTTTTGCATGCGCTGCATGCTTTCAATCATTATCTTGAGAGAATCAATAGGATTTTTGCTGCCAAGGTCTTCTGTTTTCAGGCCAAGCAGCGCGGATAATTCACTGTATTTTCTTTCTCCTTCTTCAATAATATTTCTTATCTGCTCTGCCTGCAGATTTTTTTGTGCTAGGACAGCATTCAGTCTTTCAGTGAAGCCGTGAACTTCTTTTTTTGCGAGCAGGTATGCTTCACGAAGTTCTTCAGGAGTCTGAGGAACATCGTCAAAGTGCTTTACTTCCTGGATTCTTTCTGGCTCTGCTTTTTCTTCTGCTTTTCTAAGCACTCTTAATATATATTCTTTTGACAAATCAGTCTCTATGCTTAATTGCTCTGCTGCCTTGTCAAGCCCTCTTTCCAGCGTGTCTCTTTGTTTTGTCTGCACAAAAGAAATATTTTTTAATTCTCCTGCAAGCAGATTGTTTAGTGCCAGTGCTGTTCTGTAATTAAGAATTTTAACTGCAAATTCGCCGTTGTCTGCTTCTATTACATAATCATCATTCTCGCTGAATTTCCCAAGAGCCGCCTTCACGACATTCTTGTGTCTGGAATGCATCACCCCATATCCTGATGCACCAAATATCTTGGGAAGAGTGTTGACAAAAAAATTAGTCTGCTTGTTTGCCTCTGCAATCAATACAGCTTCATCTTCTTTTCTTTCCGCAAGAGCATCTTCTACTGTTGTTGTATCCTGCACAAGCGATGCTTTTTCTTTCTCTATCCTTTGGATAGTGCTGTCTCTCTGGCTTATCTCTGCATCTCTCCTGTTTAGTTCTTTTTGAAAATAATTAAAACCATCTTCAAGTGTCTTGATCGGCTTTCCAGTTAAAGCAAGAATCTGTGTCAAAAGACTCTTTTCCTGCTTTGCAAGCTTCCTGTATTTTTGCAAAGTATCTTCCTCATAAGTGCCTGCACGCCTTTCTTCTGTCATCCTGACAGCTTCTACAGTAAATTCCTGTTCTCGTACCGCACTTTGCAGCAGCTCCTTTAAGCCAGGATCTATTTCCTGATTATCAAGATCTGTAAGTCTGACTACCTTTTTCCTAGCTTTAGAACTAATTTCTTTTTCTTCTGCCATATTTGCCTATATAATAGGGGGGGATTTATAAATCTTGCGGATTTAACCACTGCATAGTGAGTATTTAACCAATAAAGCAGAACTTATAAATAGAACGGCCATTTTTTCTCTTATCGGTGGGAAAATAATGAATATTTCAAATATCTTGATGATAGCATTCTTGATAATCCTTAGTCTTACGATATTCATATTCAGGAAGAAATTCAAGTTCCACAGATTTGCAAAGATATTCTATTTTGGGATGTACAAGACAAAAGTGGGATTAAGGTTGATGGATAAGTGGGCAAATAAGTATCCGAGGATATTAAGAAGATTGTGCTATGCTGCGATTGCAGTCGGATTCATCGGCATGGTTATAGTTGTAGTTGACTTGGCCAAATCACTTTATTCAATACTTGCAGGAACATCCACCTTGACAGTTGGACTGGTATTGCCTGTTGAAGCCAAAGGAATCTTTTATGTTCCTTTTATTTACTGGATTATTGCGGTTTTTGCAATTGTTGTTGTGCACGAGTTTGCGCACGGATTGATTGCAAGGCTGCACAAGATCCGCGTGAAAAGCTCTGGCGTTGCTTTCTTGGGAGCGATAATCCCTATCATTCCAGCTGCTTTTGTTGAGCCAGATGAAAAGCAGTTAAGAAAAGCTTCAAGATTCAAGCAGTTGAGTGTCTATGCAGCAGGGCCTTTTGCAAACATTATTTTCGGCTTTGCTTGTTTAGGAATATTTGCATTACTGCTTAATCCTCTTGCAGCCTCTGTATATAATTTAGAGGGTGTCAAGGTAAATGATTTCATGGGCGTTGACAGCCCTGCAGAGATAAGCGGCATGGCAGCAGGAGATGTGATCACACAAATCAATGACAATGAAATAAAGAATACAGATGATTTCATTAATGCGATTGACAAGGCAAATCCAGGTGATGTTGCAGAGATACAGACAAAAGAAAAAACTTATGAAGTATTGTTAGAAGAAGATCCTGTTGAAAAAGATGCTTTCCTTGGAATCTGGGTGTCAACAGAAAAGTCAATGAAAAACAAGAACCCGTTCTCTTATCTTGTAATATGGCTGACTGACTTGTTTTACTGGTTATTCTTGCTAAACTTGGGAGTAGGATTGTTCAACCTGATTCCAGTCGGCCCGATTGACGGCGGAAGGATGCTCCAGACTGTTTTAGAAAAAGTGATGCACACTAAAAAAGCAACAAAAGTGTGGCATGCTGTTAGTTTTGTTGTGCTGGCGATAATTTTAAGTAATATAATTTATGCATTTGTGGCATAAGCGCGATATTGTGAAGGCGAGAGAAGAGTTAAATCCATGTTTGCGTGAGCAAACATCATATCGATTGCTTCTGGAGCCTGAACAAAGAGCGCCCTTTGATCCTAACTTTTTTAAAGTTAGGCGATCATATTAAGTAATATAATATACGCATTTGTGGCTTAAAATGACGGGAGATCCTCTTTATGAATTTTTGAAAACTGCATCAGCTGAACAGCTGGACTTGCTGGCAAATGTTGTAGAAGCGCTTGCAAGAGAGAGGCAATTATCTGAACAGATAACAAACATATCTGACAGAAATGATATCTCTGCTGTCTGCCACCGGACTATTTCTGAAGACCCAACATTGATTCCATCTGCTTTAAAGCTGGAGCGTAAAGAAACAAGAGCTGAAATAAAAGCCTATTTGCAAACAGCAATAAAACAGTTTGGCAATGTGGATTTTATTAGAAGCTGCTATCGAGATTATGTTGGAGATTTGCCTGAATAATTCTTTCACAACATTTATATATATGTTATTTTCTATTCCCTAGTAACTCACTAGAGAAAGGTGGTTTAAACGAAACTGTCAACAAAATCAGAGTATGCCTGCCTTGCACTGGTTGAACTGTCAAAACAATATAATAAAGGGCTTGTCAAGATAGAAGATATCTCAAAAAGACAGCATATACCGAGAAAATATCTTGAGCAGATACTTTTGATACTTAAAAGAGCAGGATATCTTCGCAGTAAAAGGGGGGCAGAAGGGGGATACATGCTGGCAAAACCGCCAAAGAAGATTTCCCTTGCAGAAATTGTGAGATTAATGGATGGCGCATTGGCTCCAGTAGAATCTGTGAGCAAATATTTCTATGACAAGACGCCCATATCAAAGAACAAGCAGCTGATAAAGACTTTCAAGGACATAAGAGATTTCATCGCAAACAAGATGGAGAAAACAACATTCGCAGATCTCATCAAAAAATAATTTTTTTGTCATCATTTGTATAGTAAAACCATAGAGAAAGTATAAATTTAGAGGTGAAATAATGGCAATATTTGAACTGGCGTTAGCTGCCGGCTTGTTAGTAACAATACTTGCATTTTTCGGGGAATTCATAGATTCAACACTTGGGATGGGTTATGGAACAACATTAACGCCTGTTTTGATGATATTTGGTTTTGAGCCGCTGCAGATAGTGCCGACAGTGCTTCTTTCTGAATTGATTACAGGATTATTGGCCGGGTTCACGCACCATTTTGTCGGCAATGTTGATTTCAGGCCAAGAACAATGAACCTGTCAAGGATATTTGCGGCTTTCAAAAAATATGGCATTAAAGAATCCTGGGAAAAAGGAGTGCCTCTTCCATTAAAAGTTGCACTTGTGCTGGCTTTATGCAGTATTGTGGGAACAGTTGCAGCGGTTTTCATAGCAATCAGTCTTCCGAAATTGTATCTGAAGCTTTACATAGGAATGCTGGTGCTTGTTATCGGCATTGTGATACTTGCAACCATGCATAAACAGTATGGCTTTTCCTGGAAAAAGATAACTGCGCTTGGCACAATAGCTGCATTCAACAAGGGAATGAGCGGAGGCGGCTACGGTCCTGTAGTTACAGGGGGACAGTTATTGTCAGGAGTGAATGGCAAGAATGCAATAGGAATAACTTCTCTTGCAGAAGGATTGACTTGTGTTGTTGGCGTTATTGTCTTTGTCATCACAGGAGCAGCAGCTGACTGGACTCTTGCGCCATACTTGATAATTGGAGCAGTGGCTTCAGTTCCCTTGTCTGCATTGTGCGTAAAAAAGATGAACATAAATAATCTTAAAATAGTTATAGGAATAGCAACAGTTGCTCTGGGATTATTCACCTTAGGAAAAGTGCTTTGGCCCTTAATTCATTTTATTCTTTAATTTTCCCTTGCTGTCTGCAAAATAAACTTTTCTGACAGGCCAGGCAATCTCTATCTTTTCTTTGTCATATCTTTTCTTCAGTGCTTTCATAAACTCGTGCTTCACAAGATATTTGTCAACATAGTTCTCAATCCTTAAAATCACAGAGAAATTTATGTTTGAATCAGCAAACTCGTTATAACGAATAAAAGGCTTGAAATCCTTTACAGCTCCTTTTATTTTCTTCTGGATTTGTTTTGCGACATCAATCGTCACTTTCTCAACTTTCTCTAGATTAGATTCATAAGCTACGCCTACAGGAATCACCAGGCCCATTTCCTGAATAGGCATTGAATTATTCACAAGAGTGCTTTCAGCAAGCTTTGCATTAGGCACAATAACAAAAGAATTTGACAGTGTTTTTATTCTTGTTGAGCGCCAGCCAATATCCTCAACATAACCAGAGAGGTCTGCATCAGTTAACTGGATAAAATCACCCACCTTGATTGGCTGGTCTGATATGATGTGCAGTCCTGCAAAAAAATTAGATAAGGTATTCTGCAAAGCAAGGCCCACTGCAAGGCCGCCCACACCCAATGCAGTTATCAAGGGAGTTATCTCTACATCAAAATAACTCAGAATGATTATAAATGCAAATAAGTAGACTATAACAATCACGACTTTGTTCAATAACTGCGGAGTCTTTTGATATCTTTTATGGACCTGAAGCCACTTGCTGATTAAAGCGCTTAACAGGCCTGCAACAAACCATGCGACAAGCAGGGAGATGACGACAAAAAATGTGCCATGCACCCAGACGGCGTATTTTGTCAGGTAAGAAAGGTATTTCAAGGAAAAATAGACGCCAAGAAATATTACAAACACTGCTATTGGCGCTGTTATTCTCCTTACCGCAATGTCATCTAACTTGCTTTTTGTCTTTGCAGTAAGTTCAAGCAGGAATTTCTTCAATACAAAATGAATAAGATACGCAGCAATAAATGAGCCTAGAAGAATGCTGATTGCGCGGACATAAGGATCATACATCCATATTGGAAGTGCCATGCTTTCTTGCTTTACTAAGTAGTATAAAAATGTTGCGAATAGAAAAACATTTATACTGAAACAAAAACATCAATAAAATGAACAAGGCAAAACTAAATTATCTTGTTGACATTGGACTGGCAGTCTCTTTTTGTATTGTAGTCGTAACAGGCATATTGAAACTTCCTGCATTAGGGAAAAGAACAAGAGAGTATATGCTTCTCCATGACTGGGCAGGCATTGCCTTGGCAGTTTTTGTCTTATTGCATCTGATTCTGCACTGGAACTGGATAGTATACATGACAAAAAGTTTTTTCAAGAAATAATCTGCAAAACTTCTTTTAGATTTTAATTAAAATAATTTAAAGTTCAAAACAACGAATGTAGCAATAAATACAATTTATGTAACATTACTTTTTTTCTAGATTACAATTTATGTGAAAACAAAAAACTTTACATGTAAATTTTTCTGAAATCCTTTGTACAACTTATGTAGGACAACAAAAATATATAAATACTCTCCATGTAATTGCTTTTTGTGAGGTTTGAGGGAATATTAAGAAATGTACCTACAATCTATAACTTGGAATAAGCTGTTTTGCAGAAAAACAAAGTGCCACATACAGAGTACAATATTCCCTACATACAAAGTAAAAAGTACTACATAGAAAGTACAAGTACTACATGCGAAGTATAGGGGTTTGAGTTTTGGAAAAGAGGGATGGTCAAAAAAAGAGAGATTTAGCTAGTTCTATCCAGGTTCCAGTAGAGATATTCAGCATCGAACTAAGCCCTGCAGAAGCAGTAGTCAAATACCTCAAGGATTATGAAAAGCTAACTTACAGCCAGATAGGCAAGGTGCTCAACAGGGACCAGAGAGGAATCTGGGGAGCATACCGCAGAGCATTGCAAAAACAAGTCAGCAGCTTCCAAGTAAGCCCGTCACAACTTCTCATTCCAGTCAAGATCTTTCAGGACAGGACATATCCAATTCTCGAAAAACTTGTCCTGTATCTCAAAGAAAAACAAAACATTCCAGTTGCGCAGATAGCAGAAATGCTTGACAAGAGCAAAAGCACAATCTGGACAGTATATAACAGAGCAAGGAGGAAGAGCAATGAAGAATAAGCTAGCCATACTGCTGATCATTGTGCTTCTGACTAGCTTTGCTGCTGCGTTTGAGATGAACCTCTCAGGACTGCAGGACCAGCCAGCACAATCTCCTGCGCAAAATATCACACCAGACCAATCACCAAGCGGATTTGACTTCACAGATCTGCTTGCAGACAATTCAACAATTGACAGTTCTGCATCACCAGGACAAAATGAATCAAAGCCAGAAAAAGGGCTGGTTCTGTTAGAGCCACTTGCAAACAAACAAGAACAAGAAACCCTCAAACCTCAAGAAGACTTGTTCTCTAACCTTGCATCACAGCTTGAAGACTCAAGCCCGGAAAACAAAACCGAGCAAAGCACAGAGCCGGTCCTTGAAGGCCTTGAAGATGAAGAGCCCGCAGGAGATATTGAATCAATGCTTGCAGGCAGACTGCAGGACAGCAAGAAACCAGAGAAAATAAAAACAAAACCAAGAAGAAAATCACCAGGCGAGCCAGTAAGAAGAGGAGCAAAGATAGTTGTGCCAGAACCAAAAGCATACAAGCCAAGACAGGGAATGAAGCTTGAAATCAAGGAAAAAATAGAGAGAACGCAGGCAAAACATTACGCTGGAGAGACAGAAGCATTTGACTACACAATCAAGCAAAGAGAAAACAAGCATGACCTTGAAATAAAAGACAAGATTGCAAAAATAAAAGACAAGCGCGTAGAAGCAAGAATAACAGGCATAAAAGAATTAAAAGACATAAAAATATTCTCAGACAGAATACCTGAAGAAAAAATAGAACTGCAGAGAGACAGACTAGTTGCAAGGCATGTGCATGCAGAAATCAGGACACCTGTATTCGCAGTTAATGAAAGCCTTGAATTTGAAAACGCAACAATAACACTGCCTGTTGCAGGACCTGTTGATACAATACTGCACTGCCCTGACTTTAATCAAGAGAACGGAACATGCCCAAGCTGGCACAACACAACAACACCATTCAAGCAGGAAAATGGAACAGTTACATTCAGCGTGGAAAAATTCTCAGCATGGTGTGCTGCACAGGTCACAATACTAAACGTGCACAGCTCTCCAACAATCAACGGCAACTGGACAGTCAGGTTCACCACAAAAGGAACAGCAAACCTCACAATAACCGCAGTTCAGGGAACATTGTTTGGAAGAGACCTTAAATTCCTCACACTAAAATGCGGAAATACCGTGCTAAATGCAACATACGCAAACAACAAGATAACCTACCCTAATTACGCCTGCCAACACCAAACAAGCTATGAAATATCACAAGTAAAAACACCAGGAGAGCACGTGCTAAGGTTTGACTTTGGAGGAGCCACTGACCACGCATACAACTTGGTAAACCTTGACCCGCCAAGCGTCTTGATAGACATCAACATCTCAGGAAAAGCATACGGCCACTATCTGCTGTGGAAGACAAACGCAACAGGCACTTATGATGAATTCGGAGGGCCAGTAATCCTGGACGACAGGCTGTTCATAACATCAAAAGAAGGATGGCCAACACCAGGACCAGGACAATACGGACACACATGGATTGCATGCCTGAACCACACAACAGGAGCATTCATATGGAACCATACCTACGGAAACAGTGACGCCACACCAGCAGTAAAAGGCGAGAGAGTCTATCATTTGACATACAACGGATTCAGCACAGCATTCATCTACAACGCAACAACAGGAGCGCAGATATGCAATTACACATTTGAAGGAACAGCAACATACGACGGAGCAGCAAATTCTCCGCTGGTAGCAGACGGAAGATTCTACTTTTCAGAACTGTATGGAACAAACTCAAAAGCATGGGCTCTCAATGCAACAGACTGCACGCCGATTTGGAACGTGACAATTTCCAATAACTGGTGCACGCCAGGCTCATCACTGTCCTACTATGACGACAAAGTGTACATACCAAACTATAACAACAGAAGAGTATATGTCAAAAACGCAACAACAGGAGCAGCCTTGTTTGACACAGGAGCACTGCAAAATATCTGGGACAGCTCGCCAGTGATTGCAGATGACAAAGAAGTGTTCTACATAGGAACCACTGGCAGCAGATTATACTCAAGAAATCTTTCAACAGGCGCAGCTAAATGGTACAAGTCTGTCATAGGAGCAGTTTACAGGTCACCAGCGTATTACGATGACCTGCTGTTCTTTGGAATGAGCAATGCAAACCAGCACAGGTTCTATATAAAGAACGCGACAACAGGCAATGACATTTACACATACGATGTTGCAGTGGGAGGAAGCGGAAGCAATTACGGATCTACTGCAATAGTAAAAGACCAGAACAACAATGAATTAGGATTCATACTCACGACAAATAATCTGGACAGCGTATACTTGTTCAACCTCTCAAGTGGAACACCGCTGTGGAACTATCAGCTCGGCGCAGGAACATACAGCGCGCCGGCAGTAGCAGATGGAATACTCTCATTCACAGCAGATGACTGGTATGTCTACGCATTTGATATAGGAGCAGGAGGAGGAAATTGGACAACACTCAAGTATGACGAGAAAAGAACAGGATACTGCTCTGACTGCCTTACAGACTGGCAGTATGTAAAAGTAAACTGCACGACAGCGCTTGGAAACACCAGCTGTACTGTTGCAAGCACATATGACAGGAACATAACAAACGTGACGCTTGACAATGACTTTAACGCAGACTGGTATAATTCCACAGGAGGACTTTTGAAATCCAACTCAAGCTGGTACAAAATACAAGACATGCAAAACAAGTCATCAATGATGGTATTCTTCCAGGATGTGCAGCCGCCAGCGCCGTTTGACCTTGTATCACCAGCAGATGGAACATACTCATCAGACAGGACGCCGCTGCTTGACTGGCAGGATACTGTTGAAGCAAACTTTGCGAACTATACTGTGCAGGTTTCAGACGTATCTAACTTTGCGCACACCAATTATACTTATGTAAGAGCAGGCTCTGTCACTAACTCTTCATATCAGGTTACAGTGGCCTGGCCTGACCAGACAAAATGGTACTGGAGAGTTATTGCTTATGATGTAAACGGGCTAAGCACCACTTCAACAAGTACATTTGTTTACTTTACAGATACAATACCACCAAATGCAACATTAAACAAGCCGGCACCAAACTACGTGAATGACTCACTGCCGCCAATAAACGTCACATTCAACTGCTCTGCAACAGATGCAATGAATCTCTCAAATATCTCGCTGTACATAACAAACTCAAGCAACCAGGCATTCAGCAGAAACCAGACAACAACAGTGTCAGGAACAAGCGCGTCAGCACAGTGGACACTGGAACTAAAAGCAGGAAATTACACCTGGAACTGCCTTGCAAAAGACAAGGCAGGCAACCAGGACTGGGGAGACCAGAACAGGAGTGTAATAATCAATGAAGTGTATAACACATCATTCTATGGAGTGAAACTTAATGAATCAGCCTTCAGCTTCTCAAGCGCCACATATGTAAAAGGAATAGAGGCAAGCTTCAACACCTCTCAACAAAACCTCAACCTTGAATTCATGTCATCAATGAATGTCTACAAGCAGTCCGGCATTGGAACAAGCGAGATATGGGTCAACCTCACTGTTGACGGCAAGCAAGTGCTTGAAGAAAAATTAAGAACAGTCACAGGATTCTTTGGAATAATAACAGATGAAGGCTCAACAGGAACAAGGCCGGTAATGTTCAATGTAAGCAACGGAGAACACAACCTGACACTATACTTCAGGAGAACAGGATTCGGAGCAATAAACGTAAATGACATAGACCTAAACCTCGGCAAGTTCAAGACAACACAAAACAAGAATGTATCAGGACAACTTACTGATATGAGTGCGAGATTTGCAAACGCAGCACTCACAGAAGTATACCGCGTGCAAATAAACAAGACAGCAGTATCACCATCATACATAGGAAGCAAATTCACATTAAATGCAAGCGCAGCAACAACAGTTGCGTGCAGGTTCTTCTGCCCGTCAGTAAACGCGTCATCACCATTCTTTGTGAGATACCTCTCAGGAGCAGCAGACGTGGGAAGCGTTGGACTGAATGCAATCAAGACCTGCGAGAGCGGAACACACAACCTCACACTAGAGTGCCTGTCATCCACGGGAGCCACAGTTGACATCACAGGAACCATAATAGACTTTGAGCTAAGAGACAACAGCCACAACTTCGTGAATAACTTTGAAGCAATGAACAACCAGACAAACTACACCTTAAACAAATCATACAATGCAGGAACGCACACCTTAGTAAACGGCAGTCTTGCAATGCAAAACGGAACATCTGTGTTCTTGTCAGCCACAGCATCATTCAAGTCAACAACAGGCGCGCAGACACCGACAATATTCATCAATTCAACAACAGTGCCTGCAGCCAGCTGCTACACAAAGAAAGAAAGATACCTCAGCAACAACAATGACATAGGAAACGTGTTCATCTACTACATATGCAGCGGACTGACACCAGGAAACAACTACAACTTCAGCCTCTGGCTAACAGTGCCTGCAGGAGAAACAGTAGAGGTCTATGATGAAGGCCTGAGCGGATTTGAGGTCACGCCATTTGATATCACCACAAAAAACATACCACCATTAGTGGCCATACTGCATCCAGATGAAGGAGACAACATAACAGGCATGCTTAACATCAACTGGACAACAACAGACGAGCAGGGAGACAAATACCTCACAAACATAACAATAAGCAGCGGAGCAAGCACCACAGTAATCGCGTCTAATCTTCCATACACAGCATCTAACTACACATGGGACTCAAGCAGTGTTGCAGACGGCTACTGGAACCTCACAGTTCAGAGCTGCGAAAATGAGACCGCAGACTTATACTGCGGACAAAGCACAGAACTCATATTCATAGACAACACAGGACCGACAATAACCCTGAACCATCCTGCAGATAATTATGTAACAAACATAACAACAATCAACTTCAACTGGACAGCATCAGAACAAAGACTGCTGCCAATACACTGCAACCTGACAATAGACGGAGCAGTGAACCAGTCAAACATATCAACAAACAACGGCACGCCGACAAACTACACAGTATCAGGCTTTGCAGAAGGGGACCACAACTGGTCAATAACCTGCTGGGATGCAAACAACAACATACAAACATCAGAGACAAGAGCCTTCATAATAGACACGCGCCCCCCATCAATATACTTCCTGAACAACACTCCTGCAAGCGGAACAGCACAGAATGAGACCTGTGTAACAATAAACATATCAGTATCAGACCCTACACTTGATACGACAATCCTGAATTGGAACGGCTCAACAAGATACTTATTGTTCGGAAAATTCAGGAGAGAAATCACGATAGACAACACGCAGAACAATGAAACACTCACAGACTACCAGATGCTGTTAACAGTGCCAAAATACCCAGAATTCTGCCAAGCATGCACTGGCGTGAAATTCACAAACCACAACCAGACAAAAGTGCTGAACCACTGCGTACTTGAAGTAGCAGATCCTTTGACAGTATGGGTAAAAGTGGACAAGATACCTGCAAACAGCAACACAACAATATGGATGCATTATTCTGGAGAGGAATACGAGTCATGCACAAGCGACTGCACGCAGACATTCTCCTATGACGAGCTTGTAACAAACAAGTATGTCGTGAGCGCAGTAAACGCGCAGTCAGACCTAATAGCGCAGGCAGGACTTCCAAACACAACAATAAAAAATGATGATTCTGGAGAGAACGTGACGCTAAACATGGGACAGATACATGTATTCAATGCAACAACATTAAATGCAACAACAGGATTCAGCAGCAACAAGCCATTCTGCGCCTCATTCAATGCATCACAGGCAACAGACACCCTGGCCCCAGTGTCATTCTCAGGCAAGAGGTTCTCATACCACTTCACAAGAGACAACCCAAGAATAGACTTCATGTCAATCTACGGCAGCGGCCTAGTGAATATCTCACTCTACACAGCAGCAGGAGCACTTGTTTCAAAAACAAATGCCAGCATAGTGAAAGACATGAATTACTCATATGACTTTACCACAGCAAGAACAGCAATAATAGAATCAGACATACCAGTAATGGTCACATATGTCGCAAACAGGTCAGGCAGCTGGGCAGACAGCATGGTGATGCAGCCAGTATCAACAGAGATATTCGGCGTGGTCTCAAACAACTTCTACGTATCTGCAATAGAGAACGGAACAAACTGTACAGCATACTACAGCGACAACACAACAGAGTCGCACAATTTCATAAGAGGAGAAAGATTCAACTTCAACAACGGAGCACAGACACAAGGGCAAGGAACAGTCGTAAGAGTCCTGTGCAACAAGCCAGTCGGCGGACACCAGCAGGCAGACGGAGACGGAGTAGAACTAACAGCAGGATGGTCAAGAGACTCACTCGGCAACTGCATGGGAACACCGCTCGCGGCACAGTATGTAGTAGCAGTGTGTCCTGTGCCAGGAACAATAATCTATCAATACAATTCAACAGGAAGCCTCATGGGTTCTGCATCCTGCACATCAACAAAAAACAGCAGTTTCCCAGGAAAATACAGGTTCACAAACATACCAGCAGGAACAACATTCTACACAAATCCGGGAAGAATAATTTATGGAATGTATGAGACAGCCTCATCAAATGACGAAGAAAATATGTGCGGACTGGTGCAATCAAGAAAATTCACATACCCAGAACCTACTTACTCAATAGGAAATTCCACAGTCAACACCACATACATAACAATATGCAACCTATCAGAAGGAATATATTATTACAATGCAACAGCAAATGACACACTCGGACAGCAAAACAGCACAGAGACAAGAAACATCACAATAGACTTCACCAAACCAGGAGTGCAGTTCGTGCCGCCAACAACAACCGCAGGAAACCATTCACAAACATGGATATTTGCAAACGTGACAGCAACAGACAATCTCGCAGGAATAGACACAATAACAATCTACCTATACAACGGAACAGAAGCATTGATTAATACAACAAGCAACAGCACATCACCACTAACAATAAACTTCACAGGACTTGCAGACGGAACATACTACATCAATGCAACAGCAAACGACACAGCAGGAAACAAGAACAATACAGAAACAAGAAAGATATACCTTGACAACACACCTCCATACTGGAGCAACAACCAGACAAGCATAGTTGCAACATACTCGCCGACAACACAATCATACTTCAACATAACATGGGCAGACAACACAGCAGTGGACACAGTATACCTTGAGTCAAACTTCTCAGGAACACCATACAATTACAGCATGAACCTCATCAGCGGAACAGCACAAAACGGAATATACAACTTCTCAAGAATACTGCCAGCAGGCTCGTTCTACTGGAAATCACACGCAAATGACACCCTAAACAACTGGAACCACACAATAGTGTGGAACTTTGTAATTAACAAGGCAAGCTCTGCAGTCAACCTGACACTAAACAACTCCAAGTCAAACATAACAATCAAGCAGGGCAAACTGCAGGTAGACTGCGCGCTGATAACACCTGCATCAGGAACAATACTGTTATACAGAAATGGAACGCTTGTTGAAAACACCTCCGCGCCAATAAGCACACAGGTAAGCTTTGACGACGTGGGCTTTATCAATGTAACATGCGTCTACCCTGCAACACAAAACTACTCTGCATCATCAGACACGCTCTGGGTAAACGTAACGCCGGCAATAGACGTCACAATACTTGAGCCAGACAATAACACAAACTATAACACCACAAATCTCACGCTGCTTGCAGAAGCCACAAACAATAACAGATTGCCGTCAGACATCTGGTACTCACTAAACGGAGGAGCAAACACATCAATAATAAACAACAGGACAGGACATGAATGGATAACATTCGGAAAGACACACAACAGGACAGGAAAGACAACATCATACGTGCCAGGAGCAGGAGAAAACGTCACGTTCTGGAAAGCAAACGCAACAGGAACATATGACGAGTTTGCATCACCAATAGTATACAATGGAATCGTTTACTCCAACGGAAGAAAGAACGGACAGCCAGGATGGGAAAAGACATTCGCGCTAAATTCAACAACAGGAGCATACATCTGGAACTTCACAATCGGAGGAGACGGAGCAGACGGAGCACCAACATACGACCCAGAAACAGGACTGCTCTACATTGCATCACTCGCAAACAGCAAGCTATGGTGCCTCAACTCAACAAACGGAGCACACGTCTGGAACTACACACTTGCAGGAGGAAACGCAGCATCAACACCAGCAATAGGACAAGGACTTGTATACATCTATGATACATTCAACGGACACAAACTATACGCAGTGAACAAGACAACAGGAAAATCAGTCTGGAACTACACACTGCCGCCAGCAGGACAGATGCCAAGCTCACCAACATACTGGAAAGGACACGTGTTTGCCTGCGAATACCTCAATGTAGCAGGAGCAGGACCAGAACTATACGCAGTCAATGCAACAACAGGAACACAAATATGGAACTCAACAACCTTGGGAGGAAGAGGATGCTGGGACACATCACCCGTAATAAAAGACGAAGTGCTTTACATAGGAGACGCAAGCAGAGGATTCAACGCACTGCACGCAAGAAACGGAACACAAATCTGGAGAAAAGACTTTGGCGGAGGATTCATACTCTCAACACTCGGAGTGGCAAACGGAAGAACATATGGAGGACCAAGCTCAGCACCATACCAACTCTATGCTTTGAATACAACAAACGGAAACTCATTATGGAACTTCACAAGCCCAACTAACCAGATATACTCACTGCCAGCAACAGCAGACAACACAGTAGTGTTCGGCTCAAGAGACGGATATGTCTATGCAGTCAATGCAACATCAGGAGCGCAAATCTGGAGATACACCACAACAGCAGGAGACGGACCGTATTCTTCTGCAGCAATAGTTGACGGAATAGTTTATATCGGCGGAGACGACTGGTACTTATACGCAATAGGAAAAGAAAAACACTTCAGGTTCACAGTGCCGATCACAGCACAATACGGAACAAACACGCTCACAGTCTATACAAACAACAGCGACGGCGTGATAGTTTCAGAGACAATATACTTCAATGTATCTGATGTGACAAAACCTGCAATACAATTCGTGCCTCCGACAACAACTGCAGGAAATCACTCGCAGACATGGATATTTGCAAATGTCACAGCAACAGACAGCGGAGTAGGACTTGACACAATAACAATCAATCTTTACAATGCAACAGGCGCATTGATCAACACGACAAGCAACAGCACATCCCCATTGTTCATCAACTTCACAGGACTGCCAGAAGGAACATATTATTTGAATGCAACAGCAAACGACACAGCAGGAAATTTCAACAGCACAGAAACAAGAACAATAGTGCTCAAGCTCACACCGATAATCAATAACATAACAGATCAGCCAGACCCGCAAGGATTTGGACTAAACGTAACAATAACAGCAAACATAACAAATGCGCAGGCAGCAAAAGTAGAAATCACTCCTCCAGGCGGAGCAGCAGCAAACTACACAATGACAAAAGCAGGAGACATACACACATATAATTATGCAGACTGGACAAACGGAACATACACTTACCGCATATTTATGAATGATAGTTCAGGAGTGTGGTACAACAGCTCACAATACGCATTCCACTTGTATCAAAACCTTTCAATACAGGTAAGAACACTCAAAGACCTCTACGGGCCAAATGAAACAATAAACCTGACAGATCCTCCAGATGACAAGGCAGTACTTGACCTAAGTAATATTGCATATGAAACACCAACAATAACAAATGCATACGTAAGCCCAACAGACGTAATACCAGGAGACAAGATGCTTGTCTCAGCAGACGTAAGCGACAAAACAGGAATAAGAAAAGTCACAGCAGAAATGCCTCACGAAAAAGGAACAGACATTCTAAACCTAAACCTGACAAACGGAACAAAATACGATGGAACCTGGCAGGAAACATGGGATGTCCACGACACACTTGAAAAAGAATACCAAACAACAATAACAGCAGAAAACGAACAAGGCAGGACTGCAAAAACAACAATCAACTGGACAGACGGAAACTGGGCACTGGCAACAAGTTTCGCTGATCCAGGAAACGTCTGGGCAAACGAGCCACAGGGCTCTGACGGAAACGCAGGAACACACACAGACGATAACTCCGCACAAGGAGGAGTAGGCTGGGGACAATTCATAATACTCAACCTTTCAGGAAACACAATATATTCAAATGCAGTAAGAGTAAACGCAGACTTCGGCTTTGGATTCGTGGACTCAATAGACGCAGACGTCTACAACGGAACAGCATGGGTAAACGTCTACCAAGGAGCAATACCAAACAATGCATTTAAGCAGCTCAACTTCACAGGACAAAACATAGAAGCAGGAAGATTCAGATTCCACTACATAGCACAAGGAGCAATATTCTGGCTCTACGAATTCCAGTTCTACAACACAACAGCCACAATAACAGCACCAAACGTAAGCACAGAAAACGTGACATCAATAGAAGAACACAGGGCAACACTGCACGCAAGAGTAATAGATGACGGAGGAGAACCATGCAGAGTAAGATTCCAGTACGGGCCAACAACAAGCTACGGAACAAACACAAGCTGGCAAACAGGACAAAGCACAGGAGACCTTGAAACAGAACTCATCATGGGACTATTACAAGGACAACAACAGCAGGCAAGCCAGATATATCATTTCAGAGCGCAAATCAACAACAGCAACGGAACAGCATTTGGAAAAGACATTAACTTCACAACAGAACCACCAGGTATTGGATGGGTATCACCTTGCGGTTTCCAAAACCCCACAGGAAACTGGAGTGACGAAACATTTGCATACGACGATGAATTCTCAACATCTGCAAAAATATACCACAACCTAAACGACCCAGACCTATGGCAAGGACCACTAATACTCAACAGAACATCAATCTGCTCAAGACAGATAAGATTCTACGCAAAAGGACAAGACACAAACGACTCAAGCATAACAATATACTACAAGAACGGCTCAACAACAACAATCAACACAACAGACTTCCCAGACCTGCAATGGGTAACAAACAATTTCACAAAAGGAAGAATACACCAAGCAGCAGTCAAACTACAAATGACCGGCGCAGGCACAGGAGCATACAAAAACCTATACGAATTTGACTTCTACAAAGCAGGACCAATCTATAACGAGTTTGAAGAATACGACAGCACATCAGAGCTTTGCGGAGTGGGAATAAATAACGTACAATACAAAGGACTGATACTTGGCGACGGAACAGATGGAAAAATAGAATTCAATGAAAATGTCACGCTAAATGAAAGCTACAACCTGGACAATGCAGTAGAAATAGGATACGGATACATCTATGTAAACTCAACAATGTACCCAAGCCTGAACAAATCAGCAAACCTAACAATGTACAACCTGCAGCTAGGATACCCAACAATACTAAAAGACGGAACACCATGCACAGACTGCACAATACTAAGCTGGAACACAAACACAGGAAAACTAATATTCAACGTCAGCTCATTCAGCAACTACTCAGTAACAGAAGCAAACCAGAGCAAGATAGAAAATCACGGACCAACAAACGCATCCTTCTACCTATTCATGAAAGTGCAGTACTGGAATGCAACAGCAGGAGTCTGGGAGGAAGAAGACATTGTAATCAATGATTCCTCGCCAAGAAAACTAAATGAGAGCACGCTGCTGAAACTAGACACTGTATGGAATCCTCGCAAGTACAGCACAAACAACTTGAGCTATGGAGACGGAACCTACAGAGTATACGCGGCAGCACTGGATGATTCAGGAAATGTCCTGATGAACCTGGATGGAAGCTATGTAAACACAACATACAATTTCACATACGATGCAACACCGCCAAAAGTATTTGCCCTAGTGCCGTCAGCAGGCTCTATATTTGTGATGGGAACAACAATAGAGATTGCAGCAAATGTAACAGACTCACCAGCAGGAGTAGACACTGTGCTTGCAACAATACTATATCCAAACAGCACAACAACCACAATAACACTCACACAAGTGCCGGGCACAGACAAGTACAATAACTCGTTTGCAATACCAATACTGCCAGGCGTTTATAACATAACATACACTGCAAATGACACAGCAGGAAACGTGAACAACACAGAAGAAAGCTGGTTCAATGCAACAGGAGAGATAAGCGTGATACCAGACCCAACACTGACAGGAGCAAAATACCTATTGAATGAAACAGCAATACTCAGAGCAAACGTGACAAGCGCAGCACCAATAGATACTGTATACGCAAGCGTGCTGCTGCCGAACGGAACAACAAGAACAGTAACACTAACAAACATCAGCGCAATAACATACGAAGCAAACTTCACAGACCTATTAATGAGAGGAATATACAACGTGACATTCTATGCAAATGACACATACGGAAATGTTAACAACACAGAGACCACATGGTTCAAGAGATACAGCCTGCACGTGATAGACGTAGTCAACTGCACATACGACTTCCTGAACTACTCAACAACTGTTGTAACAAACAACTCAGGAATGCTTGACCTCGAGGTAGCAATGCACGGCAAGAGAATAAAAAACATCAATATCTCAAAGCACAATGAAAACAGCTCATACAGCATCCTGATGATAGACGACGAAGAACCTTACAACATCAATTACTCCTTTGTAGAATATGCAGTAGACATGGAGCCGCTGAACTGCACAAATATGACAATGACAGTCACAGCAACAGGAGACTACCAGGCATGGATATCAAAGAACTACAGCATAATGAACCACACAAGCCTCGACAGCAACTGGACATTCCTCACAAACATCACAAAAGGACAAAACTACACATTCACAGTATCACACGGAGACCCAGGAATACTAGAACTAAGCGCAGGAGTAGATGTATCCGTAGCACCAATAAACAATGAAACATTCGTGGTAGCATTCGTGGACAACAATGCCTCAGATGTATCATTCAAGATAATGAGCACAAGAGGAACAACAATAGTGAACACAACAGACGTGGACACATCAGCAGACATAACATCAAGAGTAGATGTCGGCATGATAAACCGCACACACTTTGTCATAGCATGGATAGACGGGCCAGACAACGACGCAACACAGCAGATATGGAAATTCAATGGAACAGGAGTCACAAACACAACAGGAGTAATAGATATAGACCAACAAGTAGGAAGAAGATCAGACATAAGTGTTGCAGAGATAGGAAACAGATACTTTGTGTGCTTTGCAGACGACAGCAACAATGACGCGCAGTATGCAGGATACAACAACCAAGGAGGACAGGTAGTAGGAATATCAAGCATAGACGGAAACATGAACCCGCAACTGCCATTACAGAACCTAATCAGTTGTGCAGGACTAAACAGCACAAGATGGACATACAACTGGTTTGACGACGGAAGCAACGATGTCTCATTCGCAGTATTAAACAACACAGGAGGAGACCTCACAGGAATACTCGACGTGGGAGGCAACCAAGGAGAAAGAGCACAGACTGCCACAGCAGTGCTTGACAATGACAAGACAGCAATAGTATGGTATGACAGCAGTGTAGTGGACAGAGACATCAGAATAGGAATCTTCAACAACACAGGAGGAGCAATAACAGGACAGATAGACATTGGAAGAGTCGGTGCAGAAAGCAGGGTTGCAGCAGGAACAATAAGGCAGAATGCTACTGCCACAGAAGACTTCTTCGTATTCGCATGGTGGAATGACACGAGCACAAAAATACAGGCAGCAGTATACAACAGCACAGGAGCACAATACGCTGCACCATTCACAGTTGAAGATCAGCCAAACCAGACATTCAGGTTAATGGACCTCACAGCAAGAGACCCAATAACAAACAACAACATATGTCCAGGATACTTTGTGATATCTTACACAAATGCAACAGGCAGCCTGGTATTCAAGGGATACAACATCAACGGAAGCTTGTGGGACGGAGTTTGCGCAGAAGCACTACCAGACTTGATACCAATAAACTTGAGTTTCTCAGATGATAATCCTGACGAGAAAGAAAACATCACGATATTCGCGACAATACTGAACAATGGAACAGCAGCAGCAGACAACATAACAGTGCAGTTCTATGACGGAAACTGCACTAACGGCACGCAGATAGACGGCAATGTGACAATACCACAGCTAAACGCAAGCCAAAACACAACAATAAATGTGACCTGGCTTGCGCTGCCAGTAGGGCCGCACAACATATATGTCTGCGTAGACCCTGCAAACAAGATCAATGAATCAAATGAGACAAACAATAACTTAAACAAGACATTAAATGTAAAAGCATGGCAGTTATACTATGGAGATGTGAAAGGAAACCTCACGCTAGGAAAAGCAACAGGAGAACTGGAATACTCGTGGAACGCAACAGACAACGGAACAATATACATAACTGACATAGACGAAGTCTTCCACTTCCCTGCACTGCAGGCACTGGGAAGAAATACCACCGGAGGAAACAGCACAAATGACTTTGCAGATGCAGACACAAATCTCAACATGACTGGCTTCAATGACTCAATACAGGTATTGTTCGCTATAAACGCCAGCCTGCCAAAACAAACTACAACATTCACAGTAATCAACAGGCAGATACAGAATGTTCCTTATATAAACAGCACAAACACAAGCAACTTCATAACAGGAATACTATGGGATACAACAAACGACATAAACGGAGAATACGGCATCGGTGAAAACGAAACATTAGTATTCATAGCAAACATCAACAGAAATGCAAAAGGAAAACATGGCATCTATGACTATGAGATATACGTGCCAAGAAACCTTGCAAAGCAAACTGCAGGAACAGACAGGATCAAAATATATGCTGAATTAAGATAAATGAATACTACATACGAAGTACTACATACAGAGTAAATAAAAAAGGCAAACATGTGCTCTTTCTTCACTACCCCTAAATTAAAACAAATATTTATAAAGATGCGTAAAAAAGTATTTGAATATACTAAAAGGTATAACAGAGACGCTTTGAATATATTAATATTCAAAAGTAATCAAGATGAAAATAAGGTTAAACGAGGTGAGGGTATAGTGAATAAAAAAAGTCTATTATTGGTCGCCTTTATAATAATGTTAGGCGCAAGCGCATTAGCTGCTTTTGCAGAACCGCAAGGAGCACTCGTGACTCTGGGTGTTGAAGAAAGAGGAAACGTAAGCCAAAACCCAGGAAATGCAACAGCTGCAGGCGGAAACATAACAAACGTTAACCTGACTGCAACAACAATAACAGAAGCATGGCACGGCTTCTACGGACATATTGACGGAAACATAACACTAGAAGACTCTGCAGGTTTCAGAATGTATTCATGGGCTTTCGGAGCAACAGGCGGAGAAGTGTTTGCATCAAGAAGCAATGGAGTAACATGGGGAACAATTGTAGCAGAAAACGACTGCAATACAGATCAAGCACTTACAGGAACAGGCTCTGACAGGACAAACCTGACATTTACAGCAAGCTCTAATAGTGCATTTACCGTAGGAACAGCAAACATAGCTGCAAACAGTGCATGCGCAACAAATACCTATGTTAACAGCACAGCACAAGCAGTCACATTTGAGGAAGTAATACTTGACGACACTGCAAACATAGTATACACCGGCCTGCTAGAAAACAATGCACAGGGCTTTGACAACGGAAACTATGACTTCCAGATAATTGTGCCTGACAACAGGACCAGTGTGGTAGAGACATATTTCTTCTACGCAGAGCTGAGCTAAAATAGTTAAATTTTTATTTTCTTTCTCTTTTTTCTTTAAAAAATGAGAAAAATCCCGATAATATTAATATTTCTGGCAATACTGCTTGCTCCATTGGCAAGTGCTGCAGACATTGTGCTGGTGAATTCAGACAACTGGATGGACATCTACTCAGGAGCAATATACTCGCAGATACTTGGAAAAAAATTCAAGTTTTTGATAAGTGAAAAGCATTCTGCCAAGATGCCGCAGTATATCTCCAAAAAAGATTTAGTTACAGTTGTTGAGTCAGAGAAACTGCCGTTCATGATTAATTATGCAGATACATTGAGCCAGCAGGGCTATACTGTTGAAGAGATTAAAGCCAGCGGCAGAGACCTTAATATAGAGCTTGCTGACATGGCAGGCACTACGTCATTCATAATTGTTGATCCTTCCTACGGCTATAATGCGATATCTGTGGCTCCGTATGCTATTTTGACCGGCGGTTATGTCTTGTTTGCAGACAAGCACAATATTGATGAAGTTAAAGATACACTGTCAAAAAACAGGGCGCAGAGCGTATTGGTATATGGCTTTGTTGATGAGGAAGTCATGGATGAATTGAAATATTACTCGCCAGAGATTATAAACATGGGAAGCAGGTATGACAATAATATAGAGATAATAAGGAAATTCATGCAGATAAAGCCCACAGACCAGCTCACTCTTTCAAGCGGGCAGATTATCGAAGAAGGCATATTCACTTCCGGAAACCCTGTCTTATTTATCGGAACCACGCTTGTGCCAGACAGGGTAGTTAAGTTTGTGAAGACAAGCAATATAAATTTCGGTGTCTTGATAGGAAATGAGCTTACAAGGCCTGCAAAACAGTTGAAAGAATCTGCAGGAATAACTGTGTTCATCAAGTTTGCGCAGGGCAGCCCGACTCCTGGAACAGAAGAATTTTTTGAAGTGGTGAAAGGCCTTGACTTGTATTACCTGCCGTCACTTGACCCTGAGATTGCTTTGGCAGGCATCAGATATAATATAGCTACAAAGACTGTTGATGTTGCAATAGAGAATAAGAAAGACCTTCAAACATTCATGAAGACAGCAATTAGCGTATCATCTGGAGACCAAAGGCTTGTTGCAGTAGGTGATCCAGACTTTGAGGTGCTTGATGGTGATGACAAGAGAGGCTTCAGCTATGAAGCAGACCTTCTTGATGCAATAGCAGAGCAAAAAGAGCTTACTGCTAATATATATACTATTTACGGCGAAGCTCCTAACTTCCTTGACAAAGAGCTTTCTGAAAAGGTTCCGCTATTGATTGTTGAAAAAGAAGACGAGTGTGAAATGGACATCAGCGGAGTGAAATTTGATCCAGAAATACAGCGGCTTATTATTACTGCAAAGAACAAGGCCGGTGTTGACTGCTTTGTTGACGCAAATATTGTTGACTTGATTATAGATGATGAGCCAAAGACAGCTGCGCTTAAAGAATCTGTGCTTGTTAAAAAAGGCCAGACTGCAGAGCTGATGATAAAGCAAAGAATGACTCCTGTGGACCTTGAAGATAACAAGCAGGTGACTGCAAGGTTATATTACGGAGAGGATGCTGGCTTCTTGTTCAAGAAATCAGAAAAGACTGTCACACTTCAAGTGATTGGCCAGGGCATAAATAGCATGTATATATTAATAGGAGTGCTTGCAGTAGTAATAATAGTGGCTATTGCCTGGTTTGTCAAAAAGAGGAGATAAATGAAAAAGATATTGCTGCTTTTTGCAATGATTTCTCTAATTATCCCTATAGTTTATGCTCCGCCGCCAGGGTCTGCTTTTGCTCCTGGAGGAAACATAACCCAGATAAATATTTCAGGAGTGATAATCACGCCTCACTGGCAGGGTTATGCAGGCATAATGACTTATGGGGTCAATCCCACTGCGCCGACAACAGTGAATGCAACTGGCAGTAATGTAACTGGCCAGGGTTTTCACCTGCAAACCATCTGCAACAATCCTGCATCAATTGTAGGCTTTATCTTGTTCAGCAATTCAAGCGCAAATCCCGTGGGCCTCGTGCCTGGAAACCTCAGCATTCTTGATGCAATGATACCAAGCACAGAGAACGGCTCTGCAACCTTCACAAAGACATCGAACTTTAATTTTCCATCCGCAGGCATCGTAAATAATGTTCCTACAACACACACTTATATCAACAGTGCCGCACAAAACACGACATTCAGGGAGGGATATTTCAATGATGCTGCAGGAAACATTGTCTTTGCAACAGAGGTAAATTTTGTGCCCCCGCAAGGATATAACACAAGCAGTTTCAGCTATCAAATAATGGTTGCAGCCCCGAATTTTACCACTCTTCCTTATTATATATTCAGTGATTTAAATGTCACATGCCCGCCGTCTCCTGGCCCAGGAGGAGTGGGTGGAGGAGGTGCAGGAAGGTTTTGTGTAGAGCAGTGGGAATGCGATGAGTGGGGCCCATGCATAAATGGAATCCAGAAAAGGACGTGCAAGAAAACAAGGATTTGTCCGCTTTATTCTTCTGGATATGAGCCTCCTACAGAGATGTCTTGCGGCGACTACACACCTGAAAAGCCGGAGTATCAAGAAGAAATAATTGAAAAAAAGATTTCTTTTGAAGATATATTCAATAATATTGAATTAATTGTTCCAGAATATCTTGATGTTATCGCGCTAAAGCCCGAAACATTTGGGGCAGGCGTAAGGAATAACAATGACATTTCTCTTGAAAACATGAATTTTCAGCTGGATTTCCCTGAGACGATGAGCAGTTTCCTGCCAATACATCAATTCAAGAATGTGTTATGGGATTCTTTAGGGATTGGATGGCATTTAAGGCCGTTTAAGCAGAAAAAACAGTCATGGAAATTCAAGGCTCCGCAAGGATTAAGGATAAGCCCGCATTCTGAATATTCCGGCGATATAACAATAATGCCTCCTGCTATGCTGCCGCAGGAAGTGCCTGCTGCACTCACTTTATTGATGGGTGAAAGGACAGTCAAGACAGAGTTCATCAAAATACGTTCTGCTGTTGATGGATTTGATGCAGGCTATGATTTTAATCCAGAGACAAAATTATTAACTTTGTTCTTTATCGTCGATAACAGAGGAAAGCCTGTGAAGAAAAACACCTTCATTGAGTTTAATCTTAACAAGGGAAGATGCACAAAAATAGCTGAGCTTTACGGGCCGTATAATTTTCCTGCTAATGAGATAACAATACTTGCGCAGGAATACAAGATGAGCATAACAGGAGAATATGAATTAAAAGCACGGCTTCACAATATGAAAGAAGAGAATGAGGTGAATAAAAAATGTATTATTTCGGGGTAGATATTCCTGTCGGGACTGTGATAGGGATTAATTTTTTATTGAGCTTGGTGATTTTGATATTATTGATTTGGATGATCAGAAAAGGTGGTAGAAGATGATTTTCTTGGGAATGAACCTTCCATGGGCAGAGATGCTTACAGTGCTGCAGGTGCTGATAATAATATTGCTGATTTATCTGATTAGAAAGCACTAGAGATAAGCGGCAAAAGACCAATGACGCGCTACGTTCTGATACTGAAATCGCCTGCAAACCAGATTTATCAGATACTGCAGTAGAAACCGCGAACTTCGCAAGGCGTCATTGGCGCTAAATGTGCAGATAAGACCAAAAAGTTTATATATAATATCCTCTCAAAACTCAGTATTTAAAAGAGAGAGGATATCCAATGAAAAAGATCGTTTTATTTGCAATTCTTCTAACGTTAAGCCTTGTGCTTTTAAGCTGTGAATTCAGGCCTTTGGGAAAAGCTCCTTACCTGCCGGCAGCAGACCTTGCTGGCTTCCCGAAGAATATCGTGGATCCAGGATATTTCCTGGGTGTTCCATCTACTGTGCCTGTTGATGTTCTTGCTGGAAGTGCGTATACTTCTATTGCAAACAATCTCATAGCAGGAATGGAGCAGGACATGTGCGTAGGAGGCCCTCCTTGCTTGTATAACCTTACTCCGAATTTTATTTCACAGCCAAGCAACAGGTTTGTTGCTGTGGGAACCTGTGATGATGCTTATATGAGTAATTTGCTTGACCCAAGCACCTGCCAGGCATTGGTTCCTGGAAAAGCTGTCATTCAATATGTCGGTGATTATAAGATTGCAGTTGCTGGTGCAACACTTGCAGATGTTTCTGAAGCAGTGAACATTTTGCTTGCGCATAATGAGTGGCAGTTAAACGGCTATTATTCAGACATATTAAACACAGAAACTATTCTTGCAGCAAGCCACAAGGATGTGGACGGCAACATTGAATATATTGAGAAATTTTATTTCAAGCCAGGAAAAAACAAGATAACAAATCCCTTGATTCTTCCTGTTGACAAACAGTTGATAACGTCTTTCTTTTCAGTGATAATGGATAAGATTAATTCAGTGTATCATTACAATCCATTGCTTGCAGAAGAATACGAAGTCTTTAATGCAGTTCCTGCTGACAGCCCTGCTCCAGGCAACCTTAATCATTTTGGTGTTGCAGGAGAGACTTATATTGTTGATGCTAAAGAGGCAGCAATTGTCACAATAACAGGTGTTACAGCATCGCTTGCAATTCAAGCAAGTGCAGTATACACTGGAAACGGAGATGAAGCAAGCATTTCAACAGGCGGCTCAGTCATAGACACAAATCTTGTTGCGCAGGCATTCATAACAGGCTCTGCTGTTGCTCCAATAACAGGAGCTGCTTTTGCAGGCCAGACAAACACGATGATTGCTTGTGATGAACAAACTGGTGAAGGAGATAATCCTTATGTTTATGGAGAAGTGAGATACACAGGCATCACAAGAAGAGCTGATACTTGTGTTGACCAAGACACCCTCACAGAATATTACTGTGTTGACGGCGAGATTTATGAAACAGAATACAAGGCATATCCAGGGACAAAGTGCGTGGGCGGCGCTTTTGATGTGCAGCCTTTGTTAAGATGTTATAGAACTGCGTGGGGCATGAGAGATGACCGCGCAATTGTAGGCATGTCCTGTCCAGACGGCTGGGTGCTGGAATATGTGCTTGGCCTTATTTACAAGAATTCTGCTCCTGGAAGAAGTCCTTTGTATGCCTGCTATAGGGAAACTGATGCTACACGCCCAGGACATAGCGAACATCATTATTTAGACCATTTTGTTTCAACTGATTCAAACTGCGAAGACAAGAAAGGAGAAGGGCAGCCGCTTCTTGGCTACGTAAGTTCTAGTGAGATTCCTGGCATTACCTATCCAATTCACAGGTGTTGGCCACAGGACGATATTGGATCATCAATATGGAATCATTTTGTGACAAATACAGCCTGCACTGATGAATATGATTGGGCTTCTGAAATGCATGAAGAGGGAACATGGCACATCATTGCTCCTTGCATAGGACCAGAAAAAGGAGAAATGGATCCTTACACTAAGCAAAGTGTTGATGCAGTTGGTGATGATGGTGCATTGCATACTGGTCTTGAAAATTATTGCGATCCAAATCAGCCAGGTCATTTAATAATGTATGGTTGTGATTCTGGAGCTGCTGCAAATTATGTTATGAAAGAAGAGTTGTGCAAAGGAGAAAATGATTACTTGATGGGATGTGAAGATGGTGCCTGCTTAAGGCCTCCTGCAGGAATAGGAGAGGCCTGCACTTTTGAAGGAGGATGCAGAGATGCTGGCTATGAATGCATTGAAGGCATCTGCACAAGAAAAATACCTATTTACATGGGCGCAGATCAAAGCATTACTAAAACACAGACTGCACAGCTTGTCGGATATGTATTAGATCAAGGTGTTGATAATGTTCCTAACACCCAACTGGTTATAACTTGTGAGCAGCAGGTTGATGAAGAGTGGGAATATGAAGGGACTGCAACCACCTGCAGGTCTGGAACAATACCTAGAGAAACATTAGGTTATCTTTTCTATAATTACCAGCCGACAGGGACTGTTAAGTTTCCATTTCCATTGCTTTCTGCGCATAATTACTATTTTTATCCAGAATCTTACTGCGGTGACGGCATTGTAGATCCTGGGGAAGAATGCGATATTGCAAAAGCAAATCCAACGCAGGATTGCGACCAAAGCGAATATGATTCCTGGTTTGGTGACTGCACTGACACATCCTGTGATCTTTGCGAGTGCAAAGGAGTTTTGGATTGCAACGCATGCGTTATGGGTAGTGCAGATTATTGTTCTTACTGCACTCATTGCGGAGATGGTGTCGTGAATTGCGGAGAGCAGTGCGAGCCTCCAAATACGGCAACGTGCGATGCAGCCTGCATGGACATAGTAGTTACTCCGCCAGGAGTTCCTCCATTAGTCCCGCCGCCAAGCCCTCCTGCAACACCGCCATTGCCTCATCAATTTTACGGTTGGGTGTTCAATGCAACTCCAGGAATGCCTGTCTTGGCAGTTATGCAGGGCGTGAATTTCCCGACAATTGTAGATGCAAATATATTATACGGCTATAATCCATTGTTCTTGATTACAGGAACAACAAACGGCACAAACATTGCGTTTTATGTGAATAATAGTTTTGACCAGAATTATCCATTCCAGCAAGGCGGCCTGACAAGACTGGACTTGACATTCACTCCAGGAGCACCAGGTCCTGTCTGCGGAAATGGAATGGTAGAAGCTGGTGAGCAGTGTGATCCTCCTGACGGCATAACTTGCGGCCCTAACTGCCAGTGGCTGCATAATTGTTCAGATAATATCATTAACTTTGGCGAGACAGATATTGACTGCGGAGGACCGATTTGCCCTCCTTGTGCAAATGGACAGATGTGTGTAAGAAACAGGGACTGCATAAGCAATTACTGTTCTAATGGAATCTGCAAGAAACGCCCTACACCAAGTGTTGGTGGCGGCGGTGGAGGCGGCAGAGGCCGTCCTGCAGAAGAATTTTATGGAACGCCATTGCCTTCAGAAACAATAAGTGAAGCAGAATGCTTTGATGACTGGATTTGCGATCCTTGGGGCCCTTGCATTGCAGGACTGCAGGAAAGGATGTGTTTCTTGAATGATTATCCTGAATGCACTTTAGTGCTGGAAAAACCAATCACAAATCAGACATGCGAGCTGCCTCCTGTTCCAGAAGCAGTTCCAACATGCTTTGACGGCATACAGAATCAGGATGAGACCTTCCCTGACTGTGGAGGAAGCATCTGCAAGCCTTGTGACCCAGGACTGCCTTGTATCCTTGGCAGGGATTGTGTAACTGGCTTTTGTGATCCTGTCGTAGAGATGTGCAGCTGGCCTCCTGTTGAAGAGGTTCCAAAGCCAGCAAGCAATTGGTGGATATGGCTTATATTGGGCTTGATAATTGTTGGCGGCGGAGGAGCAATCATATACCTGCTTGCAGCAAAAAAGAAAGCGCATCCAGACCATAGAGTGAAGGATTTAAGGGAATACGTTGAAAAATTCAAGAAAAAAGGTGTTTCAGAAGCAAAGATACGCAGAAAAGTACTTTCACACGGCTGGAAAAAAGCAGACTGGGAAAAAGTCAAAGGAATATAAATTATATTAATTTTTTTTATTTCTTTTCAAAAACAAGCAAAAACTTATAGAAAAATTTATATAGTTAATATACTATTATATAAATAATCGGGGGATCACAGCAACTTCTAAACTGGGCGCACTGATTTTAACTCGGTTTTTCAAAAAAAAGAGTTAAGATCATGGAAAAAAATACAAAGTTCCCCATAGACCCTATTCTCATATTCATTCTTATTTCATTTTGTTTAGTTTTAAATGCCTGTTCTTCAGATGAGATAACTGCTCATGCAGTTGCAAATACAGCAGATGCTGGCCTTGCAGACACTCTTGCTTTAGGGCTTGCTGATTCTGATGTTAAAGAGATTATTGAAGAAGTTCCTGAAACTATTGCTCTTGAGCCTGCAAAGCCAAAGATTGAGCAAGAAATAAAGGAAATCATCAAGGAAAAGCCCAAGGAAAAGGTTGAAGTTGTTCTAACTGTCAAAGATGAGGATGATATTGAGAAGATTTCCAGGATTATTGAAGAAAGCTCTGGAGAAGTCAAAGGAGAGTTCAAGGTCGGCGATGTAATCTCTGCTGAGATAGAGGCTGAAAAGCTTGAAGAGATATCTGAAGAAGAATCAATTGAAGAAATTACCCTTGAAAAAGAATATGTCGCGTTTCTTGAGGAAAGCATTCCCCAGATAAAGATTGACTCAGTTGCGTGGGCCAATAACTATACTGGCAAAAAAATAAAGATTGCAATATTAGATACTGGCATTGAAACAGACCACAGCATGTTCAAGGACAGGATTTTATTGTCTAAATCTTTCAATAATGAGGGTGTTGATGACCTTAATGGCCACGGCACTCATGTTGCTGGCATTGCCGCCGGCAATTCAAAGTATAAAGGCGCTGCTCCTGATGCTTATCTGCTTAATGCAAAGGTCTTGAACAAGTATGGAAGCGGAAAGACCTCCCAGATAATCGCTGGAATCAACTGGGCTCTTGATCCAGATGATGATGAATCAACTGATGATGGCGCTGATATAATCAGCATGAGCTTTGGCGGGACTCTGACAGATTTAGACGGCCCGCTTGCCTCTGCCATAAAAGATGCCATTAAACAAGGTGTTGTGTTTGTTGCAGCTTCAGGCAATTGCAAGAAAGGCTGCGGCGGTTTCTTTGGCGTTACCATGCCTGGCAGCATGAAAGAAGTCATTACAGTCGGAGCTGTTGATGAAAAGAACAAGGCAGCATCTTTCAGCTCTGGAGACACTTTTAATAATTATATCAAGCCAGATATTTCTGCACCTGGCGTTAATATCATGTCTGCAACTATTAATAATGCTTACACATCTGCAAGCGGAACATCAATGAGCACTCCGATGATTTCCGGCTTGATTGCATTGATGCTTGAGAAAGAATCCTTAAGTCATGCAAAAATAAAAGATAAATTAGAATCAACTGCAATTGATTTAGGTGATGCAGGAAAAGACATTGATTACGGCTCTGGAATTGTCAACATGAGCGCCTTGTTTGAGATTGAGGAAGTTGACATAACAATAAATAAAACTGAAATTAATCAGAGCCCGACTAATAAGAGCAGCATTAATTCAACAGATGATGTAGAAGATTATGCTGGTTTTTACATCACTTCACCGATTAATTTAAGCACTTATGCAACTAAAGAGATGTCTATTCAAGAAGTATCAAATGATACGCTTTCTGCTTTAAGCAATTCGCCAAAAGAAGTAAGGATAAAGATAAGGAATGATTCTGTAAATGTTGTTGCTGAAGGTTCTGCGCCAGAAGATGCGGGCTTTGAATCAGCTGAATACACAGCAACAGCATCAGGCAATGGCTATATAGACTATGATGATGACTATACATACAGCACAGGCGATAGTGATGATGGTGTTGTTTGGGGAGGCGGAGATTTAGATGTGGGGCTTGATGGCGAAGAATCCGGCACAATGGTCATATGTTATGACTGGTGCGGTGACGGAAATCTAGATCATTGTTTTGCAGATGATCTTGATGACTTCAAATCATGCTGGTCACAATCCAGCGTACTTAATGGAATATGCAGTAAAAAAAATAAATGCTGGACAGGAAGCAGCTGGGATAATGACCGGGTAATTGACACTGAAGATCCTGGTGATAAATGGACCTGCAGCATTGCTGCAAGATATTATCGCGATTGCAGTGATTCTGGCTATAAATGGACAGATACAGATTATGAAGATTATCGAGTTATCTATCCTAGGCAATACAAATGTACAAACCGCAAATCTGGCGGAACATTTTATGACGGAGGCATGTATGATGAAGACAGCAGCTATGAATACTGGCACACGTTCAAGAGCGGCATAAGCTGCAGCGGCAACTTTGTCTGCGATGAAGGCAAGGATGATTCAAAAGCAGACTTTGGAGACGATGGTGATTCAAAACCAAATGAGCCTTGCTCTTTGCCAGACGGCAAGGGGGATTGTGATAAAGCAGACCATTGCTTCTCTGGCTCGCATTGCTCTTGTGTTGGATTATGCTGGGGAGACACATCAACAGACTATTGCTGTCCAAGCGGCGAGGAATGGCTTGGCTCAAAATGCGGAAAAGAATGCACAGCACAATACACTGGAAATGTAAGATGCAGCGGAGACAAGATACAGAAAGAATATCAAAAAAAGGACTGCTCAACTGAATGGCATGATGATACAACCTGCAGCGGTTTGCAGAAGTGCTCAAGCGGGCAGTGTGTTGCAAAAACTTGTTCAGACTTCGGCCAGCCATATGGCGCCTGCTCAACAGAGTACAGCAAGAAAAGGCAGGGAAATGATGTATTGGAATGCAAGGATCAGATAGTGTTCGGCCAAAAATTCTGCTGGGAAAAGATTTCTTCTTTAGGAGACAGCGATTTCTGCTCGCAATTGACTACGTTTAGCCAGACATGCGGATATGGCGAATATGATTGCGATGCAAACAAAGGCCAGTGCGGCACTAATTTATATTGCGTAGGCAATATATGGGGTGACAAGGGATGCTGCAAGACAGGAGAATCCTGGAATACAAATTCTCACACCTGCTACTGCCCGGACAATGACGGTGACGGGCATTCAATAAAAGCCTGCGGAGGAGACGATTGCGATGACAGCGATAGTGCAAGGTATCCTGGCAAATCAGAAGTATGCGACCAGAAAGATAATGACTGCGATGGCTCTGTTGATGAAGGCGGAGTTTGCGACTGCCATCTATCAAGCGTGTCATGGGACAAGACAAGCGCTGGAATGAGCAGCACAGTCGGGTTCAAGGTATATGGCAACAGCAACTGCAATGGAAAATCCACTTCAATTGCAGTGTGGGAAGCTGACTGGTCTTCTGCAGATGATCCTGTAAATAAAAATCCTTCAAGCATTACATTATCTAATGGAGTTGGTTCTGGAACATGGACTGCAGAATGGCAATATGATGCAGGAACCAATCCAGAATATTATCTTATAGCATCCCAGGGAAGCTCTTCAGTCACTTCAGGAAACCAGTTGACTGTAACCTGCTCAGATGTTGACGGTGATGGCTATAGCAATTGGGTTTGCGGGGGAAGTGATTGTGATGATGCAAATCCTCACACGCATCCTGGTCGCACAGAAAGCTGCGATGGAATAGATAATGACTGCAATGGCCAGGTTGATGAAATATTTAATTTCCAGACAGATAATAATCACTGCGGAGCGTGCCACATGAGCTGCAGCGCAATAGGCCAATACTACCAGTGCCAGAATTATGTTTGTGTAAGGCAAAGGGTTTGCGGAGACAATATCTGCGAAGGGCCTGAAACAAACTCTAACTGCCCGCAGGACTGTTATGGAGACCTCAGGGTTACCAAGATAAGCGCACCCTCTGAAGTTGACCAGAATGATTATGTAACAATTACAGCAACTGTTGAAAACAAGGGAACCTACATTGATAAACTGAATATTGAGGCTGGAATTGTTCCAGATTATTGGAGAGGCACTGTTTTCTCGCAAAATGGCAGCTTCTCAATACAGACAGTCGGCTCTACAACAAAATGCTGCCAAGGAAATGCATATTATGCTGCCAAGACAATCAGCCTGGGTGCTGGAAAATCAGAGGATGTCACATTTAATGTTTATGCTCCTAAGACCACGACAATAGATGCTTGTGGAACGCCTTCTTCAGGCTATTATTCTGCGTGGGACACATCGCACGAAGTAATGGCAGGAATATATCCTGCGTGCGGACAGTCTTACACTCACTCCCTGACAAAGAACATCAAAGTGAAGGAAACGCCCTGCAACTTTGATTCAGACTGCGGACCCGGTGCTACGTGCCATTATGATGCAGACCATCCTTCACAGAGCGCCTGCATACCAAATCCTTGCGAAAGCCAGTGCGATTCAGGACAATTGTACTTCTGCGAGGGGCAATCGCTGTATATGTGCAAGATGAACCTCACAAATGGCTGCTACCAGAAAAAGCCATTACAAACCTGCTCAGTCGGCTATGAATGTATTGACGGAAAATCCAGCTGCCAGAAAGTAGTGATCCAGACGCAATTGTCAATAGAGGAATCAACTGGCACGATTGTTTACAAGCAGACAGGAGACATAGTCACTGTAAAACTAAAACATAACAAGAACGAGAATATACAATTAGAATATGATCATAATGACTTTACGCTGGACAAGTCCAGCTGTCCAGGCGATTCATTTATGATAACAAAAGATATGGATTGCGAGTTCACTGTTGCTGATTCTGCCTGGGGGGAATATGATTTCAAATTAAAGAACGGCAATAAAAGATCTGTGGATATATTATATTATCCAGACCTGCTAATCCTCACCAACAAGAAGAAATTACTGGAGCGCTTCTCTGGCGACAAGACCGGAGTCAATGACTTGCTTGCGAAAGCTTATGTGCAGGCAGGCAGCCGCGACCGCCAGGGAATAATTTATGACTTGGATAATTACATAGCAGACCATCCGTGGGAGAAATTAAGTGATTACAAGGAGACGCCAAGAAAGCAGGTAATGACTGACAATTCATATTCAATGGATGTCGGGCAGTTTATAAGAGACAAATGCGAGGCCTGCGAAGGCGTGCTGATACTTGGCGACGACTTTGTAGTCCCGTATTACAGAAGGGATGTTTCAATACTTGACTGGAAACTGTTTTACTCAGACACGCGAGTAGATAATATTTACAGCGACATCCCGTATATCAAAAGAACTGAAAAATATTTCTCAGAATTAGACGACCTATTTAAGTTCAAGGGCAAGTATAACAACAAGAAAATAAAACTTATCCTGCCAGACAGCGTCTCTTCAGACATGGATTCAGAGATCACAGAATTCAAGAATGTTATCACCACAAGATACAGCCCTAAAATTCACAAGATAAATTCTTCAGATGTATACTGCAAAGACCAGAAATTGTTTGAGAAATATGACGGCGCAACATTGATTGTTATCGGAACTGAGAAGAATAACCGGGCATACCAATGCATGCCGTTTGTTGCTGGCTATGAGAACAGGGACAGCGCATTTATTGACATAAATCCCTGGGATGGAAGGGAGTACTCGATAATCATCAATACAGATGACCCGCATGTTCTTGAGGCTTTGACTGAAACTATTGACAGCGGAGCATATGTGAAGCTGAAATCAAAGAACTGGTGGTATCTGGAAATAGGTCTTACTGCAGTGTCTTATGTATTCCTGCTTGGAGAGGCAATCACAGGCATACCTTTGGATACTGCAAGTGATGTGATAGACAGCGTAAACGACTGCTGGATAATAGGTGATTCCCTCAGCTGCAAGGTTAGCGTGCCGATGATTGCGATTCCGTGGATACCTGGAAAGCCGTTCAAGGTGGCGTTCAAGGCGTTCAGGAAATCTGTGGGCAAGCCTGTTGAGATGTTCTTGACAAAATATGGTGATGAAGCTTTTAAATTTCTGAAGATGCTGTACAAGAAAGGCAAGCTTGATAAGATACAGGACATGTTCCGGCTGGCAGGAGACAGGTGGGATGAGGCCTATCAATTATTAAAGACAGAACTGGGCGACAAGATACTCTTGAAATGGGGCGACAAGGCAAGGGAAGGCCTTGGAAAAGTTGTGCAGAAGCTGAACAAAGGAGATATAGAGAAGCTTGCTAAAGAGTATGGCGATGACAGCGTAGCAGCTGTTTCAGAAAGATATGCAAGAGAGACAGTGGACTGGTCCAAGGACAAAATCACCAAGACAATCAAGATGAAAGGCACGGGCAATCTGGTGGTAGAGGATAATAATCTTGTTGCCTTCCAGTATTGGAAAGACGAGTTTTTAGGAAGTACAAACTATAAGGTTGGCAAAATTTATGATGCTGATAATACAGAGTATTTCTTTAAGCCTAACAAAGTATTCCAGCCCGATAATATCCGGGATCAAACATTCTCAAATTTGAGAGAAAAGGCAATCTATAATGTAGAATCAGTACTGAATGCAAAGGATGCAAAATATATAGTGCCTGAAACAAAAATAACCCGGGAAGTTGGAATCGGGCTGCCTAATGGAGACCCTAAAAAAGTGAAAGGCTTGTTATTGGAATCTGTGGACGGCAAGACATTTGAGGACGGCTTCCAAAAATGGCGGGCAAGCAAAGGAATAAGCAATCTTGATTATTCAGATTATCTTGCAGCTTCAGACGGCTTGAGTAAAAGCACCAAAGAAGCGATGTATGGCAAGACATTCAGCGATATGGTGTTTGGAGAGATGGACCGGCACCCAAGAAATATACTGATAGCAACAGATGGGAAAGTCAGTTACATAGATTATGGCGGAAGCTTGGGTCTTGACAAAGCAAATAATCCTATTTTCCTAAAAGATGCATCTTTTGAAACAATATTCAAGGATGCAGATTTCACAGACATGGATACCCGGCCGATTGCAGGCAGCCTTGCAAAGATGTGGAAGAGCGGAGATGAAGGCAAGAAAAAGGCCCTGAAGCTAATGAAACCAGAAGTCGACAAGTTCAGGACATTTACAAGAGACCAGTTTGAAACTGCAACCATGTTTGAAGACATGGCCAAGGCAGACCGCGATAAATTCAAGATAATTGCAGACAAATTATTCGGTAGAGGAAGCAGCAAAGGAAGAGTGCAGGGCTTTATTGATGATTTTGACAATCTCGCTAAACAATACGGGGTGAACTAATTGCTGACAAATGATACCTTAACAGTAGAAATGTTGAAAAAGGTTTTGACACAGGATGAACTGTATTTGTTCAAACAGTACATAGACTCTGTAGATAATGATAATGCGCTTTTGATAGCAGATTTTGAACAGAATTGCCTGTCATATCCCCAGGCGATTCCTGCTGCATTAAAAAGGGGAGGCATTGAAGTGCCTGATGAAATAATACTTAAACAATTTGAAAAAGCATTCAATGCTGAGGAATCCAAGAAATATCAAGCACTCGCAAACCTGCTCAAAAGCTGCAAAATAATATTCAAGACAATAAATCCCGGAATATTGAATAAAATAAAAGAAATGGCAGACCAAAATGCTGACCTCCAAGCAGAACTGGATAAAATGTTTGATAAAAAAGAAGAAACTGCCCAAGCAGAAAATGCATTTAAAGAGGGGGATTATTTCAGGGCGTACCAGATTTACAAATGGGCTGGTCTGCTTGACAAAGAAATCTTGGCAAAAATACTGGAAAAACTAAAAGAAAAAGATTTGAGAAGTTATATTCAAATCTGTTATCAGGAAGACCAAAAAATAGACCCAAAAGAAGGGCTTGAGATTGCAGAAAAACTGGAAAAATCCGAAGATTACGGCGCTGCTTTGACTGCTTATTACCTTATTGATGATAAGCAAAAAATAAAGGAATTGATTGAAAAATTAAAAAAGAAAAATGAAGAATAAATTAACTGTGCTGTTGTGCGTAATGATTTTGCTATTGGCAAGCACAGCGTTAGCCATATCATCAAATTATGAAACAACGTACGTGTCAAGGATTGTAGGCAGTACAGCTGCTGAGATGAAGCAGCAATTGTCTGGCAGGAATATGGGTTTTGATTATTCAACTTATTATTCCAGCAGCAGCTCAAATTCTCTTGTATCACAAAAACAAGCCATAATAAAAACGCAATTCACTCCAAACAAATACTCTTTCATGGGCAATTCCTGGAGAAAAGATAATGTCAAGTACACCTTAAAAAACAATCCAGGAGACCAATACCTGATTTTTGAGCCAAGCACGTCGAAAAATACGATGGAAAAATCGCAGTATTTTACTCCAGATGATATTACAGAATGGCAGGATTATTTAGAAGATGATGATTCCTTGGTCATTTTTGATTCTGCATACAGCGGATTATATCTTACAAATATGAAGTCTTTTGCAGGAAAAATCTCTCCTTATGCAACATATATTGCGCCTGCATCTTACTCAAGCCCGTATTTTGTCAAGGCACTGCTCTGCAACATGGGCAAGTATGACACAATAGGCGAGGTTTTCCGGCAGGCAAGAAACAATTATTACTGGCACACAAAAAACCAGCTGGAATATATCGGGCTTACGTTGCTGTCATATTCTCTCTTTGGAATGCCTACATCAAATGCAATAATAGACAATTATGACACTACGCACCGAAAAATGTACTGCAAGGATTTTGATGAAGAATTTGAGACACTTGGCCTTGACAATGATATGCAGATCACATCAACTTCGCCAGGAATATACACAAAGAATTTCAAATTCCGTGTTGGCGATTATAATGTCACTGCTTTTGGAAATTTCTCCATAATCGAAGCAGACAATACAGACAATATGTATGGCTTTGATGAGCTTGTGCTGCCTGTGAGGGCATTGACTGTTGAATTCCCTCTCAAGACAATTGTGCAGAACTTCTCATATTCATTGGAAGATCCTGTTGACTTGACTGTGAAAGACCTGCCGATGTGGGATGGCCTTGAGCTTGTTGAGAGAGAGTGCTACAGGAACGCAACAAATGCTTCTGTAGAATTCTCGCATGTGTTCACAGATGAAGAAGAGTTGGTAATTGTTGTAATACATCCTGCAAAAGTGGTTGACTGCAATGAAGGAAAGATAAAACTGTTCCAGACAGTCAAGTATCAGATAGATTATGTTCCTTATTCACCTATTTTAATCAATTCTGTTGAGCATCCTGCAGAATTATTGCCTAGCCAAAGATTCAATGCCACTATAAATATAGAAAACATCCAGGATTCTGCTGTTGAGGGCGAGATTCATATCAAGCAGGGCAAGGATCTTGTCTCAAAACTGCCGGTAAGCACCACAAAAAGCAGCTATGATCTTGAGGTGACTGCTCCATCAGAGGAAGGCATCTATGCTTACACGGCAGAATTCATTTATGAGAATTCAAGCAGGGTCTATGCAGACTTCAGCCTTGCAGTAAAGGTCCTTGATGCAGAATTAATCATCCCAGAGCGGATGGACTCATCAGGAGAGCTTGAACTGATAATAACCAGCCAGCTTACTGATGACTTTGATTCAGATATAGAGTATTCTATAATCAAGGATGGTGCAGAAATAAGCTCTGGCACAAAGAAAGCAACAATTGAATCTGGAGAAAACAATATCATACTGCCAGTCTCTGGCTTGTCAAGGTCAGACCTCTCCTATGAAGTGCTCGTATACATCCCTTACATGAACACGAACAAGGTTGTGACAGGCACAATCATCACAAATCATGCTCCTGCAGTATTGAATGGCAATCTTTTCATGAAAGAGAATGAGACTTTTGCATTGACGCCAGATGTCATTGACCTGGATGATGATGCTGTGACAGTTGATGTCACTTCTCCATTCTCAATAGAAGGTTATGCAGCGTCATTTGAAGACAGCGGAGAGTACTTGATAACAATTGAGGCAGATGATGGCTATACAGAAATAACAAAGCAGATATCACTGGAGATTGAGAATGTCAACAGGCCTCCAAGGATGCATGATATAGATCCAATAACTATCCAAGAGAATGAATCTTTCACAATCTTGCCAGAAGCAACTGATCCTGATAATATTAATTCTGTAGATAATGATGATAATAATATAACATTCTATTATGCAAGCTTGTTTGATGAAGATGGAAAATACAAGCCTGCGTTTGATGAGTCTGGCAATTACACGATTGAAGTGACTGTATCAGATGGAGAATATTATGATTCCACTTTCACGACAATACAGGTGTTGAACACAAACAGGCCCCCTATAATCACTGTGAATGATACCTTGACAGTGTATGAAGAGGATTTGATTAGCCTGGAGATGCTTGCTTATGATCCTGACAATAAAAACAATGTCACAAATGATGACAATGTCTTGACTACTGAGGTAACAGCGCCTCTTGATGCAAATGCGTCATGGCAGACAACTGATGAAGACTCTGGAGAATATAATGTGAAGATAAAAGTCTCTGATGGAGAGTTTGAGGCAGTCAAGGATCTTACAATCAAGGTCTTGAATCTTAACAGGGCTCCTGAAATAAGCAATCTTGAGAACATTACTGTGGACGAAGGAGCTTTAATCACTTTAAGCCCGATAATAACTGATATGGATAACTTGAACAATGTCACAAATGATGACAATATAATATCTATCAATTACCCAGAGCCATTCAGCTCTAATGGAACATGGCAGACTGGTTATGAAGATTCAGGAGAATACCTGATTGCCGTTACTGTCAGCGATGGAATAACCCAGACAGTCAAGGAAATCCTTGTAACAGTCAATAATGTCAACAGGGCTCCTGCAATTGATGCATTAGATGATATACAAATTAAAGAAGGAGAATCAATCACCATAACTCCTTCAACAAGTGATCCAGACAATGAGAACAGTGTAACAAATGATAATAATAATCTGACAATCACTTACAGTGAATTGATTGATTCAGATGGAACATATGATTCTGGCTATGCTGATTCAGGGGATTACACAATCACTGCAACTGTCTCAGATGGAGAACTTTCTGCAGAAACTTCCTTTAATCTAAAGATAGATAATGTGAACAGGGCTCCTGTCATAACTGCAGAAGATGTGCATGTCAAGGAAGGGGCATTGATTAATTTCAGCGATATAGTGCAGGATCCTGATAATGAGAATGAAGTTTCAAATGATGATAATGTCCTTGATATTGATTATCCTGAATATTTCAACAAGAAAGGCATCTGGCAGACAGATGATGAAGATTCAGGAGAGTATGAATTCACAGTCTCTGTCTCAGACGGGGAATTCAATGTTACTGAGGAAGTAAAAATAATCATTGATAACCTGAACAGGGCTCCTGTGATTGAAGTAATTGATGATTTCACTGTTTCAGAAGGTGATCTTGTTGAGGTTGATGTAGATTATTACGATCTTGATAATCAGAATGGTGTCACAAATGATGATAATAACCTGAACATTCAGATAAGCCCTCCATTAGACAGCCAAGGCAAGTGGCAGACAGGCTACTTTGACCAAGGAACTTATGACATGTCCATAACTGTGTCAGACGGCGACTTGAGAACAGTTGAAAGGTTCCAAGTAACTGTAATGAACCAAAATAGGCTGCCAAGCATTGAGTCTTTTGAGCCTTCCACAAATGTTGAGATAGATGAAGGCCAGAGCCAGGTCTTCGAGGTCAATGCAAAAGATCCTGACAATGAAGAGCTTGAATTGAAATGGTATCTTGATGGAACATTTGTTGGAACTGCTTCAGAGTATGAATATTCTCCGAGCTTTACAGATGCTGGCGAGCATGAGATAAAGGTTGTTGCAACTGATGCATCTGACAGTGTTGACCATACATGGGTAATACAGGTTATTAACATAAACAAGGCTCCTGAAGTTCAGGAAATAGGAGAATTAAGAGTGCCTGAAGGAGATGCTGCTGTGATTACAGTCATTGCAACAGATGCAGATGGTGAAACCTTGACTTATTCAATTGATGATGAGAGGTTTGAGCAGCAGGATAATGTATTTACCTGGCAGACGACTTTCCAGGATTCTGGAATCTATGATATTGAGATAACTGTCTCAGATGGAGAAGCAGAAGTAAAACAGGTTGTAAAGGTCATTGTTGCTAATTTCAATCATCTTCCTCAAATACTTGATTACCAGCCAAAATCAACCAAATACATAGCGCATGATGCTGAATTCACTTTCAGCGTGACTGTGTTTGATTCAGATGATGAGCCTCTAATCACAAAATGGTATGTTGACAATGAAGAAAAAACATCTGGAGAAAGCTTTGTCTTTAATCCAGAAGGAAAACTGCAGGCATTCACGATAAAGGCAGTTGTTTCAGATGGAAATGCAACTGCTGAGCATGAATTTAATGTTGAATCAATTGACAGGCCAATACTAAATGGCTTTGACGGAGAGACAACAGACATATCTGAAGGAGAGCTGACAAGCATAACTGATTTCACACTGCAAAAAAGCAAGGTGAAGGTGAAGTTCCTTGAGCCAGTTGACTTGTCAGACACAATTGATGTGGAAAACAATGTCTTGCTGCAGAACAGCAAGGTTGCATTGAACTCTCAGGAGATTCCAGCGTTGAACAAGCCTGCAAGAATCACTTTCTACAGCACAAGCTTCAGTCAGAACCCAATAATCTATTATTCAGAAGGCTTTGGAGCAGGCAGTGAAGAGATCTGCCCGCCAGACCTTTGCTATGACATCCAGTATGACGGCAATAGCTTGTCTTTTACTGTTGCGCACTTCACAACTTACATAATAAGAGAAACGCCGTTCAAGCAGTATAACCTGCACCTGCCTGAAAAACTGGTTATAGGCATGCCTGAAAACAGCAATTCTGTTGATGAAGACTTTTCAATAAGAAATACCGGCCTGCAGAACTTGAATAATATTGAGATTCTAGGCGTGTTCCCGACAAGCTCGCTTACAGTCCTTCCTGTAAAAGTTGATTTAGATCCAGGTGAGACAGAATCAATAAGTGTGCAAGGCACTGTTTCAAGGCCTGCAAAGGCAGGAAAACAAAGCTTAGGAAATATCCTGATCAAGAATAATCACATCTCTGAAACAATACCTGTTTATCTTGAATTAAAGGAAAAATTAAGCATTGATTCGCTTGAGATAGCTGTGAATGACAAGACTTACTCTGGTGTTGATGATGAAGACAAGATTAAAGTAAAGCCAGGAGACCATATTGAGCTTGAGTTTGATATTGAGAACACTTTTGATGATGATACAAAGATAGATGATGTTTACATAACAGCTGAATTAGATGATGATTTTGATGAATCAGATGAGTTCAGCTTGACTGCAGGTAATTACAAGTCAAAGATACTGGAGCTTGACCTGCCGAAATTACTGGATGAGAGCAGGTTTGATTTATTGATTACAGTTGAAGGAGAGGATGAGCATGGCACAGATTACTTGATTGAGTGGACAGTCAATGTGAAAGTTGACAGGGAGAAACATGACACAAGGATTGAGGGCCTGGAATTTGTTCCAGAAGATCTTGAATGCAGAAAAGAGACAAGATTATTGTTTAACCTGTTGAATTACGGCTCTGCAGATGAAGAAGGACTGAAGATTGATGTGCAAAACAAGGAATTAGAGATTGACATACAAGACTTTGTTGACCTTGATGAGGCTAGTGAGACTGAATTCAGGTACAGGATCATATTTGATGAGAACAAGCCTGCAGGAGAGTATAAGATACCTGTGAATATCTATTATGATGACGGCCTGCTTGCAGATTCGCAGGAAGCTGTATTGAAAATAGGCGAGTGCGGCGTGAAAGCAGCTAAAGAAAATCCAGTGACTACAATAAAAGTGCAGACAAGCAGCCAGAAGCTGGACAACAGCCATCCTATACTGAGAAAAAATGATGGCGATGAAACAATCACTTTAGCGACAATGCTGATAATACTGCTTGCACTGCTGGTAATACTGGCTGCCTTGCTTTTGATGAAAGCGCTTTATTAGTAATATTTCTTTCTTTTCATTGCCAGATTGTACATTGCAAATACAACCAGCAGATAAGCTATTAGCCTTACGATTATCATTGCGCCTTCATATTGCATTGTGTATCCAAGAATATTCACTAAATGTGATATGCCGAATAATCCAAATGCTATGCCTGTCAAGAGGGCCATTTTATTATTCTTTTTCTTAAAGGCCCACAAGCCCAGCAATAATATTGCTATGCAAAGTATAAGGTTTATTATGGGTATTATGTCTGCCATTGATTATCACCTCAGTTTTAGTTCTTATTTAAATAATGGAATATATATAATTTTCGCTACTCAGGCGTTAAAACCTATAAATTCTCTTAAATTCTCTGTTTTCAGCTTAAATCTGCGAAAAGTTTATATAAGATAACAGCAAAAATGGAGTTAAACGAGGTGATATTATATGGCAAAAAATGCTTTAGACTGGATTGCTCTAGTTCTAGTTATTATCGGCGGCCTGAACTGGGGTCTAGTAGGATTGTTCAACTTTGACGTTGTTGCCGCAATTCTAGGATCAATTCCAATCCTACAAAAAATTGTATATATCTTGGTAGGCTTGTCAGCTCTATACATGATATATTACTTGTCTAAGAAATAAAATTAATTTTATTTTTTTCTTTTTCTCATTCTTTTTCTGTTTACAAAAACTTATATATTAGATATGATTAAAACAACTAAAAAGATGGTGAAGCCGAAAGTTGTTGTAAGCAAGTGCATTGGTTTTGCTAAATGCCGCTGGAATGGCACAGAGATCCCTGATTCTTTTGTTCAAAAGCTCAAAAAGCACGTTAAATTCATTATAGTATGTCCAGAAGTTGAAATTGGCCTTGGCATCCCCAGAGCACCTGTAAGGATAGTGAACAAGAGATTGATACAGCCAAAAACAAAAAAAGATTTGACAGACAAGATGAAAAAATTCACTGAAAAGTTTTTGAAGAATCTTGATGCAGATGGCTTTATTTTAGCATACAAGTCCCCTTCTTGCGGCATTAAGAATGTCCCTATCTACCCTGATGCAAATACCAGAATAGCTAAATCGCAAGGACCTGGCTTTTTTGGAGGCACTGTTATAAAAAGATTTGCAGGCCTGCCTATTGAAGATCATGGAAGGTTGAAGAATTTCAGGATAAGAGAGCATTTTCTCATAAGATTGTTTATGTTGGCAGACTTCAAGCAAGTAAAAAAGTCTAACAATATAGCAAGGTTGATGGATTTTCACTCAAAAAATAAATTTTTGCTTATGGCTTACAACCAGAAAGAGCTGCGCATTCTTGGACATATTCTTGCAAATCAAGGCAAGAATTTCAAGATTACTTCAGATGAATACGAGAAGCATCTTAAAAAAGCAGTAAGCAAGACTTCAAGATACACTTCTAACATTAATGTCCTGCTGCACGCATATAATCATTTCTCTAAGAAACTGAAGCCTAAAGAAAAGAAATATTTTCATCATTTGATTGAAGAATACCGGAATGCAAAGATTCCTTTGAGTGCTATTCTTGTGTTGCTTAAGGACTGGGTTATGAGATTTGATGATGATTATCTGGCTAAGCAGACTTTTTTCCAGTCATATCCTGAGGACCTGATTGAAATCACTGATTCTGGTAAAGGAAAAGATTCATAAATTAAGTATCACTATTGCAAAATTAAGTATTATTGCAAAGCTTACCCATAAGATATACGGTATCAGCAAGTATGCTGCGTTCTTTGAAATCTTGTAAAATGACACTATTGTGCCTAAGATTGCAAACCAGAGAACTATTATTTCCATGAATGCCAGTGAGGGAGATTGCAGGCCAAAGAACAAGATAGACCAAAGTGCATTAAGGCCTAACTGGATGCCGAAAAACGTCACAGCAGTCTTTGCAGCTTTTGTTTTTATTCCTTTTTTCCATACAAGATAAAGAGAAAGACCCATCATCAGGAATAATATTGTCCATACAGGTGAAAAAACCCAATTTGGGGGAGAAAATACAGGCCTTTGCAGTGTCTCATACCATGTTGAAACTGTCTGTGCTGTAAATAATGAGCCTATTCCTGCAGCTATGAAAGGTATTATCAAAGATGCTATTAGCTTGAATATATTACTTTTTTTCATGTTTCTTGTCTGCTGCATTCATTTGCTTTACTATCTTTCTTGCCCATGCCCAGCCAGGGTCTCCGCCCCACAACAGCCAGGCAATATAGCCATTTGACGGGTTGCTTGGATTAGCCCATCCAGGCCTTTTGTCTTTTTGGTGCCTAGTAAAGTAATTTTTCATTCTTCTTACTGTTGAAGGCGACATGTTAGAGCCCTCTGCTAAATCAACTGCGCGAACAATACCAGAGCCTATTCCTAATTTTCCTGCTTCTTTAGAACTCAATCCGCCTCTTTTGAACTTTTTTCTCAGCTCAAGGCCTCTTTTAGCTGCTTTTTGAACAGATTTCGGCGGCTTGAAGTTGATATGTGCATATCTTTTTTTCATTTTGCGCCTCTTTTTAGATTTAATTATCACTTATAGTATTTAAGCTTTTTCAAGATTTCAATTGCTTTTAAAGCGCTTTTTTCCTTGTCTTTTATCTCAAGCATCAAGTCAAAATCAATATTTTTAGTTTCTTGAATGAATTTCTTGAATTGTTTTAAGTCTATATGTTCTGAATGCGTTCCAATCCTTGCATTTTTCTTTTGGTCACTGTAATGGACTATCAGCAAACCGTCTTTTTTCTTCCAGGTGCTTTGTGCAAGCTTCATTGCTTTTTTTACAGATTCTCCATTATTTTTGCATTCATGATGAAACTTGTCAAAAACAATAGGTATCTTTGTTCTTTTATTTATCTTCAGGCAGTCTTTAAGGCTGTAAGAGCGGTCGTCATTCTCTACAACAAATCTGTTCTTGACAAATGCAGGCAGTTTCTTGTAATTTTGAATGAATCGTTCTATTGATTTTTCTTTTTCTCCATACATTCCGCCCACATGTATCATCACTTTCGCGGTGCTGTCCAGTTCCATTGCATCCAGAAGCTTGCAGTGATATTCTAGTTCTTTGAAAGAGTTTTTCACTATCTTATTATCTTTTGCGTTTATCAAGACAAACTGGTCAGGATGCATTGATATTCGCATCTGGTGTTTCTTGATGTAATCCCCTATTGATTTTAATTGTTTCTTGAAATGCTTCACCCAATCTATCTTACAGACAGGATGCGATGCAAAAGGGACTAAAGGAGATCCTATCCTGAAAAATAAGAATCCTTTCTCAACATTCCATTCAAGTATTTCCTGCAGGCAATCAAGATTGTTCTGGACAGTTGAAAGAAAACGTTCTCTAGAATAAGAAGCAAGCCTGAAAGTAGAGTTAGCAGTGCATTCGATGCTTCTGTTTATACAGGGATATCCTAATTTCATTTTATTCTTGCGTATATATCCAAAATTGTGCTTGTGTTGAAGGCATTCTTCTTGTCAGATAATCATGATCTTTCAGCTCATTTTCTGCAGCTTGGCTTAATCCTAATTCCCATTCATTTGGCTCTGTTTTAAAGAAATAAACACCGCGCTTTTGTGGTGTTGATGTCACGTCTCTTTCCTTGACTGCTCTTAGCTTAACAAGCCCTATCTTATTGTCGTTTTCATCAAGCAGTATTCCTTCAAGGACAGGATATTCATACTCAAAACGAGTGCCAGAATCTGTTTGGATTTTCTTTTTTTTGCGTTTCAAAGAAGCAATCTCTGCTTTTGTTATGGTTATGTCCAGATCCAGATTATCATAGTAAGTGCCTTGCATGCTTGATAGAAACTTGTATTGCTTTATAAAGTTTTTCAGAACAAGCCAGGACCGATAGTTTTTTAAGATAAGAACTTAAATAAAGGCGTATGGAAAATAAAATAATATTGCTCTGCTTATTTGGATTATTGCTTGTCAGTTGTGCAAAGGTGAATGTTGAGGATGTTATCAATGAGCCTTTTAATTACACAACTTATACTTCTGATGGTTTTTCTATAAAATATCCTGATTGGCCTCAGCATGAGAGAGGTAATGAGACAGAAGTCAGCGTCTCAAGAGGTTTTTGTACTGTTATCATTGATACGGCAGACATTCCTGCTGAAAGTTGGTATCAGCAATTGATTGTTGCCTTGAAAGATGCCCCGCATATTCTATCATTTGAAGAAAATGAGGAAGAATTGTCTGTCAAGAGCACTGCAACCTACAAAGAGCATAAATTAATATCTAAAATGAAGGTGGCTGGATGCAATAAAAAATCCCATTTAATAAACATTGCTTGTCTTGAGACCGTGATTGGGTATGAAGCAGTAACAGACCTTTACAATTCTGTTCTTGATTCTATAAGTTGTGAAGAAACCAAAGCAGCGAAAGAAGAATCAAAAGAGAAAAAGGTTTCTTATGAAAAGTTTGTGGATAGTGATTTTGAGCTGCTTCACCCAGATTGGAGCGAGATTGAAGAGGGAGAGCACATTTTAGGGGTTTCTGCAGGCATTTGTTCTGTTGTAGTTAACAAGCATAACGCATTGCCAGGTGATTTGTTTAACTGGATACTTAAGTCTCTGCCAGAGCAGGAAGGTTCTGAATTGATTGAATCAGACAAAAAAGGAGAAGTTTATACAGCAAAATACACTTCAGATTATAAAGAGCACAAGATGATTTCAGATGCAAAGTTTTTTTATTGTAATTATCAGACTTATTTTACTGCAGTTGTTTGCATAGAGAATATGTTAGATGATGAGTTCAGGGAAATAAGAGATGTTGTTCTTAACTCTGCCCAGTGCACAAAAGAGTATAAAGTTCCAGAGCCAAAGATTACTAAGGAGATTAAGGAAGAAGAGCCAGAGATTGTTGAAAAGATTAAGAAAGAAATTGTAAAGACAGATGCTGCTGAGGAGTTTGGCCTTGATGCAGAAGGCATTGTTTACTTCATTAATGAAAACACCTTCTTCACCAAGGTAATGTCTGATTTCGGCAAGGCAAATCTTGTGTTTGATGATGCTGAGAATGACAGAGAATTGAAGTTAAAAGTAAAGCTTGACAAGAACGGCAAGATTGTCCTTCTTGATGACGGCCACTACAGTGATGCAGACATAACTTTGTATGTGCCTTTGATTGATGCTTTGAATATCCTTAACAATGCTGCAAATATCAATCCTCTTAATTTAATCACGTTTGCCGTACATGTAACAACTGATCCTCCTGAGATCAAGAATCAGGTTATCCAGAATGTTTTGAAAGGAAAGTATAATTAGAACAAGCTCAAGAAGCTAGGCCACCATTTCTTTTTCTTTTTTGTGCCTTTGCCAAATTCTTTTATTGATTCTTTTTGCTTTTTGGTCAGTTTCTTTGGAACATCAATATACACTTCAACATTCAGGCTTCCTGTTCCATAGCCGTGCAGGTCAGGCATTCCTTTGCCTTTTATCCTAAAAATAACTCCACTTTGTGTTCCTGCAGGTATTTTTATCTTGGTTTTTCCATCTAATGTGGGGACTTCTAGCTCTCCCCCAAGACAGGCTGTTGCAAATGGCAGCGGCGCCTTAAGATACAGCTCTTTGCCCTGCCTCTCAAACACTTTGTGGGGTTTGACATGGATCCTTAAATACAAATCTCCTGCAGTGCTTCCCTGAAATCCTGCTTCTCCTTCTCCTTTCAATCTAACTTGTGTTCCTTCATCAACACCTGCAGGTATTTTTATTTCTTCTATTACTTCTTTTTCATATCTTCCCTGCCCTTCGCAGTTAGAACAAGAATCTTCAATATATTCTCCTCTTCCCTGGCATCTTCTGCAGGCACTTTGCGTCTGGAATACTCCAAAAGGCGTTCTTCTTGTCTGCCTGTACACTCCTGTGCCATTGCAGTCTTCGCAAGATTTCATTGAGCTTCCTTTTGCAGCTCCTGTTCCTTTGCATTTTTCGCATTCAACAAGCTTGTCTATCTCTATTTTCTTTTTTACTCCTTTTGCAGCCTCTTCTAGTGTCACAGTTAAGTCAAACACCAAGTCCCTTCCTCTGCCTGGTCTTGCTCTTCTTCTTCCGCCTCCAAAGCCGCCAAATCCCATTCCTGAGAATAAGTTCTCAAATATGTTTTCAAAATCAAATCCCTGGCCTGCTGCAAAATCCCTGAAATCAAACCCGCCAAAACCTTGGCCTTGCCCAAAGTCTGCTGTTCCGAATTGGTCATACTGCTGCCTTTTCTGCGGATCTCCTAAGACAGCTGCTGCCTCATTCACTTCCTTGAACTTTTCTGCTGCAGAAGGATCTTTATTCAAATCAGGATGATATTTTTTTGCCAGTTTTTTGTAAGCTTTCTTGATTTCCTCTTTAGTTGCTTCTTTCTTTACTCCTAATATTTTGTAGTAGTCTTTAGCCATATTTTTTCTCCTTCAGTGGTTTTTCGCATCTGTAGTAGCCAAGTATTCTTGCAATTGCAAGATTTAAGAAAAAAAGTCCTACTAAGATAAATGGAGTGAAAAAAAGCATAGTAAATATATTTGTTGGTGGTTCAAGAACCATTGCTCGACCAATTAGTCCTAGTATGAATATGCCAAGAAGACCTACTAATGAAAATAGAGGTATTGAAAAAGGGTGATTCTGTGGATATCTAATCTTCCGGCGGGGTATTGGCGGCGTAATTACCCAAGGACTTTCATAAGAATAATCATAACAGCCTTTATGATATGCTGCAGGTAGTGTAATAACAAAACGTCTAGTAAAACCTAATGCAAGATTATTGATTGACTTTATTGGTTCTTTGCATTTATGACATATTACTTGTTTCAATGTATTCACCCAATGTATCTGGCTCTATTCCGATTATGCCAAAAATTTGTTTTTCTATTTCATATTCTGCTTTTTTAAATTTCTCTTCTATTGTCATGTTTAGTCTTTCTTGCCAGTCTTCCATTCTTTCTTTTAAGGTCATAACTTTTTTTTCATGACCTCTTTTATCTGCATAATTAACTATTTTTTCTTCCCAGGTTTTTGCTTGGTCTATTCTAAAAAAGGCGTGAACCATTATTATCTGTGCAATTTCAGGGTATTTATCTTTCAATAATTCGTATCCTCTTTCGGAATGCCCTTTTGCAGGTTCTCCTTCTCTTTTTCCAACATCGTGCAATAAAGAAGCAGCATCGACTAATTCAACATTAATATCTACTCCTTTTTCTTTTAATTTTTTTGCTAAGAATACTGCTATCTTATTAACAGTCTTGCAATGATTTTGTATTTCTTCAGGAACTTTATTCTCTTTCAATAATTCCAAACATTCTTCTCTTGTTGGTATGTTCATTTTTATGTTTCCGCACTTTCCAGTAATTCCCAATGCAGTTTTTCTTTTCCGCATTTTGGGCATTTGAATGTGTGAATATTTTCTTCTTTCCTTGTTTTTTGCAGGGATTTTTCTTTTTTAAGTTCGTATTCAGCGTTTTTGTCTTTTTTGCATTCTTGTTCTAATTTCTTCAATTTTTTCTCGTATTCTTCTTTTGTAAAGCAGCCTGTCCAAGCATACTCTTTTCTGTCAAAGTAAATGCCCATTGGAATTACTCTACGCTCATTATGCACTACAACCTCTTCAAACCCGCAATCTTTGCATTTGATTCTGAATTTATTTACCACCATTTCCAATCGCCTCAAGTATTTTCTTTGTATTTTTAAAGTTTCTAAAAATGTAATCTGGCTTGTGTTTAAGTAATCTTTCTTTTTTAGTCGGCCCGGTTGTCATTCCTATTGTTTTTGCTTTTACTGCTTTTCCTGCATCTATGTCATGCACTGAATCTCCTATCACGACAACTTCTCCTTTGTGTTTTGCTTTCTTGATTGCTTTTTTGATGCAGTCTGTTCTTGTTTTTCCGCCGTCGCCGCTCACTTTTATCCTGAAATACTTGCCAAGCCCGGTTGTTTTCATGATTTTTCTTGTAATTTCAGGCTCATCTCTTGTCACAAGCGCTAATTTGACTTTTCCTTTAAGCGCATTAAGCAGTTTTATCACGCCAGGATTCACATATTTTCTTGAATTTGCTGGAACTGCTGCAATAAACTCCTTGATATAGAGCTTCATTGCCTTTTTCATGCTCTTTTCAACAAAAGAAACCGGAACTTTGCATATCTTGCACATGTCTCTTATGCTATTAGGAATCAGCCTGCCTGCGTGGTCTACTTTATGATAGCATCCAGGACACTCAAACACTTTTCTTGTGACTTTGTGAAACGCTCTGTCGTGGATCGGGAAAAAATCCACGAGCGTTTCATCCATGTCAAATATTACGAGCTTATTTTTTCTTTTCGTCATCAACCACCTCTGCATCAACAACATCTTCTTTTTTCTCCTGTTTTGGAGCTTCTTGTTGCTGTTGTACACCTGCTTTTTGATACAGTTCTGTAGCTGCTTTTTGTGCAATCTGGTTCAGTTCATCCAGTTTTGCCTTTATTTTAGCCACGTCTCTCTCTTTCTCAGCCATCAGTTTCTTCAGTTCCTCTGTTTTCGCCTTGATATCTTTGATGACTGCTTCATCTACCTTTCCTTCAAAGTCCTTCAAGGTCTTTTCTGTCTGGTATATCACTGTATCTGCTTGGTTGATGATGTCTATCTCTTCTTTTTTCTTGGCGTCAGCTTCTGAGAACTGCTCTGCCTCTTTCTTCATCTTCTCTACGTCTGCTTCATTTAATTTATTTGGAGCTGTTATTGCAATGTTCTGTTTCTTGCCAGTTCCTTTGTCCAGCGCAGTTACATTCAGGATTCCGTTTGCATCTATGTCAAATGTGACTTCGACTTGGGGCACGCCTCTTGGTGCTGCTGGTATTCCAACAAGGTCAAACTGGCCCAAGTGCTTGTTGTCATTTGCCATTGGCCTCTCTCCCTGAAATACCCGGATGGTTACAGCTGTCTGGTTGTCTGCTGCAGTGCTGAACACCTGGGATTTCTTTACAGGGATTGTGGTGTTTTTCTCAATCAGCCTTGTAAATACTCCGCCCAGTGTTTCAATTCCTAAACTTAATGGAGTTACATCAAGAAGCAGTACGTCTTTTACCTCTCCTGCCAATACTCCGCCCTGGATTGCTGCTCCGTCTGCAACACATTCCATCGGATCTATGCCTCTTTCTACCTTCTTGCCGACCCAGGATTCAACTTTCTCCTGGACAATAGGCATTCTTGTTGGTCCGCCCACTAATATGACTTTAGTGATGTCTTTGTCACTTAGTTTAGCGTCTGCAAGTGCCTGGTCAACTGATTTCTTGCACTTGTCTACAATAGAGTCAACCAGCTCATTTAATTTTGCTCTGGTCAGTTTCATTGTCAGGTGCTGCGGTCCTTTGTCAGTTGCTGTCAAGTAAGGCAGGTTGATGTCTGTCTCTTGAACAGTGCTTAATTCAATCTTTGCTTTTTCAGCTGCCTCTCTTATTCTTTGCATTGCGGTCTCATCATTATCAATGTCCATTCCTGTGTTTTCCTTGAATTGCTTAACCAGGTGATTGATGATGACATTGTCCATGTCAGTTCCGCCCAGCTGTGTATCGCCAGATGTTGACTTGACTTCAAACACGCCGTCTCCAAATTCCATTATTGTGACGTCCAGTGTTCCGCCTCCAAAGTCAAATACCAGGATTGTCTGTTCTTTTTCAGCTTTGTCAAGGCCATAAGCTAATGAAGCTGCTGTTGGCTCATTGACGATCCTGACTACTTCCAACCCAGCTATTGTTCCTGCGTCTTTTGTTGCCTGTCTCTGGTTGTCATCAAAATATGCTGGTACTGTGATTACTGCTTTCTTTACTGGATGTCCTAGGAATGCTTCTGCGTCTTTCTTGATTTTTTGCAATATAAATGCAGAAATCTGCTGCGGGGTGTATTCTTTGCCGTATATATTATACTTGAAGTTTGTGCCCATCTTTCTTTTTGCAGCCATCACTGTTCCTTCTGGATTACTTACTGCCTGCCTTCTTGCCGGCTCTCCGACAATCATGTGGCCGTCTTTTGTAAAAGCAACCACTGATGGGAATGCTTTTCCGTATAGTGATGCTCCTTCTGCTGAAGGAACTATCTTTGGCCTTCCTGCCTCTAACACTGCTGCTGCTGAGTTTGATGTTCCTAGATCGATTCCTAATATTTTTTCTTTACTCATTTTGTTCTCCTCCATCCCCAGACTTTTTTGCCTTTGTTATCTTGACTTTTGCATAACGTATCACTTTGCCGTTCATCTCATATCCTTTCTGTATCTCTTCAACAACCACGTTTTCATCTCCTTCTGCCTCTTGCGTACATAATACTTCATGCTTGAATGTGTCCAGCTTTTCGCCTTTTGCCTTTATCGGCTTGACACCGTAATCTGAAAGTAATTTTGATAGTTTGTCATATATCATCTTGATTCCTTTGTCTTTTACATTTGGAAGTGCTTTCTCAAAGTCATCCATGATTGTTAGAAGTTCTGCGATTAGTTTCTCATTTGCAAAGCAGACAAATTCTTTCTGCTCTTTTGCTATCCGTTTTTGATAGTTCTCAAATTCTGCCTGCAGTCTTTTCAGCTGGTCTGTGTAATCATCCAGCTGTGCTTTCAATTGTTCTGCTTCTGTTAACTTTTTGTCTTTCATACAAACCACCTTTTGTTGATTTTAAGTCAACTAAGAAGCTATAAAACTATACTTATATTTAAAGCTTTCGGTTTGAAGCGAAAACTTTATTAAGGACCTTCACTTTCTAGGCAAAAGAGGTGAACAAATCATGGAAAAATCAAAACAACAAATCAACCTGAACATTGTTGAGGGGGAACCTTTTTTTGCACATGAAGTCAGCATGAATTTCACTCCTACACAGATCACTTTAGACTTTAAATGCATAACTCCAAGGACAGATCCAAGAAGCAAAGCACCGTCATTCTTGTTGAAGCACAATGTTATAATGGTTGAACCATGGCACGCAAAGCTGATGCTTGATGTCCTGGCAAATGTGGTCAAGAAATATGAAGAAGAGTTTGGCAAGATAAAGCAGCCAAAAGCCCTTGCAAAAGCCACTAAGAAGCATAAGAAAGCAGCAAAGAAAAAATCAAAAGAAGCAACAAAGACAACTGCTGCGCCGTCATACCTTGGTTAAACTCCAAATTGCTTGTCAATTTGGCGGTTTTAAAATTCCGGAGGAATTTTAAAAAATGATTATTAGAAAGAAAATCACTATCCTACAGATTAGGAAGCCTTTAAGAACAACCCTAAATGAAGAGTTGCAATGGTTTGGCAACTCTTTAGGGTTGTTCAACCTCCGTGACAGGGACAAGTCTTGTTTTAGGGTTTTTATTGAGTTACTGAAAGCTGCTAAAGCAGGAGTCCCTATTTCCAGTGATAATCTGGCAGCAAGATTAGGCTTGACAAGAGCAACAGTAATACATCATATCAACACATTAAGAGAAAAAGGCATTGTTATTTCTAAAGGAAGAGGCTATATGTTAAGAGAAGCTAATTTGAAACTTCTTGTTGAAGACTTGAAGCAAGACATAACAAGAACTTATGATGAGATAGCCAAGGTTGCAGAAGAGTTGGATGGGTTTTTAGGGCTTTAAGCTCAATCAAGTCCTTTTTTAGAGAACTGCTGCAGATATCTTTCAAATCTCTTGTCATCCTGCGCATCCCAGGTCTTTATCAAGTATTTTCTGTCCATTGCTGTCAAGACAAGCGCAGGATCTCGCAGCAATGCTGCAGGAAGCTCTTTTATTTCAGTCTCTACTTCAAGAGAACTTAGTGTAGGTATCCACAAGGCGCCAAGCTCTGGCTTTTCCAGCTCCTTGTGCAAGAGAAGGTCACTGATTGCATGTTCCTGATATGCCTGCTCTAATATGCTGTGATAAAAGCTTAATGCTCTTTTAGCTGCGTATCTTAAATCCTCTGTAATCTCGCCAGGCAGTTTTGCTGTGATTCTTGTTGTTCTTTGAGTGCGGCTTCCTATATGCACTGACTCCCCCAGTTTAACTGTGTGGTCTGTGAATAACTTAGTGTAAGCAAAAAGAGGTATTGTGATTGTTTCTGCATCTTCAACAGAGGTTTTTTCAGAATCATCCCTTACAATAACCCCGTTTCTTACTGCAAGATATCTTTTAAGCGTAAATAATTCCTTTGATATCAATGGATATTCCTGCGACAGGGAAGAGACAAAATAATAACCTAGCAGCTTGTCAAGTGTTGCTTGCTGTTTCTTTAAGAAATCTCTTGTTTCCTGTTTGCCGATGCGTTCTGCATCCTGTCTTTCTGTCATTGCCAGGTCTGCTGTCTCAGCAATTTCAGAAATAGAGGCCTTTGGTCTATTGCAGTGACGCGCAACAGTCTTTGGAAACTCTTTTATCAAAAGCTGTGTTTCTGCCATAATAAAACATAAAAGATGTAAATATATAAAACTTGCGAAAGTTCGCTACTAGAAAGAAGTTAACTTTATAAATCCCCGAAACCTACTGCCATATACTGAATCCAGACAGGGTTTGAACAATTAAAATGGAACAAATAGGGGATTTTAATATTTTAAAGGAAGTCGGAAAAGGCGGTTTTGGCACGGTATATCAGGTAAAGAATAATGCAAACAGGGTCTCTGCTTTGAAAGTTCTGAATGAAGACATTAATCCGGAACAAGAAGTCCAGATACATGCAGGTTTAGAGCACCCCAATATTGTTCAAGTCTTGAATTATCATCCAAATGCAAGAGCAATCGAGATGGAATATGTGCCTGAAACATTGGCAAACATTATCAAGAAAGAAGGCCTGCTTGATTATAAAAAAGCAGTTCAAATTGCGATTGATGTTCTGAATGCATTGGCATATTCTCACAAAGAAGGCTATATCCATCAGGATGTAAAGCCAGCAAATATTCTGATTGACTCAGACGGCAGAGCAAAATTATCTGATTTTGGGCTTGCAAAATTGATTGAAAAAGAAATGCAGGCTCTGCCTCCGGAAATAAGAAGCTCTGGCTTGATAAACACGATGATATTGAGCGAACTTCCTCCTGAAACCAAAGATTCAAAATATTTTTCTGCTCTTTTTGAATTTCTTGAGAACAGCAGGATCGGCGGCTCGCTGCCGTACATGGCACCGGAGCATAAGGAGTTAAAGCCCTGCAAGCAGTCAGATATTTTTTCTATGGGTTATGTTCTTTATAAAATGCTGACTGGCAAACTGCCTTCAGGAATAGCCAAGAGGCCTTCTGAAGTGGATTCCTCAATTCCTGTTGAGCTTGACCGCATCTGCATAAAAGCAACAGAAACTTCATTGAAGAAGCGTTATGAATCTGCTGGACAGATGATAAAAGACCTGGAAAAAGTCGTATCTGATGATGCCAATAAAGAGATGCTGTCTAACTCGCCGTTTAATATGCTTAGGCCGTATAAAAAAGAAGATATCTCTCCTGCTAGTGAAACACGCAGAAAAAGCAACATAAACTACAAAAGAATCATCAATAAAGCTACAAAAGGGCTTGTCACAGGTTTTGGATGCTTGGCTGCTATTGCAGTTCTGAGCGGCGTATGCTGGCTGGCATGGGATTATGTTATTGAGCCTGTGGGCAGCTGGTGGATTGAAAGCAAAAAAAGAGATCGCATTCAACAAGAAAAGTCTTTTAACGCTGCGCGCAATATGAGACTATATGGTAAAGACTCTGGTTCTCTTTTGAAAACCCGGATTTTTGATAATTGGACTAAGTTCAATTATGAGGGCGCAACATATAAAATTGATGATGTTCTGGCTCTTGATTTTTCGCCAAACAAGAGCAGAGGGGTATTTTTAATTGCTAATTCAGGCGACCCAGCATATGACAGGGTTTTTGTGTTTAATTCTTCAGGACTGCCTAATTTAATGAAGGCTATAGAAGAAGTTGAAATAGAAGATTGCAATAATATCAGGAATCTTTCTTGGCTGGATGATGATACAATAATTTTTCAGGCAAGGAACGGTCCAAACGGCTCTTACAAGGCGCTGGACATTGATGAAAGAAACAGGGGCTATAATCTTAGAGAATACAAACTCGGAAAATAAAATGGTTTTCACAAGAATAAACAATGCAAGAAAAAAGCTTTTAGAGAACTTAATAGCGCGGGACTTTGAGACAGCTTCAGAGCATTTCAAGCATCTGGCCAAGCATTGCTATTCACTTGCCCTTGCTGCAAAAGATAAAGAGATTAAAAAAGGACTGGTTTATGAAGGAGACATGTATGTCGGCCTCGCAAAGAAAATACAAGAACGCAAAAAAGAAACAAAATCAGACCAAAAAAAGCCGCAAATAACGCTTTCTGAGAAAAAATGGGTTCCTGAATCCAGGCCAGACATAAACTTTAGTGACATTGCAGGACTGGATGATGTAAAGAATCAAGTCATGCTCAGGATGGTCATTCCGCACACTAACAAGGCTGCTGCCAGGCGGTATAATGCGCCAATGGGCGGAGGCATGCTGCTTTATGGGCCTGGCGGAACAGGAAAAACAACTGTTGCAAAAGCAGTTGCAGGAGAGCTGGATATTCCTTTCTTTAATCTTGATGCAAGAAGCATACTTGTTGAGCGCTCTGCAGAGGGAACAACAGAGAATATTAGGGCAATATTTGCTGAAGCAGAAAAGTATGAAAGAATTCTGCTTTATTTTGACGAGATAGAATATCTTGTCCCTGTAAGGGCCACAGGCATAATGAAGCATGTTGTAAGGGAGTTTTTAGTGCAGCTGGAGGGTTCGTCTACTGACAAGGAAGGATTGCTTGTTATAGGGTCGACTAACAGGCCTTGGGAAATCAGGCCAGAAGTAATAAGGTCTGGCAGATTTGATTCAAAGATTTATGTAGGCCTGCCGGATCTTGATGCAAGAAAAGAATTATTTCACTTAAATCTTGAAGGACCTGAAGTTTCAAAAAAAATAAATTACACACGTCTTGCTGAACTGACAGAAAAATATTCTGGCGCAGATATAAAATCTATCTGCCAAACAGCAACACTGGAATGCCTTGCAGAACACTGCAGGACAGGCAAAGACAAGAAGATTACAGCAGACGACATTGAAGCAGCTATTGCATCCACACCGTTGGCACCAGCAAACCCTTATGATCTTCAAAAACTGGAAGAGTTTAGGAATGGTTTTTCAGGCAGGAAAAAAGCTAAAAAATAGCAGTCTGTCGGAGTTTAGGAGGTTCTACTCAATTCTATTCGAGGAAATCTATATTAAATCCTGCCATATTCTGATTTGTATGGAAGAAGATCCAATAAAGGCATACAGGCCGATGCTAAAAAATGGCACACCTGCAGATGTTACTGTTGATGAGATACTTGATGATCTTGGTCAGGTATATTACATCAGAAGAATTGATCCTAAGGATATGATGTTCACAGACGACGCCGTATTAAGAAAATACATGTCTGAGAAAGTGAGATATGCTTATGAAAACAGCCCGCAGGAACTACAGCCATTGATGCAGCTGCTTCTGAAATATGCTTTTGAGATTGGAGAAGAGATTGAAGAATATGCCGCAGGAAGAATCAAAAGAGAGCAGATTCCTCTGGAAAATAATGTTGAGAATGATTTAATCATCGGATTATTGGTTCTGCTAAGCAAAGACACATTTATTGGCAAGAGAACAATGTATTGGGAAGAAGATTGAATTATTCTGTTTTAGATTCTTCTTCGCCTTTTTCAGGCTCTTTGTCAAAATCTGTCTTCCAGTCCAGAGTTGTTTCTAATCCAGAAAGTTTTAATTTTTTTGCATCAGGATGATAATGCTTCTGCAGCATATCCATCACTTCTACGAAAGCAGTATCTTCAGGACCAAGCCCTATGTCCAGTCTTGCTTGAAGCAATTTAACCAAGTCTGCAGGATCTTTCTCATAAATTCCCCTTAAATATTCAATATCATTAAGGCCGCCTAATTGGCTTTTGTATTTTTCGTCTTGTTCTACCATTTTAAAGCAAAATTACACTCGCCAAGAAATAAACAATCAAGCCGGCAATCACTACGCCCACAGTTATTCCTATTCCTACTGTCTGGCTGTCTTTTGGAAGCTTTGCCAATAAGCTTGCTGTGATGCCTTGTTTTACCTCTTCAACTTTCTCTTCGGGTGCTGGTTCTGGCTCTTTTTCTTCAGTTACTTTTATTTCTTCTTTCACAACAGGCTCTTCTTCCTCTTCCATTCCAAGCAGTTCTAGACTGCCTAATGAAACAGGCGGTTGTACCAGCTCCATTGATTCCACGAATTTCTCAAACCGCATCTGAGCCCGTACATAATAATTATTCAATAAAATTATTCTCATGTCAGACATTCCGTCATTATCAAAGTCAAATTTCTTTGCATAAAAGTTTGGCAAAGAATAATCAACGTCTTTTATTGTGAAGTTTGCCTGCGTCCTGTCAACATTATTCATCCTTAAAGTGTGCGTCATATTATTAAGTGTGATTGTTGCAGTGTCTATCCTTCCTAATGTCCTGATTTCATAGACTTTTTCATCAAGATCTATCTTCCAGTTTCTTGAGTAGTAGGCGCTTCCACCGCCTCCGCCACCGCCACCACGGCGAATATTGCCTCCGCCACCGCCGCCTCCAGTGGTTACAGTGACTGGCCCGGTTTCAATATCAAATAATCCTCTGTTATCTGTTACTGTTAAAGTGACTGTATATGTTCCTGTATTAGCATATTGGTGTGATGGTGTTACTCCTGTTCCAGTTGAATTGTCTCCAAAGTCCCAGGCATATGTCAAAGTATCTCCTGGATTTGGATCAGAAGAACCTCCTGCATTGAAGTTTACATTCTGGTTTACTCTTGGATTATTAGGCGAATATGAAAAGTCTGCAGTTGGCGGCAAGTTAATTATGTCAGTAAGATTTATTGAGCCGTTCAGTGTGGCGTTATACGTTACATTACCTTGCACAATCACTCCAGAATAAATCACGTTGTTTGTTATGTTTGCATCTGTCACAGTTGCATTGAAGAGTTGTGAATGGTCTATTATTGAATTAGTTATGCGCGAATACCTCACTTCAGCATTGTATCCTGTCAGCATAGAGCCGAGTATTGTAGAGTTCCAGACAGACGCTCCTTCTAATATCTGCGAATCTTGTACAGTTGAATTATCTCTTACCAGACAGAATATTCCAGTGTCTCCTTCTAATGTTGAATTATCAATGTTAGACCTGTAAATCACACATCTGTCAACATCTGAATTAGTGAGCATCACATCAAATGCAATTAAGGAATTGTCAGTTACTGTTGAATTGAGCACTGTTGCCACACGAATCTCAGAATCTGAGATAATTGAGTTGTCTACATTTGACACATCAATCACTGAATGATCCACATTAGAGTATGTTACATTTGAATTTGTGATATTGCTGCTTCCGGTTATAGTGCTTCCAGTCAAATCACTTCCAGGATTTGGAGGGTCTACAAAGGAATTGATGATTGTGCAGTTGCTTCCTGCATAATTCTTTACAGTTGAATTGATTACAACGCAGTTTGTCAGTATTGAGCCGTTGATTAAAGAGTTTGTTGCATTAACGCTCTGCAGTGTGCTGTTGTCTGCTGTTGTTCCGTATAATATTGAATTGTTTGCAGATGCTCCGTTCTGCAGCACGCTGCCCTTCTCAATTATGTTCTGCACATTGTAATTCAAGTCACTATTGTTTGTGGCGGTTTCACCTATGCATGCCACATATACATTGTCCGCTCCAAGCACAAGCCCGCCTACTGTTCCTGAATGTGTTGTCTGTCCTGTTGTTGTGAAATCATTTGTCATTGCAGTGTATGCCTGGTCTGTCAATGACCACCTGCAGCTTGTGTTCAGTGTTGTTGTAAAATTTAATGTGAATGAAGTATTGATTGTTGAGCCAGATGCTGGGTTCCAGTTCAGTTTGCCGAATGGTGTTGCCACAAATACCCAGTGTGTCACTGAATCTGCTGAGTAATTTTGGGAGCCGGCATATGTTGCTGTTATGTTATATGCTCCTGGATTTGTTAATGGCCCCAAGTTCCATGCAGGAGGTATATTTCCCTGCAGTGTTCCGTTGAAATACCATGCCACAGATGCTCCAGGTACATTTGTTGTTGCATTGATCAGTATCGTGCTGTTTATTGGAACATTCAGGTCTCCATTTGTTCCGTTCAAGGTCAAGACAAGGCCAGGTGATGCTTGTGTTATGTTTACTGTGATTGACATGTTGTCTGCCAGCCAGTTTCTGGTTTCTGGAACAGAGCAGAAATAATAATAGCTTCCTGCACCCAATACTCCAATGTCTGGATTAGACACTGGATTGCCATTTCTTGTCAATGTAGGTGTTGCATTTGAATCAAAAGAGCATTTCACACCTATCTGTGTTCCATACGGCGCAAACATTGTTAATCCTTGGGCGCTTGTGCAGTTCATGCAGCTCATGCTTCCGCCGCCAGGATTCTTGTCTATTGTATAATTATACCATGTACTGTTATAATGCAGACCGTGTCCTGTGAAGTTTGCATGCCACCTATACGTGTATGTTCCTGCGTCTAGATTAAAAAAGTTCACATAAAAATCATTGCCAGAGATATTGGAAGTGTAATTTGTTCCATTGAATTCCAGCCAGACTTCATCTATTGTTTCAGTTGGATCTGGATGCAGTGCATTGCAGTCAATCAAGACCTGTGTGCTGAATTCATATGTCTTGTTTATATCATATGTTGTTGGTGATGTTGGTGTTGCGACTATTGTGTTGAATGTTATTGGCGGATGCGGGTATATTGTCAGGCTCCATGTCGTGTTTGAGCAGTTGTTTGCTTCTCCTGAATCATCGCAGAAGGTTATCAGTATTGAATGATTTCCTGTTGCATTTGCTGTGAAGTTTATCCATCCTGAAACAGGATCAATGTCAAACAAGGATGTATTGTCATAGAATGTTATGACATCACCCACATCTATATCAGATGCATTGAGTTTGTAAGAGAATGGCACGTCTTTCCATGCATGCTCAGGAAGTTCTGGGTCTCCAACAAGATAAGGAGCATCATTGACAGGCGTTATGTTAATCATTACATTGTTGCTGGTATTGGAATAATTCTGGCCGTCAAATGCAGTGAAATTTATGTATAATATTCCGTTGAAGTTTGCTGCAGGCGTCAAAACAACTTCTGTTTTATTAGTATTTAGACTGGTTTGATAACCAACAGTCAAGTTAGGCACTGCAGGATTATGGAATGCTAAATTTAACAGAGAATTATCTACATCATAAAAATAATCTGATATGTTGAACAAGTAAGTGGTGTCTTCTGAAAAATTGATATTTGGTATTGTTGTATTGAATACAGGCGGGTCATTGACGCAAATAAGAGTCACTGTGAAATTTCCTTGTTTTGATAATTGCCCGTCAGACACTCGTATTGTTATTGTGCTGTTTGCTGCGCACAAGTCTTGTGTTGTGGTGTTGCATTCAAGCCATCTGTTATTAGCAATGCTGCAGTTAACCACAGAAGTGTTTGATTGGTTAAATAATGTAAAAGTAAGATTTTCATCAGCTGTCCAGGTATCATTGACATAATCCCAAAGGCTTGTTATATTATTATAGCCAGAATCCTCATTAATAAGGAAATTTGCTGGCAGCGTAAGACTAGGCGGAGTATTTGGTCCTGAAAAGGTAACTGTCAAAAAAGAGGAATTTTTGCTTTGGCTGTGGTCATAGGCAATTGCGTGATAGGTTTCGTTTTTTGCAGTGGTTGATATCCTTGTCTTTGTCAAGATGCAGCTTTTTGAATAACCGCAGTTCTTTGTTGTATTTAATACGCCGTCTATATATAGCTCTATCTTTGCAAGTCCTGCGCTTGCGCCCATGTCCCTTGCGCTTGCCCTTATTGTCACAGAGTGTGTCACACTTGTGCCAGGCAGTGCTGTTAATGCGATTGTTGGTGCTGGATCAAGCTGTGCGCTTGCCATTGCTGCGCAGGCTATCAAAATCACCAGTATTGGTATCAGTTTTATCATTTTCATTCTTTATTCTTTGAACCTAATGGTTTTGACAAGTAAAAATAAATTCCGTTTGACTGTTCGTCTACAAGCAGGAATGATGTCCTGTTGAATTCTGTGCCAAATGAAAATCCATATTTCTTGATGTCAAGTATCGCGCCGCAATTGAATTCCCGCGTGAGCAGCATGTCTTTGTACATTGCGTAAAATGCAATTGCTATGTCTGGCATGTCAAGCACTGCAGCGAGGCTTCCGAATTGCGTTGTCTTCGTCCTGCCCATTGCATTTTCTTTTCCAACTCCATAGTATCCAAGCACTGCAAAGCCCCATCCTTTCTTGTTGTCTATGCTGCCCAGTGCAAGGTTTCTCAGGCCTTGTTTTTCCATGAAGCCGAGCATGTCATCACTAAGCTCTGGCCTTGTTCCTGTCATGCGCGAGTTTTTTGTGCATAAAAAGTTCACGATGTTTGAGAGGTCTCCTGCTTTTCCTATCTTAAGCAATGCTCCTCCGCCGTAATTCCTGCCTTCATCCCTGTACATCATCAGCCAGGCATCTCCTGCAAGGGTTACATCGAGATTCAATGATTTTGATAATTTCAGCGGGCTTGCGTCAAGTCCTGCTGCAACATGTCCCTGCGTTGTCATCATCTTTCTGTCGTCTTCTTTTACTGTCTGCAGGGCAGTAAGTGCTGCCATGAATTTTTCATTCTTGTCAGACACTTTTGCTTCAATACCAAGATCTGTTTTTCTGTCAATAATTGTTCTTTGGCCGGCAAATTTTGTTTCTTTATATTTATGGTCAACACGAACACCAGCATATCCTTTAAGATTTTCATTGAATAAGTTTAATTTTAGTGCTGCCAGCGCAGTCAAGCCCATTGTAAGCTCCCTGTCTACTGCGCTCCAGTCGCCTGTTTCAGAATAATTTCCATCAGGATCATTCTTGTTGATTATTTCCATCAAGGATTCTATGCTGGTTTCTGTTCTTATCCTGTCAAGGAATCCTGCAAGCCTTATTTTGAAATCTTTTGGAGCAAATTCTGCCCAGGTTGAATATTTTTCTGTTCTTTCTGAGTTTCTTACATTTGCAGTGTCTGTTATTTTCCAGTTAGGATCTTCATAGATTTCTTCCTGGTATTCTCTTTCATTGCTCTTGGAATCTTCCCAGGTTCCTCCGAAATCAAACAATTCTCTCAGGTCTTCATCTTCTGGAAGCTGGCTGAAAATTGCCCATGGCTTTAAGTCAAATACTAAGGAGAATAATCTTTTGTTTGAAAGGTTTCCTGCAGAATTTATCCATCTGTCATATTCCCTGAATGCATGAAATTTTGCGAGATTTCCCAGTCTTAAGCTCAGCCGCTCGCCGTCTCCTTCCCTGTTGTCTGCATCGCTTTCTTCTGCAACAAGCTTGCCTTCTATTTCAATATAAGAATCATGTCTTTTTTGTTTTTTGAATGTGTTCAAGAAGCTGTTTCTTTTTGCTTCTGATCCTTTGTTTGGCATTTCCTCTTCCGGCTTTTCAGGAGCAGGCTTTTCAGGCTTTGGCTTCTCAGGCTTTGGTTTCTCAGGAGTTGGTTTCTTAGGAGCAGGCTTCTCAGTTGGCTTCTTAGGAGCTGGTTTTTTAGGAGCAGGCTTCTTAGGAGCCGGCTTGGCAGGCTTTTTGCCAAGAGCATCATATTTTTTATTTAATGCCTCTAGTTTTTTATCCAGTTTTGGCAGTTCTTTGTCAAAAAATCGTAATGCACTCTGTAATTCCGGGTCATCGCATTCTTTTATTGCTTCTTCTGCACCCCAGTATGCTTTTTGCGATTCTTTGTATTTTTGTATCTTGCTTTTCAAGGCGCCTATTTTGCCCTGCAAATCTGTTTTAGCGTCAGCATCATATTTTTTGCTTTCATCAAATTTTCTGCCTTCAGTATATAACTTGATTCCATTTTGATATAATTCATATTGTTTTGTCAGTAAATTAATTATGAAAAAGTCTTCTGGCGCTTTTGACTTTTTAATCAGTTCTTCAAGTGCTTTTATTTTTTTTCTAGCTTCAAATATGTCAAAATCTTTTTTTGCAGTTTTTGCAGCAGTTTCTTGTTTGCGTGCAATAGCAAGCATTTCCTGCGCATATTGCAGTGATTCTGGAACAATCTTTTCTGCACTGTTAAATGCCGCATATTGTCTGCTCAAGAAAGATAATGCAGAGTCTTTTTCATCTGGCTTCAGTGTCTCTGCAACAGCAGCCATCAGCACCATTTGATTATGATCTTTTTTCAGCTTGTCTAATTTTTGCTTTAATTTTTCGTCTTTTGCAAGTTTCTTGCTTTCCTGCACCAAATAATCCATATCACGCGGCTTTAATGTCTTGTCCTGATATGCGATTGTGCAGATTGTTTCTACAACCTTATCCAGGTTTTTATAATCATATCCCCTAACTTTTTTGCTTGCTTTCTGATATTTTTTTTGCAAGTCTTTAACTACAGTATCAATGACCTTGCCTGCTGTAGGTTTCTTCTCTTCAGCACCAGCAATATTTGGAAAAAAAGAAAATGCGCCTAATACAAGAGGTGCGATAACATATCTTACTGCTGTTTTCGCTACAGAACTTGCTGCTTCTTTCAAATACTTTGGCACTTTATCCCCCTGCTTGGTAGTAAGAAGCGAGTCATATATAAAGTTTTCGATAAGTTAGTATTTTAGAGTAGTGAAACACCTTTTTTTGATTTTTTCGTCTAAAAACAGTGATTAAAACAAGAAAAAGAGATTATTCGTCTTCCCCCCATGTCTCTTCATCGACTTCCCCTATGTCCTCCTCTTCAATCTCGTCTTCATCGATATACTGGCGGAATTCTTCCATGTATCTTTCTTCCTCAGAAGATTCTTTTTCTTTTTCTTCCTCATCATCAACAGGAAGATCCAGCAGGCCTATCTCTTGCTTCTGCACGACCTGATATCCTTTTTTTGACTCTCGGATTTTCTTGGCTTTCTTCTTCTTGGTCTTCTTTTTCTTCTTAGATTTAGTTTTCTTTTTCTTGGCCTTCTTTTTCTTAGCCATAAGCTACCACCTTATTGTAATCTGTTTTTAGCTCTTCTGCTCGGCCTGGCTTTTACTGCACCTTTTCCTTTGTGCCTCAAGCCTCGGACCTTTCGTCCTGCGCTTGTCTTGCCTCTATGAACCCTTCGCGTATGCTGTTTGTTAGAAATCCATCCAAGGTTCTTGTCCTTCACTATTGCAGGATGTTTTTTATCAACGAGTATGATTTCAAACCAGTAATATTTGCCGTCCTTTGCAACCTCATATGAGTTAAGGACCTCACAGTTAGGGTATTTTTTGACTGCCCTCTCTTCTGCAATGAATCTGTAATTTTTCCTTAGCGTAAGCCTCTGGCCAGCGTGTTTTGACCTTCTTCCACCGTATCTTTTCGGTCTTGTGTGGCTTCCGCGGGATATCCTCTGCCGTACAACAAAGATGCCCTGCTTTGCCTTGTAGCCAAGAGATCTCGCCTTGTCAAGCTTTGTAGGCCGCTCTAATCTTACAGTCACAGGCTCTCTCCTAAATTGCATCAATTTGCTTTTCCAAAGCTCTCCTAAATTAGCTTTTGGCTTCTTCCAAAGCCCCCTAATCTTCTGGTAAATTCCCATCGTTATAGCTCTGGAAACAGTGGGGGGTTTATAAATGTTATGCTTGTAATCGCTATTCCTGAGTGTCGATAAATTTATATACTTGCTGTCACATACTGCCTTTTATGAAAGCAATACTCATAACAGCAATAATCGTGGTTGTTATCTTAGCTGTTGGAGTGCCTGTTATATATTACGCAGTTAGTTCTGGAGATTCTGGAATGGTGACAAAGACCCTGCCTACAGGACAAGCTGTCGGCAACGTAAACAAGGTTACCAAGACAGAAAGCGTAAAGACAACTGTGCCGGCCGAAGAGCCAGAAGAGGAAATGTCTGCAAAAGAGATGCTAGAGCAGATGCAGGACGATGAGACTACTGCAACACCTACTGCTTCCGGCAGCAAGGTAGGATACAGCATCAATTACCTTATTGAGCAGAGGAAAAAACAGGCGCAGGAAACATGCCAGCCACTTGTGGATGCAGCACAGAAAAAACTGGATGATGCAGAAGCAGAAGTTGCAGCCAAGAAAAAAGCATATGACAAGGCAAGAGATGATCTTGACGACGCAATCGATGCAGAAGATGAAGATGCAATCGAGGATGCAAGAGACGATGTAGAGACAGCAAAGAAAGCTTATGAAGCAGCTTTGCAGGCAAAGTTCGATGCTAATGAAGAATTGGTTGAAGCAAGAATCAACTGTGTAGTCTAGATTTTTTATTTTGTTATTATTTTTACAAACTTTTTTATACTAATTAGTCTGATTTCTGTTTAAAAGAGGTGCAACATGCCAAAGCAGGCGCTTATAAGATTTGCTGAGATTGCAAAAGGTTTTGATGACAGCGAAAGATTAAAGCTTATTCTTTTTGCTATTGGTGTAAAGCCTGCCACTTACGTCATCCTGAAGGTTGATCCAAACAACCTGTCTGAAAAATACCGCTTTGAGCAGAGGTTGAAGAACCTTGGAATAGTTTTTGTTGAAAGCAGGATGCGCGCTTATGAAGAGATTGACAAGATATCCAGAAACAAGATCATCTGGAAGATTAAAGGGGTATGGATCGGCTATGACCTGTTCCATGATGAAAAAGGATTGAAGCTTTTCAAGAAATACGTGACAAATGTTCGGCATCATGCAGACAAAAAAGCAGACTTGGTTGGGGGAAAGCTTTACGGCTACCCAAAATGCTGCATCAAGCAGTATATCCGAGAATCAGACTTGCAGTATCTTAAGAAAAATTACACTTATTACGAGTATTACAAGAAGCTTTATGATACTGAGCGAAAATTTCCTTTTGTGATTCACACGCCTTGCTCTGCCAGCTGCAAAGAAAGCGCAAGACTGAACAAGAGATACGAGAATGCTGTGAAAAAATATGCTTCTAATTTTTACAAGAAGTTTTCCAGTAAAAAAGTTTATTCAACTGACTTGATCGTGGATGCTCCTTCAGATATCCTGAAAGATGGCAAGTCAATCTGGCCTGTAAAAAACGCTTTTGAGTATTCTGTGATTGCAAAGAAGAAGTATAACAAACATTACTATCTATATACTCATCTCACAAAAAGATTTTATGATTTTGGCACAGTTGTCAGCGCAAATGTGGCTATGCGATACCGTTATGCAGACATAAAAGTCAGCAAAGTTAAAAAAGAGATAAAGAATCTAATGCATATAAGGAAGTTTTTTGTTGTTGGAAGAGGATTTTAAAGATGTTGTTTTCAAGGCTTGCAGATGTTTTCAAACAGCTTGAGAAGATTACTTCTGGAAACAGGATGCGTGCTGTTCTTGCTGATTTTTTCAAGAAAGTGCCCAAGTCTGAGATATGCATGGTCGCTTATCTTATCACAGGCCGAATTGCCTCTGAATACGAGGATGTTGTCACAGGAATGGCTGACAAGATGGTCTTGAAGTCAATTGCTCTTGCTTCTGGAGAGAGTGATGTCAATAAAGTTTTCAAGCAGAAAGGTGATGTGGGCCTGACTGCAGAGGCTCTTTGCGGCAGGAAAAGAAAAGCCCTTGATGTGAAGGATGTTTTCACTTCTTTGCACAAGATTGCAGAGGCTTCTGGCGCAGGAAGCCAGGAAACTAAAATAAGAATATTGGCAGGTTTATTGAAGAGTGCTTCTGCTCTTGAGGCAAGATATATTGCCAGGCTGGTCTTAGGCACATTGAGATTGGGAGCAAGTGATCAAACACTTCTTGATTCTTTGTCTATTGCGTTTACAGGAACAAAAAAGAACAAGCCTAAATTAGAGCATGCTTATCATATATGTCCTGATGTGTGCTTGATTGCTGAGACTGTTGCTAAAAAAGGCCTGAAAGGTCTTGATAAGATTAATGTCAAGGTTGGTGTTCCTATCCAGATGATGCTTGCTCAGCGTGTCAAGAGCATCCAGGAAATTCTTGACAAGATAAAAGGAAAGATGGCTGTTGAGGAAAAATATGATGGAGAAAGGATGCAGGTTCATATCAGAAAAGGAAAGGTAAAGATATATAGTAGGAGAATGGATGATATTACAGCGCAATTTCCTGATGTTGTTGCGGCGATAAAGAGACAGGTTAAATGCAAATCTTGTGTTATTGAGGGAGAGTGCTGTGCTGTTGATAAAAAAGGGAAATTGCTGCCTTTCCAGACTTTGATGCAAAGAAGAAGAAAATATGATGTTGAAAAATATATTAAGAAGATTCCAGTATGCCTTTTCTTATTCGATCTTTTGTATCTTGACGGCAAGTCTTACATCTTGAAAGATTATCCTGAAAGGTATAAGGCGCTGAAGAAAGTTGTCAAGAGACAAACAAATAATCTGCGGTTAGCTAACAGGATTGTGACTAACGATTTGAAAGATATACAGAAGTTCTTTGACAAGATGGTGAAGCACGGTGCAGAAGGGATAATGGTAAAGTCCTGCGGAAAAAACTCTGTCTACAAGGCAGGCACTAGAGGCTGGTTGTGGATTAAGTGGAAGAAAGAATACATGAAAGGCATGGTCGATACATTTGACTTGGTTGTTGTTGGTGCTTTCAAGGGTAGAGGCAGGAGAGCTGGCTCTTATGGCTCTTTATTATGCGCAGTTTATAACAAGAAGAAAAACAGGTATGATACTTTTACTAAATTAGGTTCTGGATTCACAGATGAGCAATTAGCAAATCTGCCAAAGAAATTCAAGAGATATGAAATCAAGAAAAAACATCCTTTGGTCAATTCAAAGCTAAAACCAGATGTCTGGTTCAAGCCTGCAATTGTTGTTGAAGTTCTCGGCGCAGAAATAACAAAAAGCCCAATTCACACAGCAGAAGGATTAGCATTAAGATTTCCTCGTTTCTTAAGATACAGGCCTGAAAAAAGTCCTGAACAGGCAACTACTGTTAAAGAAGTTCTGCAGATGTATAAGAAGTAGCTTTAAATATTTCTCTCATTTTTTCTTGTCTATGTTATCAGAATCAGATGAGATGGATTTGCAGACCGGCGCCATTATGCAGCGAACCATTAATGAGTTTTTTGACGGCAATCCTGTTGAATATGTTCATCGGCTGTGGGAGTGGATTGGAAATGTCCGCGAAGTTTGGGAGCCTCTGGAAGAATTTGGTTGGAAAGATGAATATAGGGGCGTGTATTCTCTTGTAAGGAATTCAAGGAATCCTAAAGGCTTGTCTTATGCCAAGTCAAAAGAAACATTTCCAAACAGTTTAGTTCTAGTCACTCAGTTTTATTTGTATAAGCAGGTCAGCCATGATTTGCCTCCTGTAAAAGAGCCAGAGATTGTTCCATGGCTGGATACGACTAATTCCAGGCGTTTTTGGAGGATTGTTAGGAAAGAGGAAGCTGTTGAGGAGCCTTTGGAGGCAAAGCTAGAGCGGTTTGCTGAAAAAAAGCATCCTAAAGACTGGCAGCCTCCAGAAGAGTTTACTCCCAAGGCACTCAAGCAGATAACAACTGGCATCGCATACCAGTATTTATTTGACACAACTTTAAGAAAGATCTATATTGAATATGAGATGAAGGGCTTGACAGAAAGATTAGAGTTCTTGATGAATAAGTATGGTGTGGGCGAGTGATTATTTCTCTATCAAAATAAAACAAATGTCTGTTAAAGCTTTAATCTTATGATAAGTTTTTGCAGGAAATTCTATTTTTGCAGGCGCTTCAACAGTCCAGGTTTTGTCTTTCAGAGTCACTTCTGCTGAGCCAGATACTAAATAAATCAATTCTTCTACATTCTCAGAATTATCACCAGAAATAGTGTCTTTATGCCTGTAAACAATTTTGAAACCATCTGCTTGATATGTCTTGCCTTTCTCGTTCTCTTTGATGAGTTTCATATTAAAACTTCTCAGGAACCCCAACAATATTCAGCTTGATTTCTTTTTTGGATTTTTCTATGTCTCGTTCTAGTTGTGAAGCGTCATATTCTGGCTCTATTTTTGGAACAGGTGCTTTTCCAGCTTTATCATCAAACTCGCCGTCAACAGTTCTTTGGTATGTGGGTTCTGGAGTTACTAGTATGTATACTGTACTGCAATTGCCGCATTGCAGTAATCTTGCTGATTCTATCTGCAGAACTGCTATCTCTCTTGCAGCCCCTGCTTCATCATCTTCATATATCTGGTTTCTGAAAGTGCCTTTTAATGGAACTCTTCTTTTCTCATCACATCCGCCGCAATGAAATTCATACTTGGCCTCAAACTCTTCCAGCACTTTGTCTAATACAGGCTCTGTGCCTTCCCCGATTTCGTCCAGAATAGTTAATATTAGTTTCATGAATCTTGTAAATATTGTTTATTTTAAAAAACTTTCTAGAGCGTATTTAGATGTATATTTTTCATCACACGAATATTTAAATAATATCTATATTTTAAAATTTTAAGGAGGATTTATAGTATGAACATAATAGCTTTCGAACAAGCCCAAAGGATACTGGATGATTTTTCTGAAGAACACATGACTCAAAAATCCGCATATGGAAAATTTTTGAAGTTTGAATCGCTTAGTTCTTTAAAACAAATGCCGCCGCAGCGCAAAGAATCATCAGGAGAAAATGCAGTATGCGCAGGCGAACCTCATACTATCGATTTAGTTGTTAACGTATGCAGGCCTAGTGAAAATAAATCATTAAACGATTGGTGTATTCATGTACATTTTGATCCAAAAACTCCTGCAAATATAAAAGAACAATTCCCATCAGAATATAAAGGTCTAAAAGTGTTTTATTCGCCGTATAATGTAATAGATGTTTATGCAGAATAGGGGATTCATTACTATCTTCAATAATCAACTGCCCTGCGTTTTCTTGGAGAATCTGCAACATGCTTGTGCAGGAATTTCAATAGTCCTGCCATGTCTTTCATGTCATCCTTGAACAAAGGCTTCCTGAATCTTGTGCTCACTTTTATTTTCTCCTGGAGCATCCTTCCTCTTAGTTTTTCGCACAATGCATTGTTTGGCCTGTCTGCACCAAATAAAAGAATGACTTCTTTTTTCTTCTTGTGCAGATAATCAAACAATTTGTAGTCTGGCCGCATGTCTGTGTAGGCAATCACATTCCTGACTCTCAAGTCTGTCAATATTTCTTTTGCTTTTTTTGTTTTTACAAGAATTATTCTTCCTACTGAGGCATTTTTGATGTTCTGAAGCCAATTAGTATAGAGGTCCATCTTTCCTTCAGCTCTTCTTGTGGGCCTTGGGTTGGCTCTTCTTGGCACAGTATCACCTTGTGGCTCTTAATTTTTCCAGCAATGTGTTTATTAATGCAAGCAAATTCTTGAATTCTTTTTTCAGCGCAGGATCTCTTGTGCTTGTTGCTCCTTCTAATTGCATTATGTATTTTCTGATTATAAGCAATTCTGCTGTGTTTTGCACCCGTTTTTTGGGGTATTTGTTCAAATAATTAGAAATCACTTCTACCAATGCTTTTGCTTTGTCAATCTTAAGCTTGGCTTGATATTCTGCTATTTGCTGTCTTACACTCATCATCTCTGCAAGCATTGCTCTCTTTTCTTTGCCTGCAGGCAGTTCTGCCCAGAATTTAATTGCAGCATCCAGGCTTGCGATTGCTCCCTCAAAATGCTGCATTGCCATTGAATCTCGCGCAGAGTTGATTGACTGCGCGCAGCTGAATAAAGCGTCTTGAACATCCTTGTCTTTAAGGATCTCATAAAGATTTGTGGCAGTTCCCTCGTCAGCGAGTTTTGGCAGAGCAGGAATCTCTTTCGCGTCCAGCAATTTCGCTATAGACGCAGGAACTTTAGCAGTAGGTTTTGGCCGTTTATAGCACGAAGATATTGTAATGCCTGCTGCTATAGCAAATAACAAAAGAAAAACCATTGCTCTCCATCTGTTGAGCCTGTCTAAGATAAGGCCGCCTTCTTTTTGCCTCTGTCTTGATATAGGCGTGCGCTTAAGATATAGCTTTATTAATCTTTCAAAATCAATTTCAGTTTGTTTTGAGATTGCCATTTAATTCATTCACAGCTTATGCCAGCTACTTTGTTGACAACTTCATCAATCTTCTCTTCAAGTTTTGCTTTTGCTTCTGGAGCAAGGTCGTATTCTTCTGCAAATACAGCCAGCCATTCTTTCAGCTGCCTTATTGCTTCTGCAGCATCTTTTACATCTGGTTTATCCATTTTATCACCTTTTAACTTGTTAAAAGGTCTTCTGAGCTTGCTCAGATTTACCTTTTATTATTATACCCTAAAAGCCGAATAACTAATATAAAAGCTTTTCTGCATTCAAGAACTAATTAAACTTTTGCAGTTTTTTTCTCGCCCATCAATATTGTGCATTGGCAGGGCAGTTTCCTGCTTGCTTTTGTAAGTGCTTTTCTTCCTAATTCAATGTCTTTTTTATTGACACTTACTGAGAAAATTGATTGTCCTTTCTTTATCCTTGCAGCAATGCCTATTACTTTACCAAACGAATGCGCCATACCTGTGCTCATCCTGTCTGCTCCTGCACCCGCTGCCAATGGATTCTCTCTAAGGACATGATGCGGATATATCCTTACTTTCAGATGATATCCTGTCTTTCCAAGCACTTTCTCTAAAGCCCTGTTGCTTGTCTGCCTTGCAGATTCAAGTGCATTGTCCCTTATCTGCAGGTCTATTTTAGAAACCAAGTGAAGCGTGACATCGTATGTTCTTTTAGGATTTCCCATGTCAAACCTTACAACCCTGCATACAGGCCTGGCTCTAACAAATCTCTGTTTCTTATACTTAGAGTATCTTGTGTACGGTCTTTCAAGCCTTCGGTAAGCAACTGCTTTTCTTAATCTTGCCATTTTTTAACCTAGTCCATCACTTCTCAAGGTCTCTATCCTTTGAATTCTGCAATTTTCCGCTAGAGACACTTTTTCTCCATATTTTGAGTACAGTTGAGCGCAGGTCCTTTATAAAGTTTGCCTCTAGTTTGAATAAGAAGGCGAAGTTCAAATGCTCAGTTCCAATCGTTCTGGTGTAGCAATTTGGTGTAACAATGTAGGGTTTGCTACAATATTGGTCAAAATTATTCCCTTTTTTACTTTCGGAATAAGATTACCAAAATATTCCGAAAATGTTCGGAATTTGACATACCAGACCCTATATTAACCAAGGTGAACACAAGATGTTTGGAATGAAAAAAAACGTATTTCAGAAAGCGGATTTGGTAAGGCAGTTAATCAATAACTGCCTAGGGCAGGAATGCTCAGATAAACAAATTTTAAGCCTTCTGGGCAGAGCCGATAGTTTTGATAAGGGAGTCACTAAAAGCGCCTCAGACCAAGTCAGAATTGTCCTGAGCATGCTTAAAAGCAAGGACATAAGACCGAATACAGCCTACAAATACATGAAAATATCCCTAGTCCCTGCTCATGTAAGGGAAAGGGTATACAGCAGGAAGATAAGCACCCACAAGGCATTGAGTTTGGTTTCTGATGAAGGTGCAAGAAAGAGAGTTGAATTGGAGAACAAGATATTCGAATATGGCATGAAAGCTATAAGGGGGTTGAAAAAATGAGCTTGCACGTACCCGATGTATTCGAACCAGACATGCTGGAAGTACTCTTCAACAAAATTAACAACCCTAAGTATTTCGTAGGCTGCTTGCTTGGTTTTTTCTGCGGAATGAGAATTGGGGAAGTTTGCAGACTAAGAAAGGAAGATGTCAACCTTAAGAACATGACTTTGAAAGTTGTGAAAGGAAAGTTCAAGAAAGACAGGATAATCCCGATTCCTCCACAGCTTAAAGAAGTCCTTGAAGCTCATCTGGAAATATATTCTGATGAAGAGTACATGTTCCCTTCAAGAAGGCATGCTTCAGACCATATCTGCACAAGGCAAATGGCACAATACTTTATGTGGGCTTTGAAGAAAGCAGGATATAATTTTGTTGCATACAAAAACAAGGTTGGAAATCCAAAATACAAATATCATTTCCATACTTTGAGGCACAGCTACGCAACATATCTGCTGAACCAGAACGTCGACATCAGGGACATCCAGGCATTACTAGGACATGCAAATATCATGGCGACACAGATTTACACTCACGTCAGCTACGAGAGAAAGCAGGATGTTGTCAATAGGGTATTTGACACTGAGCCAAAGAAAATGCCTGAATCATATCAGATGCAGGAGCAGATAGCACAACACCCCAGGATTGAACAGCCAACGCAAATGAACATGTTTGCAACGCAAAACATCAACGAAAAAGAAATGATGTTCATGATGATGAAGATGATGGCTGGGATAATGAAGAAGGAAACCAATTAATTTTTTCTTTTTCTCTTCTCTTTTTGTTCTTTCAATGAAGGCAGTGTAAATTTAACATAGTTGTACTCGTCAATAACTTTAGCAAATGTTCTTTCTCCTTCCCAATTAATCTCTTTAAATTCTTCTTGCATCTTCTTAAGAAAATTCAAATAATCTTCTGGGCTAGTTCCTAGATTATAGTGTTTTCTAATATGTCCATCCCACATAACAAACAAGTCTTTATTCATAAGATGAAGCAATTTTGCAGCTCCAGTAAATTTAACCCCTGGAGACAAGCTTAGTTCAGTATATGCTTTCTTAATAGTTTCAGAAACGCTGTCTAAATCAGCATTTCTAATCTCTAAACCTTTTAAATCCTTAATCTCTTTCTTGCATTCAGCTACTAGTTTCTTGAATCCATTAAGGTCAAAGCTATTGACTACATATCTAAATGAAGCAAAGTTCCAAGTTGCAAGAATAAGCAAATATGCTTCTATCTCAAAGTCTTTTGAGATGAGATTTAGAGCCATATCATAAAAACTACCTCTCTTCTCAAGCTCGTCAAAACTCTTGTGAACCCTTAGGAATTCTTCGTTATCCATTTTCGTTCATTCTTTTTCAATATATCTCTAAGCTATAAAAATTTTCCTAAAAATAATGGAAAAGGTTAAATAGATTCTACATTATATATTTCTAAAATGGTAAATACTGATGATATAATCAAGAAATTGAGAGAATCCAAATTATGGGCTGAATGTCCATGTGGAGAAGAATTCAAATTATCTGATGCTATTCTATTTGATGGGACTAAACCTTTCCCTAAGGAAGCTTTAGAAGTCCAAAAAGGGTTAAAAGAGGCACTAAAGGAAAGAGAAGAAGAACTAAAGAAAAGGAAAACCCTTGCTACCAAAAAAGCCCAAATAACTGCAAAGGCTGTGAATATAGGAAAGAAACTTGAAGTTGTCCTTCCAACTATGAAGGACTTTAAATGGCAACTGCCTGATTGTAGGTTTCTTGGTGACCCCATAGACTTAATTACATTTAATGGAATGTCTATCAATAAAATTGATTCCTTAAGTTTTATAGAAGTTAAAAGTGGGGGAGCGAGACTTAACAAGCATCAGAAGGCGGTTAAAGAGGCTGTCGAAGATAGAAAAGTTCGCTATAAGGTGTTAAAATGAGCGATTTCTTCGAAGAATTTCAGGAGTTTAGGAAGATTCTTTGTGTGTGTCCTTGTTGCGGAGAACTTGTAAGGGTATCTGATTTAAGACTTAAGACAAAAGGACCCGCGGCTAAAACTTGGCTTGATGGTTTTGAAGATAAAGTTGTAGCATTACAAAAGAAAGAGGAGAGATTTGAAGAACAAGAAGAAAAATTAAGAGAGATTGCTCGAGAGAAAGGAAGAAAAGAAGCTGAAACTGCTGTAAAGAAACATATCTCCCCAGAACTAAAGGCACTTAAGCTTGACCCCTATGATGTCAAGCCAATTCTTAATCCAATTGATTTTGTGGCATTCAAGGGGATGACCAAAAAAGAAACAGCAGTTGACGAAGTTATTTTCCTTTGGCACAATCTCAATAATCCTATTCTTAAAAAATTGCGTAATCAAGTGATGAGAGTAATTTATACAAAGAAATATGATTGGCAAGTTGCAAGAATAGACGAAAATGGTAAAATAAAATTAGAATAAAATAATCATTCTTCCTTAAACAAATACACAATCAAAGGAACTCCTGTTTTTTGTTCTTTTAATTTTTTTATTTCTTCAATTAATGAATCATGAGTTCTGTGAGCTTCAATTCTGTATTTGTAAGTTGTTC